>CALBXN010000155.1 GCA_937890485.1 uncultured Treponema sp.
ACAAGAAGTAGAATCCTTACTCCGTGACATCAGCACATACCAATGTATCAAGAGGGAACAATGGCTCAGATTGTATCCCGGAAGAGAGGGAAAGACAGAGCAAATTTTGGCTTATCTTGTGAATCAAGGACGCATTTTTTACCGTACTGACAGGGACACATATTACTGTCAGCCGAAGTTTGATCACGATCCCGAAATGATGGCAGCACTCTGGGTACTTACAGACTTCGCAGACAAGTGCGAGTATCACAGTACAGATGCATATCCTTCTAAAATCGTATTCTTCGCAGACGGCGAAACCTATGAGATCGTTTACGTTCCGTGGGAGAAAGAAACTCTGATTCTTCATGCAATGAGAATGCGCTACGATGATGATTGCGGTAAGAAAATTCTCATTGTTGAGGAAGTATCACAGATCGAAAAAATTGATCTTGATGATGCGATTTTCTGCACCGTTGACATAGATGCCGGAGAGGTACAGTATTACAAAAAAGAATAAGTAAAGGAGGACTATTTGGACAGACAGATTATCAACAAGAGAATTGAAGGGATACAAAATGATATCGAAAAACTTGTCAGAACGTTACGCGCTATGGAGAGCATTGACATCTCCGAAAACTATGAGCTGTTATCCACTGATGCAGCGCTCCGCAGTGAGCTTATAACCTGTCGATTGCGAAATTTAATATACGGAACGGCGGGAATAAAAAAGGCAGAATATCTTGCTTCGGCAGGTGTTGTTCAGGGCATTGAGATCAAATGCGAGGATGATATTTTGGAGATAACCTTACCTTGCTTACTCCCCAAAAAGAAGCAACGCAAGAGCACGGAGTATCTCATTGATCCACTTTATTTTACCCTAAGCAGCTACGTAAGGAATCACACGGTTCCGCACTTCTGTGAATGTGTCGTATGCTTTTCACATATCTACGATAAGAAGCTTTCCAATCGGCGTGTTAGAGACTACGACAACCTTGAACTCAAACAGATTTTGGACGTTGTGTGTGCGTTTGTAATGGAAGACGACACAGGACTTTTGTGTGATGCCTATAACACTACAGAGTTGGGAGACAGCGATTGCACACGTATAACAATAATGGGGAAGGAACGCCTTTCCGAGTGGCTTGAAAAGCGCAAAAACAGCATCAAAAGGATATCGGATTTTTAGCCATTTTTCGAAAAAATTTTCCGATACGAGCAAATATCCACATATATGAAGAGTTTTTTACAACAGGAAAAAATGTTACCCGAGTTCAAAATCGCGTGGTAAAAAATGCAAAAGAAGGATTAGGACCAACAATTGATTTAACAGTTTCTGGAACATATTTTTTAAATCCACCAATTGATAGTATCGTTTTAAATGTTGATGATATTTTAAATTCAATTACATGGCCTGATTCCATGGACATAAAACCTTGTGGACAATATTTAACACTTTATGATGGAATGGAAAATACTTTTTACTCTTTTCAACTTGATGTTACTCAACCAATTTATACTTGGGGAAAATTAAAAAATGCAATTAAACTTTATGAAAAAGTTTCTGAAATTAAACAACTACAAATTTCATCAAAAGAAAAACAATTACAAACAGAACTAAACACACGAATTGTAAGTTTATTTTATCTATCACAAATTGAAACTTTATTAAACACACAAGATGAATATGCAAATCGTTTAGTAAAAATTTCTGAAGACGCACAAAAAAACGGAATTTTATTAGAACAAGATGTTTTAGAAGCAAAAATTTCTGCACAACAAATAAATATTACTCAACAAGAAATTAAAGAACAATTTTTTAATTTACTTCTTAGTATTCAAAAAATGACAGGCAATCAAAATTTAGAATTAGCAAATATAAATTTTACACCTAACGAAAATATTTTTTATGAATTTGCAAATCGTAACAGAGATGAACTTTTTTCAAAAGCACTAAACACAACACAAGATACATTTTTAATTTTAGAAAATTTAGAACAAATCAGTCAGTACACTACAAAAATTGCTCAAGCATCAGTTTATTGGAAACCAGATTTTGCATTAAAACTATCACTTGGTTACGGTGGTTCAAGATTTCCATTTTTAGAAAAAGATTGGTTTAGACAAAATGATTATACTACAAATTTTACTCTTGCTTTAAAAACAACTGTTTGGGACGGTGGTAAAAAAATCAATGAAATAAAAAAGAGTAAAAGTAAAGAAGAAATTGCAGGTGTAAATTATGATGATGCAGTTTTATCAATAAAACAAAAATTACAAGAACAATTTAATGTAATAGATTTAGCATTATCTAAAATTGAATATCAAAAATTAAAATTGCAAACATTAGATTCTAAAATAAAACAACAAGAACAACTTTTTAATTCAGGATATGGCTCAGAACAAGAATTACTTCAAGCAAAAATTGAAAGAAACACTGCTCAAATAGAATTAGAACAAAACAAATTAACTTTAGCAGGAGCATGTTCTACAGCTGCATTTTTATGTAACGAAAAATTATTTTAGTTAAAAAAAAGATGCTAAGAAAAATTCTAAATTCTCCTTAGCATCTTTTTATAATCGTATATATTTTTTTATTCGCCTAAAACATTTTCACCACGAGTCATTGCAGTTAATCCAGTTCTTACAAGTTCCAAAATTCCAAATGGTTCTAACAATCTAATTAAACTTGCAATTTTATCTTCACTACCAGTAACTTCAACAATCACAGAATCAATTCCAACATCAACTATGTGTGCTCTAAAAATATTTGCAGTTTCAATAACTCCAACACGATTCATTGCACTAGCATTAACTTTTATCAATGCCATTTCTCTAACAACTGTTTCAGATAAATCACAATGTTTAATTGAAATTACTTCAACTAATTTTGAAAGTTGTTTTTCAATTTGCTCTAAAATATATTCATCACCACGAACAACAATTGTCATTCGAGATTGTTCAGGATTAAATGTTTCGCCTACAGTTAAACTGTCGATGTTATATCCACGACGACTGAACAAACCAGATACTCTACTAAGAACACCTGCGTGATTTTCTACAAGAACTGATAAAACATATCTTTTCATATTTTACTCCAAAATTAATTTACTTCTGAATAAACACCTAACAAACGCACATCTTCTGTTTGTGATTTTAATTTGTCAATTACAGTGTTTAATGAATCAGTTGAAATTTCTACATCATTAGAAGTTGAATCTTTTAAAACAATATCTACATAGAACATATATCTCCATGGTTGTCCTTGAATTGGGCGAGATTCCAATCGTGTCAAGTTCATAGAAGCTTTATGGAAAATTTCAAGACAAGACATCAAAGCACCAGGTTCATTTTTTGTTACAAAAGCAACTGATGCAAGTTTCATTCCTGTAGAACTTTCTGAAACTAAAGAAGAAATATTTTCGTTTGTTGATGTATTGTTTGGTTTAATCACAATAAATCTTGTATAGTTTCTCGGATCATCTTCAATTCCAGATTTTAAAACTTCCAATTTAGAAACAGTTGCAGCTTGTTCAGATGCAATGGCAGCACAATCTGTACTACTTTTTTTTGCAACATTACATGCAGCTTCAGAAGTTGAAGAACATTCAACTAATTTCCAATCAGGATATTGTGATAAAAATTCCGCACACTGTGCAAATCCCTGAGGATGTGAATAAACAGTTTTTATCGAATCTAAATTTGTTCCCTTGTTGCAAATTAAAGCATGTTCAATTCTCAATTTAATACTTCCACAAATTGAAACATCTGCAAAGCGAATTAAATTATCATAGTTATCATAAACTGAACCTGCAAGAGAATTTTCTATTGGAATCATACCAAAGTCTGCTTTACCATCTGAAACTGCTTGAAAAACTTCTCTAAAATTCTTGCAAGGAAAACTTTCACTTTGTTTATCAAAATAATGTTGAATTGCAATTTCTGCATAAGCTCCACGACTTCCAGAGAAAGCACAAACTACATTATCAGATTTTTTTGTTTTATTATTTTCATTTTCTGATGTTGATAAGGAAATTTGATTTCTTATTCGTGTGGTTTCTTTTCCTACAACGGGTGCAAGCACATCAATATCACGCATCAATTTATCAAATTGTTCAGGATAAAGAGTTTGAGCACCATCAGAGAATGCTTTTTCAGGATTACAATGAACCTCAACAATAATTCCGTCAGCTCCAGCAGAAACAGCAGCCAAGCCCATTGGTGGAACTTTATCTCTAATTCCAACAGCATGACTTGGGTCAACGATTATTGGCAAGTGAGTTAATGAACGCAAAATTGGAATTGCAGATAAGTCTAATGTGTTACGAGTTGCTTTTTCATAAGTACGAATTCCTCGTTCACATAAAATTACATTTTCTGCTCCTGATGATAAAAGATATTCTGCTGCCATGAGCCATTCTTCAATTGTTGCTGAAATTCCTCGTTTTAAAATTACAGGAATATTTACTGCTCCAACTTTTTTTAGAAGCTCAAAGTTTTGCATATTTCTTGCACCAATTTGCAAACAATCAATTTTGTATTTTTTCATTGCATCAAGATGTTCTGCAGAAACACATTCTGTAACAACAGGCAATCCGTAGGCATCCCCAGCTTCTTTAAGATATTTCAATCCTTCTTCAGCTAAACCTTGAAAAGCATAAGGACTAGTTCTTGGTTTATAAGCACCACCTCTAAGCATCACTGCACCACTGGCTGCCACGCGCTTTGCCACACTCATCATTTGTTCACGACTTTCTACTGCACAAGGTCCTGCAATAGAAACAAGCCGAGAGCCACCAATGCGAACTATTTGTCCACGGTTGTTTGGAATTTCAACTACAGAATTTTCTTTTTTGTATTCTCTACTAGCCATTTTATAAGGTTTTGAAATTGGAATTACTCTAGAAACTCCAGGTAGAATTTCAACTTCTCTTGGGTCAATTCCCATTTTTCCAACGGCACCAAGAATAGTTTCTTCTTCTCCAGTAATTTCGTTTACTTTAAAATTATTCTTTTCAAGAAAAGATTTTAATTCGTCCTTATCTGCATTAGAGATATTTTTTTCTAAAACAATTACCATAACAAATTCCTTTTACTTTACTTATCTGGGTTCCAAGATACAGTTCTAAGAATATCACCAAAAACACCAGCAGCTGTTACACCAGCACCAGCACCGTAACCACGAATTGTCATAGGAATTGGAGTATATCTTGCAGTATGGAATACAAATGCGTTTTCACCACCACGAATTCCATACAATGGATTATTTTCATCAACTTCTATCATACCAACGCTAACTTTTCCGTCCTCGATAGAAGCTGCCATTCTAAGAACTTTGCCTTGTTTTTTAAGGTCGCTAACTTTCTTAGCAAAGTAATCATCAACTTGAGGAAGTTTATTAAGAAATTCTTCGATTGTTCCAGTTGAATCAAATCCTTCTGGGAAAACATTGTGCATTGTAATATCTTCAAGTTCCAAAGAAATTCCTGCTTCACGAGCAATAATCAAGGCTTTACGAGCAACATCTAATCCTGCCAAGTCATCACGAGGGTCTGGTTCTGTGTAGCGTTTTTCACGTGCTTCAATAACTGCACGGCTAAATGAAACACCTTCATCCAAACGCCCAAAGATATATGAAAGAGAACCTGACATAATTCCATAAAATCCTGTAAGTTTATCACCTGATTTAAACAAGTTCTGCAAAGTATCAATAATAGGAAGTCCAGCTCCAACATTTGTTTCATACAAGAAACGACGATGCATTCTATTTGCTGTTTTTCTTAATTCGTGATAGAAATCCATAGACATAGAATTTGCTCGTTTATTTGGAGTTGCAATATGCATTCCAGCTTCTAAAATATCAAGATAACGATTTGGTAAATCATAGGAAGCTGTACAGTCAACAAAGATTGGATTTAATGGTTTTTCATATTTTACAAACTGAATAATTTCATCAAGATTTGTTAATTTACCTTTTTCTGCTACATCGTTACGCCAATCTGTCAAATCAAGTCCGTTAGCATCCATAATCATTCCATCGATATTTGCGATAGCCATAACTTTAATGTCGATGCCTTGAGCTAACAAATCTTTTTGTTGGTCACGAATTTGGTCAAGCATACAACCACCGATTGTTCCAGCACCAAAAGCAAAAACTTCGATTGTCTGTGCTGTGTTAAAGAAGAACATGTGAGCAACTTTTACAGCAGTATCACCGTCATCGGCAGAAATAACAGCAGAAATTGAGCGTTCAGAAGAACCTTGTGCAATAGCAAGAATATTTATATCACGACTTGCAAGAGCATCAAAGAATGTTCCAGCAATGCCTCGTTTTTTCTTCATGTTATCGCCAACGATAGAAACGATTGCACAATTTTCTTGAACTTCGATAACATCGATTAAGTTTCCACGAATTTCCAAATCAAATTCTGCACAAAGTAAATCGTAAACAAAACGAGCATCAGATTTTTTGATACAGAAACTGATTGTATATTCTGAACTTGATTGAGTAATAAGCAACATTGAAATTCCAGCACGAGAAACAGCTGAGAAAATACGAGCCGCAATTCCACTTTTTCCCTTCATTCCTGCACCAGAAACAGAAATCATTGCAGTATTTTTAAGACAAGAAATACCTCTAACTGGTCCAACCTTATCATTTTCGTAAGGACCTGTTCCAATTCTTGTTCCTCTAGAACTTGGATTATGACTGTTCAAACTCCAAGCTTCAATTCCACGAGCAGCTAAAGGTGCTAATGTTTTGGGATGAAGAACTTTTGAACCAAAGAAAGAAAGTTCCATTGCTTCAGCATAAGTCATGTCGTCAACTAAAATTGCATCATGAATGATACGAGGGTCAGCTGTGTAAATTCCGTCAACATCTGTCCAGAATTCAACTCTTGAAGAACGTAAAGATGCACCTACAATTGCAGCAGAGAAGTCAGAACCGTTTCGTCCTAAAAGTCCCATTACAGGTTCGCTTTCTGCATTTGCTTTCCACCCACAGATAAATCCTGGGAAAAGTAAAATTTGTGCATCTCCTGCAACTTCACCTTTTCGATAAGGTTTAAAAGCTTCGTCAGTTAAATGATAATCAGGATCCCCTTCTCCTTGGTTACCTGTTGTAATAATCATATTTCTTGAATCGATAAGAGCAACTTTGTAGCCTTTTGCAGACAAAATTGATTCCATAATTGGAGCACTCATCAATTCGCCCATACCCATAATTCTACAATAAACAGATGGAGGACATTCTCCAAAAGCAGAAACTGCTTGTAAAAGGCGTTCAAATTCTTTGAGAACACCATCAAGTTTTTGCATAGTTTCTTTTGCGTTAAAATTCTTTAATTCAGTTGCAATATCGTTACAAATAGTTGCGTGAGTTTCTCTAATAAATGAAATAAATTCTTCCGGATTTGCACCTGTTGAACATTTATCAATACTTTCTTGTAGTTTGTTAGAAATACCTGCAACAGCAGACACAACTACACTAATACGATCTTGTTCAGCTCTCCCAATCATAATAGCGGCAGAATCTAACATACGTCGTGCACTACCCATTGAAGTTCCACCGAATTTTAAGGTTAACATAAAAAATCCTCTCTATAATATATAAAATTATTTAAATTTTAAAAAATTTACAAAATTTCCACGATATTTTATCAAAAATCAATAATATATTCTATAGGAAGAGAAAAAATTTATATGTAAAAAAAAGCCTTATCACCTTTCAAAATGAAAAGCAATAAGGCATTTTTTAGAAAAGACTAGCAAATTATAATCTACTTGCTATTTCGTCGATAAATTCCCAAGAATTAACAACTTTTTTAGGAGCAGGATTTGCCAAAGCTTTTAAATCTCCTGTCATAATTCCATCTTCGATTGTATCTAAAGTTGCTTTTTCTAGTTTTTTTGCAAAATCAAGTAATTCTGGAGTTCCGTCAAGTTCGGCACGTTTTGCTAAAGCACCAGTCCAAGCAAAAATCAAGGCAACTGGGTTTGTAGATGTTTTTTCGCCATTCATATATCTATAGTAGTGTTTTTGTACAGTTCCATGTGCTGCTTCATATTCAAAAGCACCGTTTGGAGAAACCAAAACACTTGTCATCATAGAAAGACTACCAAAGGCAGAAGCAACCATATCGCTCATTACATCACCATCGTAGTTTTTACAGCACCACAAAATATTTCCTTCACATTTCATTACACGAGCAACAGCATCATCAATCAATGTGTAAAAATATTCTAGTCCTGCTTTTTCAAATTCTGATTTAAATTCTTCATCATAAATTCTTTGAAAGATTTCTTTAAATTTTCCATCATAAGTTTTACTGATAGTATCCTTTGTAGCAAACCAAACAGAAACTTTTTCATCAAGAGCATACCTAAATGAACAACGAGCAAAACTTTCGATTGATTTTTCTGTGTTATGAATTCCCTGTAAAATTCCAGGACCTTTCATTTCCATGATTGTTTTGCGTTCTTCTGTTCCATCTGCGTAAGTAAAAACAAGTTCTGCTTTACCTGCACCTTTTACTTCGATTTCGCAATTTTTGTAAACATCACCATAAGCATGACGCCCCATAATGATTGGTTTTTTCCAAGATGCAACTGCAGGTTTTACATTGTTTACAATAATTGGCTTTCTAAAAACTGTTCCATCCAATTCAGAACGAATTATTCCGTTAGGGCTTGGAGTTAATTGTTTTAAATTATATTCTTTTACACGAGCAGCATTAGAAGTAATCGTTGCACATTTTACTCCAACTCCAAGTCTTTTTATTGCAGCGGCAGCTTCGTAAGTAATTTTATCATCTGAATCATCACGCTGTTTTAAACCTAAATCATAATATTCTGTTTTCAAATCTACAAAAGGTGATAAAAGTTTATCTTTAATAACAGCCCAAAGAACTCTTGTCATTTCATCGCCATCAAGTTCAGCGATAGCATTTTTCATTTGAATTTTTGCCATTGTATCATTCTTCCTTCTTTAATAAATATTTTCAAAACTAAAATGATTTTATCAAATTTCATCTACAAGTTCAATCAACTGATGTTCTTCATCAATTTTTATAGTCCTTAAATCATCAAGTTTTAATTTTTCAAGTTTCAATTTTTCTTCCTCTTGTTTTTTCTCACGATACTTCAAAACATCATTATATTTATTTTCATTTTCAGAAATAGATCTTTCAAGATATGCCAAATATTCTTCTTGAGGAATAGGACGAGAAAAATAATAACCTTGTAAAAAATCACAGCCGTATTCCTCTAACAAATCCTTTTGCTCTTTAGTTTCAACACCTTCTGCAAGAACTGACATTCCAAGACACTTTATCATTGTA
>CALBXN010000156.1 GCA_937890485.1 uncultured Treponema sp.
AATATGAAGATTTATTGAATCGTATCAACAGAAAAATAATAATTTCAAAATCTCAATTGCGAAAAGAAACTGTAAAGATTGAAAAAAATGAAGCCTTCGGGATGGATTTTACTGGAAAGATTCATGTTATAGAAAATGCAATTACTACAAAAAGTTTAATAGAACTCACTTACGATTCATCTGAATTTCCAGAAGGGGAAAATATCATTCTCTGTTCCCCTTTAATGCTTACACGAGAATCAACAGATACTTTTGTAGATGTTCTAATTGAACCAGAAAAAACACAAAAAAAACTTTCACTTGCATCTGCGATTTCTGTAAAAAAGATTCGTGGAGCAATTTTGAATGGTTAAAGATTATTAAAATCACAGTTTTCTACTATTATAAAGTAAATTTAATTGAACAATTTATAAATAAATGTTATTCTAAAAGATATGAACACACTTGTTGCTCTTTGTGCAATCGGCGCAGAAAAAATTCTTGCAAATGAAATTAAATTTCTCGGTTACAAAACTATAAGTAATGCCCCAGGGAGAGTATTTTTTACCGCTCCTGACGAAGGACTTTACAGAGCAAATCTTTGTTTAAGAACTGCTGATAGAGTTTATTTACAACTTGCTACTTTTAACGCTGATAATTTTGATGATTTATTTGAAGGTGTTCATTCTATCAATTGGCAAGATTTTTTGAAAAAAGATACAAAGGTTGTTGTTGATAAAGTAAGAATTTATAAAAGTAAACTTAATTCTGAGCATACAATTCAAGGAATGACACATAAAGCAATTTACAAAAAACTTGAAGATGTTTGGCACATGTCAATTTTGCCAGAAAGTGGAGCAAAAGCTGATGTAAGAATTTATCTTGAACAAAATAAAGTTTATGTTCTACTAGATTTATCAGGAGAACCTCTACATAAACGAGGTTACAGAACTGATGGAGGTATTGCACCGATTCGCGAAACTTTGGCTTGTGTACTTTTACAAATGATGTGTTGGAGAAGAAAAACTCCTTTACACGACGCATTTTGTGGAGCAGGTACTATCGCAACAGAAGCAACTCTTTATGCCTACAATGTAGCACCTGGTTTTGGTCGTCATTTTGCTATCGAAAATCTACCAATTTTCAACCAAGAACAAGCTGTAGAAATTAAAAAGCAAGAAGCTGCAAAAATTAGACCAGATGCACTAGCAAGAATTACGGGAACAGATATTGATCCAGAAGCAGTTAAACGTTCACAAAAAAATGCAGAACACGCATGCGTTACAGCAGGACGTGCTTTACAAATGATTGGAAGTGACCAACGCATCCAACGACCAGATTTTGAAGTTGCAGATTTTGCTGACATCAAAGCCCCATACGAAACAGGACTTTTACTTTCTAATCCTCCTTACGGAGAACGATTAGGTGATGAAGAACAAGCAATTTCGTTGTATAAGAATATGAATTCACTTTTCACAGATTTTGAAAATTGGGAAATGGGATTTATAACTTCTCACGATAAGTTTGAAGAATCAATTGGAAAGAAGGCATCATCAATTAAAAATTTAAAAAGCGGAAATTTAGATACACGCTTTTACATGTATAAAATTTAACTTTGGAGAAAAAAAATGGCAGTAGTTGTTGAGCATGACAAAAGAAGAAAAAAAATTCTGGACAAATCTCTAGATCTTTTCATCGAAGTAGGATACGAAGATGTTACATTTCAAAAAATTGCTGATAGATGTGGAATAACACGAACAACATTGTACATTTATTTTAAAAATAAACGCGAAATTTTTATGTGCAGTATAAAACAACTCACATCAAAGTTAGAAGAAGTACTTATATCAATTGCTAAAAAAGATTTATCTTGCAAAGACAGATTAAAAGAAGTCCTCTTTGGAATTTTAGAATGTTGTATGAATCATAAAAAATTATTTAATGTTATTTTAACTTACCTTCTACAAGTTCAAAAGAAAGGAAAAAATCCTGCTGTAAAAGTTAGACGAAGAATAATTCGTTTACGACATTTATTAACTTCCCTTTTGATTGATGGAATTAACGCAGGTGAATTCAAAAAAATTGATGTAAAAGCTGCAAACGAACTTTTTTACAGTTTATGTGAATCCGCTGTTTTTAGACTTGCAATTTTAGACCAAAACGATTTATCAGAATTTGACAGAACTATTGAATTAGCTGTTGCAAATATTTCGGTATAAAATATTTTAATTAAAAAAAAATCCTTGCAAAACACATTTGAATTTTGCAAGGATTTTTTTTATACACTTTCTAAAATCTGAAAACTATGTGGCTCTAAATTTATACACCCATTGTAATTTTCAGTTTTATCAGTAATAAGATTTTTCCAATTTCCAAAAATACCAGCAAAGGCTCCATACCCATTGTTATTTGGTTTTAAATAATAATTATTTTCTGAAACATTTAAAGCAACTAAAATTTCTTTTTTTGAATTTTCGCAATGTAAAATTCTTTTGTAAATTAATTGCTCATTCATAATAAAAATATTTTCGTAGTCACCATAATTTAGCGCAGGTAAATTTTTTCTTATGTTAGATAATTTACTAATTAAAGTTGTTAAATCATTCCATTGAGGACTTTCAAGCCATGGACGTAAACTTTTATCTCCATTAGATTTTTTTCCTTCAATGCCCCATTCACTTCCGTAATAGATACAAGGAAGCCCCGGAATTGTAAACAACATTGCATAAATTAAAGGTAGCAAATTTTTATTTGAAAGCAAACTAGAAATTCTTTCAACATCATGATTATCCACAAAAGAAAGTAAATGTTGATTTTTGAAAATTCCACCATTACCGTATTGCCGATTCAAAGAATATGAAATTTCAAATAAATTTTTTGAATTTAAACTAGAATACATTCCTTTGTATACTTCATAATTTGTACAACTATTTACTAAACTTGGACAAATTCTGCTCATATCATTTGCATAAATTGTTTCTCCTAGAATAAAAAAACTATTAGGTTCTTTAGAAATTCCATCTGTAAATTGTGAACAAAAATTTTTTAAATTTGCTAAAAATCTTTCGTTCAAACAATATGCAACATCTAATCTTAAACCATCAATATCAAATTCATCCTTCCATTTTTTTATTGCACCAAACAAATGTTCTTGAACAGCAGGATTATCTAAATTTAATTTAACTAAATCAAAATGACCTTCCCAACCTTCATACCAAAATCCATCATTATTATTTGAATTTCTATTCCAATCAATATAAAACCAATCTTTATACGGAGAATTTTGGCGATTTTTTTGTACATCTAAAAATGCCCAAAACCCTCTACCAACATGATTAAAAACTCCATCAAGAACAACTCTAATATTTGCCTGATGTAAAGCCTTACAAACTTCAGCAAAATCTTCATTACTACCAAGTCTGCTATCAATTGTGTAATAATCTCTTGTATCATACCCATGTCTATCAGATTGAAAAACTGGCGAAAAATACACAGCGTTTATTCCAAGAGATTGCAAATGAGGAATCCAAGAAATAATTTTTTTTATATTATTTGGATTATCAGGACTTAACGGATTATCTGAACCGTTCCAATTTTGCCAATTAAAATTATTATAATCAGCACAACCACAAATTCCCATAGGATAAAATTGATAAAAGATTGCTTCATTATACCACATAAAATCACCTCTTAATAAAAATTATATACATACCGTTCGGTATATAACAAGCGTAAAAAAATTTACATTTTTTTTCAAATGTAAATCTAATTAAAAATTCCATGCATAAATTGTCTTACCATAGAATCAATAGTTTTTTTTGTTAATCCATCACCTTTTAGTTTCCAACAAGTGATGTAAGAATTAATCATACCAATAAAACTTACTGTAAGTTGAAAATCTCTGCCTTTTATACCTCCGTGGGCTTTACCCATATTCAAAAACATTGAATGTAAAATAGTATATAATTGTTGATAGTAATCAATTCCAACATCAGCACAAGCAACAGTATCTGGCGAAGAAAAAACAGAAAGTGTATGAAAAAAGAACACTTGATTAGTTTTAGCAAAATCAAAAAAAACTTTTACAACTCCACACAAAACAGGATAAACATCTTCGTAATACTTTTCTTGTTTTGGTTTGTAATCCGAAGCAACTTTTAAGTTTTTTAAAAAATCATCAAAGTTTTCTTTCCAAACAGCTTTATACAATCCTTCTTTATTTGTAAAAAAATAATATAAAGTAGGTTTTGTAACACCAGCCGCTTGAACAATATCACTAACACTTGCTCCTTCAAATCCTTTTGTACTAAAAATTTGTAAGGCACTTTCAAGAATACGAGAACGACTATTTTCTTTTGATAAATCTTGCTTTGTATTAGAAATGTTGTTCATATTTATTTATATACCACTCGGTATATAAAATGTCAATAGAAAAGAATATTTTTTTTAAAAATTTTCTAATCGGAAAATTCTAACACTCAATATTTGACATTCAGGTTTACATTCTTTGTTGATTATTGAAAGCAAATCTTTTTCAATTGTATCAGCATTTTCCATTGTCAAAAATTTTGAACTTTGCTTTGAAAGATATTTCACAACTAAATTAAAAATTTCAGCTCTTTTTTTGGTAAATTGAATTAAAAAATCTCTATCAGAACCATCATATCCCATAGAAAATTCCATTTCACAAATCTTTCCATCTTTTAGAGTAGAAGAAATTGTACCATAAGGATCGTACCAAAAAAGATTTCCAGAAAATTCTTTTTCGCTATTAACTTGCCCCTGTTCCACAGAATAGCTAAGGTTTGAAGTTCCCACATATCCAGATGAAGAATTATCCAAACTCAAACAACCTGAAAAACTAAAAACTAAAAGAATACTAACTAAATAAAATCCTATAAAAAATATCTTCTTACTCATCACTATTCATTATCATCTATTTTTGATATAATTGAAAGAGAAATTTGTAAAAATTTTAAATTATCTTTACAGGAGAATGATTTTATGGAAGAAATATTACAATTATTAAAAGATAACGCAAGATTATCTTCAGAAGACATTGCAGCAATGACAAAAAAAACAGTGGAAGAAGTTAATCAAATTATCAAGAAATTTGAAGATGAAGGCGTAATTCTAAAATATTCGGCCATTCTAAATCCTGATAAAGTTGCAGATAAAAAAGAAAAAGTAAGAGCAATTATTGAAATTCAAGTTACTCCAGAAAGAGAACACGGATTTGACGCTATTGCAGAACGAATTTACCGATTCCCAGAAGTTAAAACTGTAAACTTAATGTCTGGTGGATATGATTTACAAGTAATTCTTGAAGGAGAAACAATTCAAGAAGTGGCTTTCTTTGTAGCTAGAAAACTTTCTACCCTAAACGGCGTAAAAAGCACAAAAACTCATTTTGTATTAAAAACTTACAAAGAAAACGATGTTCTTTATGTAGATGAAAAAAAAGATAGAAGAGAAGGAGTTACTGCATAAAAATGAGCGAAAATACTAGAAAAGATAGATTTTCAGAAAAAATGCTTGCTACTCCTCCATCAGGAATCCGAAAATTTTTTGATTTACTTATCGGACGGGACGATATAATTTCACTGGGAGTTGGAGAACCAGATTTTACTACTCCTTGGGTTATCAGAGAAGAAGCATATTATCATCTTGAACAAGGGCACACTTCCTACACATCTAACTGGGGATTACAAGAACTTCGCGAAGAAATTGCAAAATATCTAACAAAATTCAATTTAGATTACAATCCTAAAAAAGAAATTCTTGTTACTATCGGAGTTTCAGAAGCAATCGACGCTGTTTTAAGAGCAATTCTAAATCCGGGTGATGAAATCATCGTTTGTGAGCCTTGTTATGTTTCTTATCAACCATTAGCTTCGTTGTGCGATACAAAACTAATTCATCTTGATACATCTGTAAATGGATTTTATCCAACAGCAGAACAAATTGAAAAAGTTGTTACTCCAAAAACTAAAGCAATTATGATTTGTTCTCCAAGCAATCCAACAGGAAGAATGATTCCAAAAGAGGAACTTGAAAAAATTGCAGAAGTTGTAAAAAAACATCAACTTTGGGTTTTATCAGACGAAGTTTATTGCGAACTAGTTTATGACGACCACAAACATTGTTCTATTGGGTCTTTCCCAGGAATGAAACCTTACACAATTGTGTTAAATGGTTTTTCAAAGGCCTTTGCTATGACAGGTTGGCGTATTGGTTATGTATGTTGTCCAGAAGATTTAATGAAACAAGTACACAAACTTCATCAATATTCCACAATTTGTGCTCCAATTATGAGTCAATACGGAGCTGCCGAAGGATTGCGAAAAGGTTTTGAAGAAGTTGAAAAAATGCGAATTTCTTATCAGCAAAGACGAAATCTGATGTACAAAGCTTTTATAGAAATGGAGCTTCCTTGTACAGAACCTGAAGGAGCATTTTACATTTTCCCTGATATTCGCCCAACAGGATTATCTAGCGAAGAATTTTTTACTCGCCTACTAAATGAGTATCAAGTTGCAGTTGTTCCTGGCTCAGTTTTTGGTGAAGGTGGCGAAGGTTTCATCAGATGTTGTTACGCTACAGATATTTCTAAAATTAAAATTGCTCTTGAAAAAATTGGAAAATTGGTTGCAAGCTGTAAAAAATAAATATGAGTTTTGTTTCAGTTAAAAATTTAAGTTATTCTTATCCAGACTCAAATATTCACGCTGTAAAAAATGTATCTTTTTCAGTAGAAAAAGGAGAATATATTGCAGTTTTAGGTTCTAATGGTTCAGGGAAAAGTACCTTAGCCAAATTAATTTTTGGTTTTTTAGAACCAGACTCTGGAACAATTGAAATTGAACAGAATGAAAATCCGATAGGATTTGTTCAGCAACATCCTCGTTATCAAATTATTGCAGGAACTGTAGAAAGAGATACAGCCTTTGGACCTGAAAATTTAAATCTTCCACAAGTTGAAATAAAACAAAGAACGCAAACTTGCTTAAAACAAGTTGATTTGCTTGAAAAATCCACAGAAAAAACTCAAACACTTTCATTAGGGCAAACTCAAAAGTTAGCCTTGTCAGGAATTCTTGCACTTTCTCCAGATTTGCTTATTTTAGATGAAGTTCTTTCTATGATTGATCCAATCTCTCGCAGACAAATTCTAGAACTTCTTGATGAATTAAATAAAAATGGAACTACAATAATACATATATCCCACGACTTAGATGAAGCATTTATGGCAAAACGAATTATTGCAATGAATGACGGAAAAATTATCTTTGACGACAGTAGAGAAAAATTTAGAGAAGAAATAGATATTTCAACTCATATTTTCGGAAACTTAGAAACTTCTGTGTTTAATAGAAATTATAGAATAAAACAAGATAAGACGACCAACAAGGAAATTTCTTTATTTCTTGAAAATATAAACTTTGAATATAAGAAGGAAATTCCAATACTAAAAAATATTTCTTTAGCTTTTGAGGCAGGAACAATTACTGCTGTCATGGGAAAATCTGGGTCAGGAAAATCTACTTTATTTGAAGTAATTTCTTCGTTATTAGCACCCACTTCAGGAAAAGTTTACGCAACAGGAAAGCCTTCTCTTGCATTACAAGATGCAGAAAGTGCATTGTTTGAAAATATTGCAGCTGATGATGTAGCTTATGGTCCTGAAAATTTAGGATTAACAGGAAAAGAATTAAAAGAAAGAGTTGAAAATTCAATGAATCTTTGTGGTATTCCTTTTGAAAAATACAAAGACAGATCAATTCAAATGCTTTCTGGAGGAGAAAAACGAAAACTCGCCTTGGCAGGAATTATTGCAATGGATTCTCCAATAATCATTTTAGATGAACCAAGTTCAGCATTAGACCCTAAAAGCAGAATTCAATTTTTTGAATTATTACAAACACTTGCACAAAAAGGAAAAACAATAATTTTTTCCACACATAGAATGGAAGAAGCAATGATTGCTGATAGAATAATCCGATTGCACGAAGGAAGAATTTCATCTGATTCAAATCCTATTAAAATTCCTATTGATAAATCGAATTATGTAGAAAACGATAGATACAAAAAATATTCATCACTTTTAGACAATTTACGAAATATTTCTTTAGGTGATTTTTGCCTAAAAAAATCCTTAGTTCATAATATGAAACCTCATTCAAAAATTTTGCTTTTTTTTGCATTGTTTTTATCAACATTGGTATTTCAAAATATAGTTTTATTATCTTGTGCTTGTGGAATTTCACTAATCTATGCTTTACTAGCAAAATATCCTATAAAAAAAATTATACTTAGAATACTAAAAATGCTTCCTTGGATTTTAATTTTCTTTGCATTTCAAGTTTTATTGTTCAAAAATTCACCGCAAGATAAAATTCTTTGGGAATGGAATTTTATAAAAATCACTGATGTAAAATTTATGTTAGGTTTAAGAATGATTTTGCACTTTGTAGGTGCAATGATATGTATTTCAGTTTTTTCCTACAGTATCGAAGAATCTGAACTTGTAGACGGAATGAAGCATTTATTAAAACCTTTTGAAAAACTCAAATTTAATACAAAAACTGTTACTGTTATGATTTTATTGGTAATGCGTTTTATCCCGATTTTAACAGAAGAAGCTAGTCATATCGTAAAAACTCAAATAATCAGAGAAGGTATTAAATCAGCAAAAGGATTAACTGGCAAAATAAAAACTATAATGCCAATAATCATTCCTTTAATTTTGCAAACAATTAAGCGTTCAGAAAATTTTGCAGATGCCTTAGAAGCAAGATATTTCTAAAATTAATTTATCATCCACGGAAGTGATATTGGTGGTAAACCTAATCTGGCAAAGCCATCTAAAACTTGTTGACGCACAATCGGCCATAACAAACTTGGAATTTGTTTATCTCTAAAGAATTTTCTTACATCTTCGATTATCCAAAAATCGTCAAATTTATCTCGGTCGGTAATTGTAAATTTTGTTACAATAATTGAAGTTTGATTATAAATTGGTTTTCCATTATGAAGCATCACAAATTCAAACTTTGGTCTAAAAACACACAAATCACTTTGTGGAAAAAGCGGATCATCATTTGCATATAAAAATTTCCATGAAAGCTGAATTTGATTTTCACCTTGAGGAACATCTCCCGTTCTATTAAAACTTAATGACATAGGTTGCATAGTTTGAGGTTGAATACATCGCAAAAATTCTGTATAAGATTCTTGATTTATCATATTTATATTTTATCAAAAATTTGCAATTTTATCATCAAAAAAATTATTAAAAAAATTTAAAAATTTTTAACATCGAAAAAAGCCTTATAATACTAAGACAAAATGAGTTTTCCACAAGTTATCCACCGAAAAATACAATTGACAACACTATATATAGCGTTTATAATCAAATCATAACTTAAATATAGCGTTTTTTACTAATTTTAGTAATTCAAATAAATATATCATTTTTAAGGATTTTACCATGATTAAAAGCATTAAAAAGCGTGATGGTCGTATAGTTTTATACAACGAAGACAAAATCGCACAAGCTATCTTAAAAGCAATGCAAGCTTCTGGAGAAGGAGATGCTTCCGATGCAGCAGGAGTTGCAAATTCTGTAGAAGCATCGCTAGAAAAACTCTGTGGTGTAAATCCTCCAACAATTGAACAAATTCAAGACCAAGTAGAAAAAGACTTAATGAGTGCAGGTTTTGAAGAAACAGCAAAGCAATATATTCTTTATCGTGCAGGAAGAACTCGTGTTCGTGAAATGAATACTCACTTAATGAAAGTTTTTGACGAACTTACAAATGTTGATGCAACTAAAAGTGACCTAAAACGAGATAACGCAAATATTGATGGCGATACAGCCATGGGTACAATGTTAAAGTACGGTAGCGAAGCTGCAAAAGATTATTACGAAAAATATCTTCTTACACAAGAACAAGCAGATGCTCACAAAAATGGCGATATCCATATTCATGACTTTGACTTTTATTCTTTGACTACAACTTGTTGTCAAATCCAGCTTACAAAACTTTTTAAAGGTGGATTTTCTACTGGTCACGGATTTTTAAGAGAACCAAACGATATTCAAAGTTACTCTGCTTTAGCATGTATCGCAATTCAGTCAAATCAAAATGACCAACATGGAGGACAATCCATCGTAGATTTTGATTACGGATTAGCTCCTGGTGTTACAAAAACTTATAAAAAATTTTACTCAACAAATCTCTATAAATCATTAGAAATTTTAGCACCATCAAATGAACCTGATACAACAGAAGATAAATCTAATGGTATTCAAGGTGGACTTACTCTTTTTGATTTAAAAGAAATCGCATCAGAAATTGAAAAGAAAACAGGACACTATCCACAAATTACAACTGATAAAGATTATCTAAACGAAGAAAGAAATATTCTTTTAAGCAAAGGTTTTTCAGAAGAAGTTATTTCTAAAGCTCAAAATTTTGCGGTTAAAGAAGCTTATCGCGAAACAGAAAAAGCTACATATCAAGCAATGGAAGCATTGATTCACAACTTAAATACAATGCACTCTAGAGCTGGAGCACAAACACCATTTAGTTCTATCAACTACGGAACTGACACAAGTCCAGAAGGACGAATGGTTATGCGAAATATATTGAAAGCCACAGAAGCAGGACTTGGAATGGGAGAAACACCTATCTTCCCTATTCAGATTTTCCGTGTGAAAGAAGGTGTAAACTACAACGAAGGTGATCCTAACTACGATTTATTTATTCAAGCATGTGAAGTTTCTGCAAAAAGACTTTTCCCTAACTTCAGTTTCTTAGATAGTCCTTTCAATTTGCAATATTACAAACCAGGACATCCAGAAACAGAAGTTTCATACATGGGATGTAGAACTCGTGTTATGGCAAATGTTTTTGATCCTTCAAAATCAGTTTCACCAGGAAGAGGAAACTTATCATTCACATCAATTAACTTGCCTAGAATTGCAATCGAAGCAAAAGGCGATATCGATAAATTCTATCGTGACTTAAAAAAGATGATGGACTTAGTTGTTGGACAACTTTTAGATAGATTTGCTATCCAAAGTAGAAAACATGTTTACAACTTTCCTTTCTTAATGGGACAAGGTGTTTGGATTGATAGTGATAAACTAGGATACAATGATACAGTTGGTGAAGTTCTAAAACATGGAACTTTAAGTATCGGATTTATCGGACTTGCAGAAACATTAACAGCATTGTACGGTCATCACCATGGTGAAAGTGAACAAATGCAAGAAAAAGGTCTTGAAATCGTTGGATTTATGCGAAAATACTTAGATGATTTAAGTGTAGAAAAACAACTAAACTTTACACTTCTTGCAACACCTGCCGAAGGTCTTTCAGGACGATTTGTACGAATGGATAAAAAGCGTTACGGAATAATAAAAGGAATAACTGATAAAGATTATTACACAAACTCTTTCCACGTTCCTGTTTATTATAAAATTTCTGCTTTTGATAAAATTAAAATTGAAGCTCCTTATCATGCTTTAACAAATGCAGGACACATCAGTTATGTAGAACTTGATGGAGATACAGCTAACAATGTAGAAGCATTTGAAGCAATCGTTCGTTGTATGCATGATGCAGGAATTGGATATGGTTCAATTAACCACCCAGTTGATAGAGACCCACTTTGTGGTTATGTTGGTGTAATTGGTGAAGTTTGCCCTCGTTGTGGACGCAAAACTGGAGAACCAATTACAGAAGAAAAAATGCAAGAGCTAAGAATGAAATATAGAAATATTCCTTACTTAGCAAATTGGAAAGAATAATTTTAGTTTTGCGATTTATCTATAATAATCGTATACTTTTAATTAGGGGATTTTATGAATTGTTCGGTACAAATAGTACCTCATAATTCATATTGAGTTTGCTTTGCAAACTCATATATTTTCTGCTATTTCTCACTTCGTTGCGAAATAGCGTCTTAAAAGTCTGTTCGAAAATTGATATTTTCTCACAGACTTTTAATTAGGGGATTTTATGGAAACAAAAGAAAAAATTAGCACAAACATTGAAGCTAAACTTGGTAAAGGTGTTGAATTTGAAAGAATTCGACGAATCACTGGTTATCTTGTAGGAACTCTAGATCGTTTTAACGATGCTAAACGAGCCGAAGAGCATGACCGCATTAAACACGGAATGTAGTTGCACTAAAAAATAGACCCCATCAGGCTATGCAAACTATTCTCAATATTGCCGGGCTCGTTAATGATTCAATCGTTGACGGGCCCGGTATCCGTTTCACAATATTTGCACAAGGTTGTTCTCACGATTGTCCAGGATGCCACAATCCAGCCACTCATCCTTTTGGAATTGGAACTGATATGAGTGTTTCTGAAATCATCAATCAGATAAAAGCTAATCCTTTGGTAAGAGGTGTTACATTTTCTGGAGGCGATCCATTTTTTCAAGCTGAAGGATTTGCAGAATTAGGCAGAAGATTAAAATTATTAGGATATGAAGTTGCAGCCTATACAGGATTTACTTGGGAGCAACTCGTAGGAATTGGAAACACACATCAAATTGAACTTTTACAAACTTTAGATATTCTAGTTGACGGACTTTATCTTGAAGAAAAACGAAATTTAGATTTACGCTTTAGAGGTAGCGAAAATCAAAGAATTATCGATGTACAAAAAAGTTTAGAAGGAATTTCTTTTGGAATTTCTCCAGTTCATCAACCTATTTTATGTTCACAAAAAAGATGGACAGGTTAAAACTTTTTAAAAAGATTAAACAAATCGTATGCGCCTTGCAACAAGGTTTCATCAACATATAATTTATTTTCATTTACAAAATCATCAAAAATTAATTTTAACTGTTCAAAGTTTTTTGTATTACCTAAAACTATTTCACAAAAACCTTTTTCTCTATCTTGCTTTGCTTCTAAATTATGTAATTGATTTACATATTTTACATTTTTAATTTTAGAAATTTCTTCCATTTGATTTTCAGTTTGAATTGAAACTTTAAAATTTATAACTAAATTTTCTTTTTGATTTTTTCTTTCAAAAATTGATTTTAGTTTTTTCTCTTGGGTAAGTTCTGTTAAAATTTGTAACAATGATTTATTCATACTTGAAGCATAAGTTTTTGACATTCCAGAAACTCTAGAATTAATTTCTAACAAGTACCATTCATCATTTTTTAAAATCAAATCAACTTGAGTTATACCACAAAATTTTAATTCACAAGCTAACTGTTGCAAAGATTTTTTTAACTTTGAAATTTTAAACTTAGGATTTTTTATTGGACCAATTTTTACACTTTGTTTAGGACTTGTAATACCATACTTGTTAGTAGAAAAAATAAAAGGTGAATGTACATGATGAGTTATCTTATTTTTATTTTTGTTGCTATAAATTTCAGTACCAAAATTTATTCCTTCTATATATTCTTGAATTATTCTATCAGAATTATTTCTTTTAGAATTTAAAAATGTAATAACTTGATTATAACTTGTTGCAACTTCCATTCCGTAAGAACTTGTACAATAATTATCTTTAATAATTACCGGAAAATTTAATTTTTTAATTTCAGAAAAAATATATTCTTTGTAAACGTTTTCTTGTACATTTATTTTATTTTTTTCAGAACAAAATAATTCATGATGAACATAAATTGATTTTGGAATTTTTAGATTTTTAATTTTTTTATTTAAAATTAATTCATTAACTTTTTGGTTTGTCAAATTTTTATCAAAACTAATAAAAGAAGTTTCATTTGTAGCACAATATGTTTTTATTCCATTTGAATTTAAAATATCTGCAACCAAAGAATCTTTTATAAAAAGCCAATCAAAAGGAGTTGTCCAAAAAGAAACTGAAATTGCAACATCTGGATTTATTTTTAAAATTGTTTCTGAAAATTTTTCGGCACTAAAAGATTCATCAGAATTTATTACAAAATATTTTACTTTTTCAGATTTAGAAAAACTTCCATCATCAAATAAATCGATTAAAAACATCCCTGGAGTTTGAGTTACAACAAAAAACTCGTGTTCTGGAAAACAATTTGCAAGTTCATCAAATTCCATTTTACAAGTTGGGAAAGAATTTATTTTAAATGTTTTACAATCAAACTTATTTGAATTTGTACTATAAAAAAGAATTTTCATAAAGTAACTACATAATAAATCAAAGAAAAAAATTTGACAATTCATTTAAAGATATGAGATAATATTTTTATGGATAACAAAACTTTAGAAACTATTCAAAATATCATTGGATATCAATTTAATAACAAACAACTTTTGGTACAAGCCTTTACAAGAGAATCTTACGCTTACGAAAATCCTGGAGTAGCCCATTGTGAAGTTTTAGAATTTTACGGAGATTCAGTTTTGGGAATAACCGTTGTAAAATCAATGTGTCAAAAATATGGAAAGATTAAAAACAAGCAATTTATTTCAGAAAAAGATGAAGGTGAATTAACTCAGATTAAATCAAGTTGGGTTGATAAAAAACATTTATCAAGAACAATTAAACTTTTGGATTTAGGAAAGTATATTCGTATCGGAACAAAAAATGTAAAAAAAGGAGAAGTTCTTAGCGATTCACTTCAAGAAGATTTGTGCGAATCAATTATTGGAGCTGTTGCAGTGGATTGTAATTGGAACTTTGATGTACTTTTCAAACTTTGTTTTGGAATGTTAGATGTTACTGAATTTTCTGAAAACACTGTTCGTATGTTATGTGATTGGTGCAAAGATAAAGGATATAAATTTCCAACCTTTACAAAATTTACACCAAAAGAAAATGTGCAAGAAAATAAATTTTATCAACAAGTAAAGATTGCTGAGTTAGGAATTTCTTTTATTGGTTGTGATGATACAGTTACAGAAGCAAAAATGGCAGCATCTATGCAAGCTCTCAATTATTGTAAAAAAATTGATATGCAAAATGAAGTAGGCAAACCAGAAATTACAGATGCAATAAATCAATTACAAGAATTATTTCATAAAGAATATATTGAAAAACCATCATTTATTTTTACAGAAAAAAAATCTGGGTGGGAATGTAGATGTAAAGTTGCAAATTATAATGATTGTCTCGATGTTGAAAAAAGCAAAAAAGATGCAAAACGAAATGCAACATTCAAAATGCTAGAACAAATTATGGATTTGAACTTGCAGAAAAAATAAAAACGGCGTTTGTAAAAAGTGTAAAACTTCGTTACTAGAAGATTACACTTTTTCGCCGTTATTTTTTTTTGAAGAATTGTACTAAATTTTTTAGTACAAATTTTTTACACTACTTTTTCTAGAAATAATACTTCCAGAAAATAGGGAATGCAAGACCTACGCCTGTATCAACAACTGGCATATCAGAAATTGTTACTTGTGCACCAACACTAAATTCATGTGGTCCAAGATAATAAGTTGCTCTAGGATAAAGGAAAATTAAATTTTCACTCATTGCATAATCTTTAGCATCTCCAATTCTGTACAAGGCACTCATTTTTAATGCTAAATCTGGCATAGGATATACAATTCCTAACAAACCTGTATAAATTGGCATATTAGAACCTTCTTCAACATTAAATCCAATTTCAAAGTCTGCTGAGATTGAGAAGAATCCCATATCAAATTTCATTGTTGCATCAATTGCATGGTCAATTGGAGTTTCACCATCAATTCCATATCCGTTGTAAGTGTATCCAACCATCCATGTTAAAGGATCATCACCTGTGTAAGAAAAGAAAGCACCTAAAGTAACATCATTTTTTAAGTTAGTAAAATATGATACACCACCATTGAGACCACCTGTTCCTTCATAGTAAACAGCACCATTTACTTGAAAGAAACTTACATCAGAAAACATATCCCGTTGGAAAGGAACGTTTACACCCATAGAAATTCCTGTCATTGGGCTTAATCCAGAAAACAAATATGTAGCACCTGTTTTTCCGTAACGACCAGCAGGAAGAGCATCATCATAGGCATTCATGTAAGTACCAGGAACTGTTTTGTAGTACAAAGTTCCTAAAACAATTTCTGAGCCATCGAAAGGAAGCCAACCTACATTTCCGTAAGTTTTATCGCTCATAATTTCAATAACACCTGTATCCCACAAGTTATTGGTAGTCATGTTCATTCCTACACGACCTTCAACCCAGAAATCATCAAAAACAATCCAAGCTCTTGCTTCGTTATAAATTCCACTAAAGAAAGGTTCTGCACCTTTTACTGCTGGTTTTATTACAACATCTGAACCTAGTTTATTATAAACCTCGATGATTTGGGCAGAAGCTGCACCTACGCCCAATGTGATAACAAGAAGCATTGCAATTGCAATTCGCTTCAAACCTGTAAAACCTGTTGATTTCATCAAAAATCCTCCTAATGATGTAGTTTTTTTAATGTGCTTCTAACTACGAATCATCATTTAAAATATAAGGTGTGGAATTTTAATTTACAAATTTTTTTTTAGAAAAGAATTTAATGAAAAACTTTTGATTATGTGGGATGAAAAATTTATTTTTTTTTCAAATCTAAAATTGTCACATAATGTAAAACATCAAAAACTTCAGGAACTGTTGACAAATAACTTAGATGTTCTGATTCCCAATTTTTAATATCTTTATCTGATAAAATGGAAGCACCAATTCCTCGGCAAGTTTTAATTCTTCCATGCCAACTCTCTCTAGAAAAAGTTACAGGAATATCAAAAGTAAGCCCATTTGCCATTACAAAATATTCTTTTGCCCAATCGGGTTCATTTAATTTATAGCGAGTTATTCTACCTCCAGTCCAATCAGGATTATATTTTAATATAAGTTCTTCACTTTTTTGTGCAATTTTACTTTCATTAGATAACCATGCCATAAATAAGATAACAAAGCGTCCCTTATTTTTTAAGATTCTATATACTTTTGGAAGAATAACCCTTTTTTCAAAATATCCAAAACATTGACAAGCTGTTATTATATCAAAACTTTCATCTGGAAAATCAATATCTTCTACAGAAGAACAAATATATTGAATATTCATATTTTTCTCTTCAGAAAGTTGTTTAGCATATTTAATTTGGTTTTTAGAAATATCACATCCAACCCAAGACGCTCCATATTTATACATATTACGAGGAAGAACTCCCGTTCCTGTTCCAAGATCAAGTATTTTTTGATTTTTTACCCCAATGTTTAAATTTATAAGTTGTTCGTAAAATTCTTCTGGATAAATATCTCTATATTTTGCATATTCTAAAGAAATTTTCCCAAAATCAAAAGGATTTCCATTATCAAAATTTTTATTTACCATTTTTTAACTCCTGTTTATAAACAAATAGTGATGTTAGTATAACACAATTTTATTCATTCTAATAGCCAAAATTACAAAATCGTTTAAAACAAAAAAGCCTCTTTCAATACTGAAAGAAGCTTTCGTTATAGCAGGGGTAGGACTCGAACCTACGGCCTCCGGGTTATGAGCCCGACGAGCTGCCAACTGCTCTACCCTGCGTCGTAATTATGTTTTAATATTACAAAAATACTATTTTTTTGTCAACAGGTAAATAAATCATTTGTTAAACAAATCATTGTAAAAATTATTCGTTTGAAGAATTTTCGTTTCGGAACATTTGGTAAAAAACCATACATTGAAAAATTCCATAAAAAAGAACAATTATAGAAAATAACCAGAATCTTCCAGGAAATCCCGCAAAAAAATCATATAACCCATGAACAAAAATTGGAGTTAAAATCAATGTTAAATGAAACTTTTTCTTCTTTAAAAACCATATAAAAAAAGATGAAGTAGCTGTACAAATTCCATGAACAATACATGAAGTAAATATTCTTAAAATAGGATTTGTCATTCCTTGTAAAACATAAATTACATTTTCAAAACTTCCAAAAGAATATCCCACCAAAAAAGATAAGGCAAAAAAAGAAGGTAAAGACAAATTTTTACTTGGAATTAAATATAGACAAAATGCTTTACAAAGTTCTTCGACTAATGCGATGTAAACTAAACTAGAAAAAAGTAATGTTACTAAAGTTTGTTTTGTAAAAAGAAATTCAGGAAATAAAAATTGAATTAAAGTAGTTGGCAATACTGCTAACATCCCTATTAAAACTGAAATAATTGTCATAAACCACTTTATTTCATTATTTTTTATACAAAGAATTATAGCAACTATCAACAAAGGCAAATAATTAATCAAAATACTAAAAACTAAATTCATATATTCAGAATAACTTAATCAATGTACATTTTCAAGTAAATTTGTTATAGTAAAAAAATGGATTCTGTAATAATAATTGGAATGAAACACTCTGGAAAATCATCTTTAGGCAAAGGTCTTGCAAATAATCTTTCACTTCCCTTTTTTGATACTGATGAAATAATCGAAAATCAAACAGGAATAAAAGTAAGAGAACTTTTTGTAAAACAAGGTGAATCTTCATTTAAAAAAGCAGAATTTGAAGCTTGTAAGTATCTTTTAGAAAAAAAACAAAATTACGAAAATTTCGTCATTTCTACAGGCGGTGGAATTTGCGATAATCTTGAATCCATAGAAGTTTTGAAGCAGATAGGAAAATTTATCTTATTAGAAGTTCCAGAAAACATCTGTTTAGAAAGAATTTTACGCAATTCAAAAAAAACAGGAAGTTTACCAGGATATATTTCACGGGAAAACCCAAAATCTTTAGAAGATATTCAGCAAATTTTTCATCAATTTTATGAAAGAAGAATGAAATCTTACAAAGAAATTACAGATTTTTCTTTTTCTCCTCATCCTGAAGCTTCTAAACAAGAAAACGTTGCTAATTTTGTAAAATTTGTAAAAAATATTTTTATGTTGTAATTTTTGCCTTTTTACAGTATTCTTTAGATTATGGCATATGAAGTTACTGCGACAAGGCGTCGCCCACAGCGTTTTGATGATTTAGTAGGACAAGAATTTGTTGCCGCTACCCTAAAAAACGCAATTCAATCAGGAAAAATTGCTCACGCATATTTGTTTTCAGGACCAAGAGGATGTGGAAAAACCTCTTCCGCAAGAATTTTAGCTAAAGCTCTAAATTGTCAAAATGGACCAAGTGCAACTCCCTGCGAAGAATGTACTGCTTGTAAAGAAATTACAAAGGGTTCTAGCCTTGATGTTATCGAAATTGATGGTGCATCAAATACAAGTGTAAACGATATTCGACAAATTAAAGATGAAGTACTTTTTCCGCCAAACTCTTCTCGATATAAAATTTATATCATTGACGAAGTTCATATGCTTTCAACAAGTGCCTTTAACTCACTATTAAAAACTATCGAAGAACCACCTGAATATGTAATTTTTATTTTTGCTACAACTGAACTTCATAAAGTTCCAGCAACAATAAAAAGCCGATGTCAACAATTTCATTTTAGACTAGGAACTGTTGACCAAATAAAAGAGGTTTTAGCAAAAGCAAGTAGTGAACTTGGAATACAAGCAGATGATGAAGCACTTTTCTGGATTGCACGAGAAGCAACTGGAAGTTTTAGAGATGCTTATACTCTTTTTGACCAAGTAGTTGCCTTTTCTGATAATCACATCACTTACGAAAAAATTCGTGATAAATTAGGGCTTGTAGGTGTAGAACGATTAAATGAACTTTCAGAATTTTGTGTAGATGGAAATTCAAAACTTGCATTAGAAAAACTTGATGAAATTACTGCAAATGGAGTTTCAATAGAACAGTTTGTTTCAAATTATGCTGATTATTTACGCTCTCTTTTGTTAATTGAATCTGGAATCACAAAAGAATCTTTATTGGGACAAAATGTCGAACGATATTCTAAAAAAGTAATTTCTAGTTGGAATAAAGTAATGCTTGAAAGAGCCTTATCTTTAATGCTTCAACTTTTTAGAGATATTCGTTATTCAGTTAGTCCACGATACGAATTAGAACTTGCAATTTCTAGACTTTGTTGGCTTACTTCTTATGTTTCTGTAACAGAAGTTAAAACTGCCATTGACCAAGCAAAAGCTTTATTATTACAAGGACAAAATTTAATTCAGCAAAATCCAGGTTCTCAAAATAGTTCCTTGATACAAGAAAATCCAAATATGCAAAAAAAGGAGGGATTTTCTCACCCTTTTTTCAATAGCGGTTATCAGCAAGAAGAATCTAACTCGGTAACCGCAGAACAAAATCACTTACAAAGTGAACCTAATTTTTCTCAACAAAATCCTTCTATAAGTGAAAGTTCTTCTTTTCGACAATTTCATCAGGTAGAAGAAAATCAAGAAATTTCCGAAAAGAAAATAATTCAGGCAAGACCTGAGTTGTCGCTTGAAGAAGTAAAAATTGAAACTATCAAAGAATTAGAACTGAATAATCCTTTTATGTCTTCACTTTTGATGCAATCAAGTAATTGGGTATTTAATAATAATTCTATTCAAATGCAAGTTGAAACTCTTTATGTCAAAAAACAACTTGAAACTAATCGAAAGGAAATTTCAACTATAATAAGTTCTATTTGGGGTAGAACTGTTTCTATAAATCCTGAATTAAAAGTTGCTGAAAAAACAGTTGAAAAACATGAAACTTTACCTGAAGTTGTACAAATCTTATGCGAAGATTTTCGTGGAGAAGTTGTAAAAGTAACAAAAACACAAATTTTAACAAACACAAATAATAATCTTTCAAATTATGAAAATTCAGAAGATAAACATGATGAGGTAGAAGAAGATGAATTTTAATCCTTTTGATTTACTAAAAAATCCAGCAGCTCTTAAAGACAAGCTAAATCAAATGCAAGAAAACTTAAAAAACATTACTGCAACAGGTTCTTCCGGTGGAGGATTAGTAAAAGTTACTCTTAACGGAAAATTTGAAATGGTTGATATTCAAATTGACCCAATTGCAGTTGATCCAAGAGATGTAAAAATGCTACAAGATTTGATTATCGCAGCAACTCACCAAGCAACTGATAATATTCAGGAAAAAATTGCTGGGGCAGGAAATCTTGCTGGAATGGATATGAGCAATCTTTTTGGAGCAAACTAAATGAATGCTTTAGATGAATTAGCAGAATCTTTTTCTCGTTTACCTGGAATCGGAAAAAAAAGTGCAATGCGGATTTCAAATCACCTTTTGAAAGCTGACCAATCTTTTTTAGAACGATTTGCAAAACAACTCGTAGAATTACATTCAAGAATTCATCAATGTTCAGAATGTGGTGCATATACAGAAACAAATCCATGTGCAATTTGTTCAAATCCTTTAAGAGAAAGAAATTTACTCTGTATTGTTGAACAGCCACAAGATGTAAACACTATAGAAAATTCTGGCGAATTTAGAGGAATCTTTCATGTTTTAGGAGGATTAATTTCGCCTCTTGAAGGAATTGGACCAGACCAACTTCCTATCGGAAAATTAATTGAAAGAATCAAAAAAGAAAATGTTACAGAAGTAATTATTGCTACAAATCCTACAGTTGAAGGTGACACAACTGCACTTTATTTACAACAAATTTTAAAACAAACTGATGTAAAAGTAAGTAGACTCGCTTCAGGACTTCCTGTAGGGGGCGATTTAGAATACGCTGATAAACTCACTCTTGCTAGAAGTTTTAGAGGACGTATTTCTTTCTAATCATCTAAAACAATCACAGGAATTAAAGGCTCTGTAAGTTCCATAACGATAGGAAAAGAATCCTTTGCTAATAGATGACTTTCACCATCAAGCTGAAGTAAAATTTTTTCATCATAAGCAATTTTTATCTTGTCAGCATCATAAAACACAGAATAAGGCTTTCCGTAGTGAGTTCCATCATTAAAATGATGTTTTATTATCAATTTTTTTATCAAACTCACAGATTCCGTAATGCAACAATTTTCATCAGTGGGCAAAATTAAATGATTACTTCCATAAGTACGATGTCCAGAACTTCCTAATAAGGCAAATTCAATTTTGTTATCATAAGTTGCAATAGAATTATTTTCTTTAAAAAGTTCCATAAAAGCGGGTACTTTTTTGTAAAACCAAGTATAAAATACACAGGCTAAATCTACCCAAAGTTTGTAAAAATCCCCAGGCAATTTTGACTTCATTTTGTTAGTCATATGTGTAATAAATGCGTCAATTCCAATACTTGCAATGTTAAATGCAAACCAACTATCCTTTTTGCTATTTTTACCCTGACAAGAAACTTTTACAGCCTTTTGTAATTCTATGTGAGCAGGAAAATTTAGTCGCAACAAACTTTCTTCAAGATTTCTTCCATCTGAACCATCATTTCCTGTTCCAAAAGGAAGCCTAAAAACGCAAAAATCCTTTGCTATATTTTTTTTATTTTCTTCAGATTCATTTATTAATTTAATTAAAGCACTTTGAACTTCGTGGCTAGTTCCGTCACCACCAGCTGTTATTATTAAAATTTTATTTTCAGAATTTCCAACACAGTTATCTTTATAAAAATCAAAAATTGTATTTACAAATTCATCTCCGTGACCAGCATATTCTGTTTCAAAAAGAGTAAATTCTACGGATTTTACAACAACGCTTGTTTCTTTTGCCACATTACTTGCACTTTCAAGAATACTTTTATTTTTTTTAGCAATCTTTTTTCTAGTAAAACCACCTGAAACAGGATTTGCTATCATAAAAACAAAAAGATTTTTATCTTTCCATAAGTTACAAGATGAAATTATTGGTTCTAAATAATATTTTAACATTGAAGAATCTAAAATTTGTGCCATATATATAGAATACATTATTTTTTTGCCTTGTCAACTTAATTTGTTTTGTTATATACTCTAATCATGAACTTTTTACATCAAATGAATCGCCTACAAATGGCTTGTAAAGAAAATGGTCCACTATGTGTGGGATTGGATACTTCACCTAATTATTTACCACCTGAAGTATTAAAAAAATTTGCTAGTCCAGCAAAAGCTGTTTTAGCTTACAATACTGAATTGATAAACGCTTGTGCAAAACATAGTGGTTGTTTCAAAGTTCAAATTGCATATTATGAAGCAATGGGACTTGAAGGATTACAAACTTATGTTGAAACTCTAAAACTTCTACGAGAAAAAAATATTCCAGTAATTTCAGATATTAAACGAGGTGATATTGCAGATACTGCAAGTGCCTACGCAAAAGCACACTTTTCTGGAGATTTTGAAACTGATATTATCACAGTAAATCCATACATGGGTTTTGATACATTACAATCTTTTACCGAATATTGCAAAAAAACAGGGACTTCTGATTTTGCAAAAGAAAAATCAATTTTTGTGTTACTTAGAACATCAAACCCTGGAATGCAAGATATTGAAAATCAAATTTTACAAGATGGAAATCATGTTTTAGATAGAGTTGGAAATCATCTTGTTGAATTACAAAAATTCTTTGCTCAAAATTACGGATATGATGAAAACGAAATTTGTTCACCTGTAGGTGCTGTTGTAGGTTGTACTGAAGAACAAGATGCAATCAACATTAGAAATATGTATCCAAATATTTTCTTCTTAATTCCTGGTTATGGAGCTCAAGGCGGAAAAGCAAAAATCGCTGGAACTTTACTAGGCAAAGCAGGAGGAACAGTAAACTCTTCAAGAGGCGTTCTATGTGCATGGAAAAAATCATCAGCCTTAACTGAAAAACAAGAAGCTGGAATTTTAACATTAGATGATATAGTTCTAGCAGCAGAAAAAGTTGCTTTAGACTCAAAAACAGAATTAATTGAAATGGCAGGAAAATACAGTGTGTAAAGAAAATTCAACAAAAGCAGGAATTTCTGTAGGAAAAGTAATTTCATTAAACGAGGTAAAATCAGGAATTTTTCACCTTATCTTAAAAACTGAACTTGTTCATAAAAATCAATCAGTGCCACAAAGTGGTCAGTTTTATATGCTCAGAAGTTCTATTTCAAAAGTTTTGCTTGCTCGACCAATCAGTGTTTATTCTTGCAAAACCCAAGATAATTTTGTTTTTGTTGAATTTTTAATTTTACTAAAAGGGCAAGGTACAAAAGAACTTTGCAATTTAAAAATTGATGATTCTGTAGAAATGACAGGACCTTTAGGAAATACTTTCCCACTTCCTCAAGAAGATTTACAAAATACAGATAAAGTTAAAATTGCAATAATCGGAGGAGGAATTGGAGTTGCTCCTGTTGCAGGTTTTTCTACAAACTTAAAACCTCACACTTACGATTTTTACGCTTGTTTCAAATCATTTTCATACGGGTTAGAAAATGTTAAAGCAAAAAATTTAGTTATCACTACAGATGACGGATCAGAAGGAAAAAAGGGAATGTTACCGTCTGTTTTTACCGCAGATGATATAAAGCAAAAAAATTATTCTGTAGTTTACGCCTGTGGACCTGAACCTATGCTTAAATATGTGCAAAAAGTATGCTTAGAAGCAGGAATTACTTGCTATTTAAGTATGGAACAAAGAATGGCATGTGGTCTTGGAGCTTGTTTAGGATGTACAATTACAACTACAGAAGGAAATAAACGCTGTTGTAAAGATGGTCCAGTTTTTGAAGGAAGCAAACTTATCTTTTCTGAAAAAAAACCTATGGAAAGAAAAGAAAAAGTAGATAATCCTGATTTATCAGTTAATATTTCTGGAGTTAAATTTGAAAATCCTGTAATTGCTGCCTCTGGAACCTTTGGTTTTGGAACGGAATTTCAAGATGTAATTGATGTAAATCTTTTAGGTGGAATTTGCTCTAAAGGATTAACTTTAGAACCAAAACCTGGAAATACTGGAATCCGACTACAAGAAACTCCATCTGGATTGATAAATTCTATAGGACTAGAAAATCCTGGAATAAAAGTATTTATCGAAAAAAAATTACCAACAATGATGAAATTAAAACCAGTAGCCATTGCAAATTTATCTGGTTCTTCAATAGAAACTTATGTAGAAGGTGCAAAACTTTTAGACAAAACCGAAGTTCCAATGATAGAATTAAATATTTCTTGTCCAAATGTAAAAGCTGGAGGAATGGCTTTTGGATTAGATTCTCAAGCGGCTTTTGAAGTTACAAATGCAGTTAGAAAAGCAACATCAAAACCTTTAATTGTAAAACTTTCGCCTAATGCACCTGATTTAAAAGCCATCGCTTTTTCAGTAATAAAAGCTGGAGCAAACGCAATCAGTTTGGTAAATACATTTCAGGCAATGGCTATTGATATTGAGAAAGAACAATTTATTTTTGACAACATTAAAGCAGGGCTTGCAGGTCCAGCTATAAAACCAATTGCTCTTAGAATGGTTTATGACATTTGTTCTGCAATAAAAACTTTACCAAAAGAACAACAAGTTCCAGTTATTGGGCTTGGTGGAATTTCTACTTGGCAAGATGCAGTTGAGTTTATCCTTGCTGGCGCAGATGCAATTCAAGTTGGAACTTCAATTTTTACAAATCCAAATTGTATCAAAGAAATTATCAATGGAATTTCTGCTTGGATGGCAAGAAAAGGATATTCTAAAATAGAAGAATTTAAAGGAAAGATGATTTTTAACTAAAACACATAAATTTCCTTGCGATTTCATATTTTTTTGTTATAATATATGTGTTATGGAAAGCAGAAATCTTTTATCATCTATTTTAAATGAATTTTTATCTTCTCAAGAACCTTTTTTATATCTTTCTTTGAATCAAATATTGATATCATATATTGAAAATATTATTCCAGAAGATTTTATTACTGTAAACTTAGACGATTTTGATTTCAAAAAAATTCCTTTATCTCCATTTCCATATCTAATTGAAAAGCTAAATACATCAGAAGAATTAATTAAAAAACATTCTTATTCTTTGCAACAAGAAACAATTCTTTCGTATTTTGATAACAAATTTTGTACAGAACGAGACGATATAATTGTTCTTGAAGAAATTGAATATGAAAACCAAAGAATTATCGAAACTTTTTCCAATTTGATTTGTAATTCAACAAAAAATATTGTGATTTTAAATGCTCAATTACTTTCAGAAGAATCAATTCAAATTGTTAAAAAACTTGATGAAGACAAATTTAATGGAAAATTAATTCTTTGTTATAATATTTCTCAGGTACAAAATAAAGAAGTTGAAGATTTATTTTATTCAGAAATATCAATTTTTCATAATTTTTACGAAATTATTGCTGCCGAAACAGAAGAAACAATCACTTTGCCAGCAGCAAAATCTTGGGACATCACAAATTATGATGAAATTTACACAAGTTTGCATAATATGAGATGTCTATTTTCTCTTGGGCAAGGTAATGATTTAATTTCATTTATTCAAAGTCATCAACATGATATAAACTTTACAAAACAGGAACTTGCAAATCTACATTTTGAAATTGCAATGATAAATATTTTATCTCGTGATTATGATAGTGCAACTAAGAATTTGTTATTAGTAATTGACACCCATCTTCTTGATGATACATACAAATACGCAATTTGTTTTTTGTCTTTAATTTTGAATCAACAAAGCCAATTTTCCACTGCATTAAAATATGCAAATAATTTACTACAACTAACAGCAGAAAATACTTCTTCAAAATTCTTCGTTCTTGCAAACATGCTAGAATATATGAATTCTGAAAAATTAACTGATACAATGCAAACAGGAAAGTATTTTGCAGTAATAGACTTGTTAAGAAAAAATAATTTTAATAATAATGCAATTTACACAATTCTTTGTACTCCATGGTTTTATTTACAATCAAATGATTTTTTAAGAAAACTTTTAGATTACATTGAAGAATCAAAAAGTTTAGCAGAAAAAATCGGAAATCAATTTGGACTTTCTACTGCTTGCCACTGGAAAGGAATTATTTTATCAAAACTTGGTAACAAAAAAGAAGCATTTAATTGGTACAGAAGATGTAATGCAATAAGAAATAAAATCGGAAATTCTGTTGCCATGATAAAAATCCGAAATGGTCTTTCTTATGAATATTTATTAGATGCTGATTATTTAAACGCCTACGATATTATAAATAGTTTTTTAACTAGAATTCATGACATAAGAAATTACTCTGAAATTGTTATTACATTAACAAACTTAGCAAAAATTTTGTTTTTTGTTAGAAAATTTGATAATTCTTATCTTCTTTTTAACAAAGCATTAAAACTCATGAACATTTATGGAGTTGATGAATTTGTATTTGTTTCAAAAAATGATATTACAATTTTTAAATCTTTAATTGATTGTATCAATGGACTTTATACTCAAGCAAAATTAGGTCTTTATGCAATAAACAACAAAAAAGATGAATTTATTACTTACAACACAAAACCTTTACAATTTTTATTACAAGCAATGTTGGCAATAACCGAAAATAATTTAGAAAATGCCTTTAATTTTTACCATCAAGCAATGAATTTTATCGATACTTATTGTTCTGAACAAAGTCATCTTTACGTTTTTATAAATTTAGAATTTGCAATTTTCTTACACAAATTTCAATTTGAACAAGAATCAAAAAAATATTGGAAAAAAGGAATTGATTTCGCCTATGCACATCAATTGAACTACTATACTAATATAGTATCATCTCTTGAAATCGAAGAATTTGCAAATTACACAGCTCATTTTGCTCCATTAACTGTAAGTGTAGATTATCTTGAAGAACTTGCAATAAAAGTAAAATTAAAAAATCAGATAGCAAAACATCAGCAAGATTTGAATTTTATCGACGCTTTATCAGAATTGCAGTATAGATATAAATCAAAAAATGAATACGCAATGGTTGCATCTTGTGAATTATGTAATAAATTAAATCTCGATGCAGTAATCTTATGTCAAAAGAAAGATGGAGTTTACTCTCCAATTACTTTTGATATGAAAAATGATATTAGAATTATTGATTCTACTGTAATTTCTAATTTAAGTTCGGCATATAAACAAAACAATAAAAAATTTTTATATGATGAAAATGAACATCTTTTTTATAAAGAAATTACTTATAAAGGATTTACAAATTCAATTATTATTTATTTAGAAAAAAATCAAACTTTAACTCAAGATATAATTGATATTGCTATTCTATCATTTAATTTGATTAATTCTCAATTGATTAGCTTTGATTTAGAAAAAAAATAGCCTAAGTTAAAATTTTTTTTCAAATCTCAACTTAGGCTCTTAAGTTATATCACAAATAAATTTATTTTGCTAAATATTCGTTAATGCTCTTAGCAGCTTTTCTTCCTTCGCCCATTGCCAAAATAACAGTTGCAGCTCCAAGAACAATATCTCCACCAGCAAATACATGTGGCAAAGATGTTTCTGCCTTTTCATCAACTTTTATATGACCTTTTTCATCGGCTTCTAGACCAGGAGTTGTTTTTTCCATCAAAGGATTTGAACCATTTCCTAATGCAATAATTACTGCATCACAATCTACAACATGTTCACTTCCTTTAATTGCCACAGGACTTCTTCTTCCTGAAGCATCTGGTTCTCCTAATTCGTAGCTAAGAACTTCAACTCCAATTACTTTTCCGTTTTCATCACCAAGGATTTTTACAGGATTTTCAAGGAATCTAAATTCAACACCTTCTTCCATGGCGTGAGCAACTTCTTCACGTCGAGCTGGCATTTCTGCTTGTGTTCTTCGGTATACTACAGAAGATTTTTCTGCACCTAAACGATAAGCCATACGAGCAGCATCCATTGCAACATTTCCACCACCTACAACTACAACTTTGTTAGCTTTATAAAGAGGTGTATCTGCTTTTTCTGTATCGTAGGCTTTCATAAGATTTGCACGAGTTAAATATTCGTTAGCACTAAAAACACCAATTAAATTTTCGCCCTCAATGTTCATGAATTTTGGTAATCCAGCACCTGTTCCAATGAAAGCAGCATCAAATCCTTGTTCTTGTAAAAGTTGATGTAATGTTCCAGTACGACCAACTAAGAAATTTGTACGGAATTTTACACCCATTTTCTTAAGATTTTCAACTTCATTAGCAACGATAGCTTTTGGCAAACGGAATTCAGGGATCCCGTAAACCATAACACCACCTTCTTTGTGGAATGCTTCAAAAACAGTAACATCATGACCTGCACGACGAACATCAGCTGCAACAGTTAATCCAGCAGGACCAGAACCGATAACTGCAACTTTTTTTCCTGTTTCACAAGCTATTTGAGGCAATGTTCCTAGATTATTATTTCTTTCGTAATCTGCAACAAATCTTTCAAGACGACCAATAGAAACAGCTTTTTCTGCATTTTTGTACATTTTTCCAACTGTACATTGTCCTTGACATTGTTTTTCTTGTGGACACACACGACCACAGATAGCAGGTAAAAGGTTTGTTGTTTTAATAATATCAACAGCTTTTTTGAATTCACCTTTTGCAACTTCTGCAATAAATGATGGAATTGGAACGCTTACAGGGCATCCATTTACACAAGGTGCATTTTTACATTGTAAACATCTATTTGCTTCTACAATTGCCTGTTCAACAGTATATCCAGTTGCAACTTCTCCCATAGAACGAGCTCTTTCCATTGGCTCACCTGTAGGCATTTCTTGTTGTGGAATTGCACCTCTTTCTTTTGGAGTTAAAGAATTATCATCTATTTTTGTTTTTAATTCTTCGTATAATTTTTTTGCTTCTGTAGCTAAAACATCAGAACTAATATATTCGCTCATTATTTGTTTCCTCCATTTGCAAGTGAATCTGCTTGTGCTTCCATTCTACATTTATGCATATCTTCAGCTTCTCTATCTTTAAATGCTTTCATACGCATCATCATGTTTGCCCAATCAACTTGATGTCCATCAAATTCAGGACCATCAACACAAACAAATTTAGTTTTTCCACCAATTGTTACACGACAACCACCACACATACCAGTTCCATCAATCATAATTGTGTTTAGTGAAACTGTTGTAGGCACTTTAAATGGTTCTGTTGTAGCTGCACAGAATTTCATCATTATTGGAGGTCCAATAGCAACTACTTCATCAATTTTTTGGCTTTCACAAAGTTTTTTTAGAGGTTCAGTAACAAGACCTTTTTCTCCAGCAGAACCGTCATCTGTCATAAGATAAAGTTCATCTGCTAAAGCTCTCATTTCATCTTCAAAAATGATTAAATCTTTGTTTCTAGCACCCATAATTACGATAACTTTATTTCCTGCTGCCTTATGAGCTTGTACAATTGGATGAAGTGGAGCAACACCGATTCCACCACCTACGCACACTACTGTTCCTTTCTTTTCAATATGAGTAGGATTTCCAAGAGGACCAAGAATTGCTGCAATTTCATCGCCTACATTTTTTCTAGACAATTTAAGAGTTGTTGCACCAACAGCTTGGAAAACTAAAACAAGCCAACCTTCTTCAGCATTTGCATCTGCAATTGTAAGAGGAATTCTTTCACCATAATCTACATCTATTTGGACAAGAACAAATTGTCCTGCTTTACGGTTTTGTGCAATTTCAGGGGCGTTTACTTTCATATAAAAAACGTCTGCTGACAACTGTTTTTTTTCAAGAATTTTAAACATATTTTCCGTCCTTTAGACAAAATCTTTTTTGAATAAGTCGTTTTGACAAATCATGGATAATTGATGTTTTTTATAATACTAAATTGACTTTAGTTATTCAAGGGGATAAAATGTATACAATGGAATCAATAGATAAAAAAATACAGATTTTACAAGATATTATAAATAATAGTAATTCCATCGTTTTTTTTGGTGGAGCTGGTGTTTCAACAGAAAGTGGAATTCCTGATTTTAGAAGTACATCAGGATTGTATAACCAAGAATGGAAATATCCACCTGAACAAATTGTTAGTAGAACTTTTTTTAATCACAAATGTAGTGAATTTTATAAATTTTATTGCCAAAAAATGATAGCCTTAGATGCAAAACCTAATTCTGCACACTTTAAACTTGCCGAATTAGAACAAAAAGGAAAACTTTCTGCAATTATCACACAAAATATTGATGGATTACATCAAGCAGCAGGAAGTAAAAATATTTTTGAATTACATGGAAGTGTACATAGAAATTTTTGCGTAAACTGTAACAGTTTTTATGACGCATCATTTATCCTAGAACAACACAAAATTGATTCTGAAGGGATACCTCATTGTACAAAATG
>CALBXN010000157.1 GCA_937890485.1 uncultured Treponema sp.
CTCGTGGGCAAACAAGCAATCCATCGCAAGATCCGTGGACAGCATCTCAACGGTTAGAGTGATCGTACCATCCGAATTGACCTTATATTCGGTTACTTCTGGCTCAACCATATAATAATATAGAAATACAAAGTTATTCTTAGTATCACTTATTTCTATTTCTTTTGCGTTAACACTAATTAATGCTAAATCATGTTCTTCATTCCATGGACATTCAAATAATTCCAAATTTGAAGATAATGCTTCTAATGTATCATTTGTATATGAATAATCAAAATAATTCAACATTTGCTCAATATTAACTGCATTTTTATCTATATATTCATTATTATTAATTAATCTTCTTAAATTGGAATAGGCATAAGTTGATGAATCTAATGAAAAACTACTTAAAGGATTATCATTTGGATCAATATATCCTCTTTCATTAATTTCTGTATATTCTTCAAACTCGCTATTCCCATATACATTTGGTTGATAGTAGTTACCTCCTCCTGAAGTGCTACATCCAACCATATATAGACTTAACAAAACTAATAATATATTTCTCTTCTTCATAAATATACCTCCTATAAATTATTCTTTATATTTGGTATTGCCAAAAAATCATCCCAATTCATTATTTCAGTATTAAATGGATTTTGAATTTTATCTTTTGATTTAACTAAGTAATTCCTTTTAATCGGTACTGAAATAGAACATGAAATATTTTTATCGGTAATTGCTCTTGCTGTTTCTGCGATGCCAGAAGGATTGCCTTTAGCACTTACTATGGCTTTAACAATTGCGTCTAATAGAATGTTAAAAGAAAATGTAATTGTAAAAAAGTGAATCATTACAAGATAATTGGGAAAGGAAGCAGTTATATGAATCAAATAGAATTAAAAGAAGAAACACAATTACAATTACTACCTATAATCTTTTCTTGTAAAACTGGAAAAGTTCCAGCAAATACAAAAATTATAATCAAAGATGATAGTGATAATGTTTTATTTGAAACAACTCCTAGTAAACAATTTCAATCTATTGTTGTTAGTTTAGAAAGTTTTAATCAAGGTGATACTTATACTATCCAAGTGGGATCAGTTGAACAAACAGTTACTCTAAATAATATTTTAACAAATGTGGGTAATAGTGGTATGGGAGGCCAAGGTGGACCTGGTGGTCCAGGAGGTAGACCTCCTAGATGGTAATTTTAAAATAAAAAAGGTCTAGTGAACTAAGTTCACTTAGACCTTTTTATTTTTTCTTCTTTTCTTTTGATCTTTTATCATTAATAATTTCGATTTCTTTTTCGGTAATTAATGTACAATTATTTTCTTTTGCCCAGTTAACACATCCAGTTAAAACAAGTTTTAGGAATGGGCGTGGTACTTTAACAAGCATCTTTAACGCCTCATCAGTAAACTTGACAACATCGTCTACCCGATCTGCGGCATATCTTATAGAAGTTAAATCAATTTCTTTATTTGGAATATCTTCTGAAATAGGTTTTCTATAGTCTGAACACCAGAAATTTTTAGAATCTCTATAACCCCAGTTTGTTGGAAGTGGACAGAAGTTACGTGCAGTTACTCCATTAATTATCGCATCATAGTATTTTTCTTTCATTAAAATTTTATCAATTTTAAGAATAAAATGAGCACCAAACTTCGAAGTAATACCATTAAAGTCATGATAAGGGCCATCATATTCTTCTTGTACTTTATCATCTTGAGCATTATCTAGTTCTTTGACCCAAGTACATTCAAATACTTGATATGCCTCACTTATTACCTTAGGAAATAGTTCATTTGGATGATCTACTGATGATAGACCGTCTTCCATTGAAAAAGCGAAATCTTTCATTTTTTCTTCTGGAGTATCTCCAGGAAAACCTAATCTTACATGTTCTTTAAAGATCTTTTTTGAATATGGTAAGAAGTTAATTGTACACTTACCACTTCTTAAAATACCTTTACATGTATTAGATGAATTACGACATTCAAGTACCATAGCGTAATAATCTTTACCTGCTATATAATAAGGAAAGACAAGTGAATACGCTCCAAATGATGTATTACCATTTTCATCAAGTGTTCCAATTAAAGTAAGAGGCATTGGAAAAAATGATGATGTTTGATAAAAGTTATCTACTATTCTTAAATCTTTAAAACTACTCATAATTATCCTCCAGCATTTACTATCTATATTATATCATATTTAAAGATTTAAAAGAACTTATTTGTTAATCATTTAATCTATTTAATGTATAGTCGATAAACTTTTTTTCAATTCTTTGATAATCTTCAATAACATTAATTACAATATCTTTGATCTCTTTGTGAATTTCTTTGTTATCATCTAAAAACTTTATTGAACTAATTAGACCCATATGTGTAGATTTTAAAGCATTAATACAAATTGTAAATGCATTATCAAAGATTTTTAGTTTTTCTTTGTAAACACCAAGAATTCCTGCAGCCGTTAAACTAGTTGTTGCGGTTTCATTTTGTTCATGAATTAATCTTGTTATTTTTTCTTCGTGTGTTTTAAAGATTTCTTCAATCTCTACTATTAAATCAATTAAAGAATCAGCATGTAACTTTTCAGCACTATCTTTATAGATTCTATAAATACTTGTTCCCATATGAATATAGGATAGAAATTTATTTAATTCGTTTGTTTTTTCCATAGTATCCTCCTATATTTATTGTTAACCAAATATCTATAATTATGAAAAAAAGTTAGACTTTAAGTCTAACTTATTTTGTTAAGATATTGTTGATTCTTCTTGTAACTTCTTCTTTTCCCAAAATCTTCATAACAATGTAAAGATTAGGTGATTGTGCTCTTAAAGATACAGTAAGACGAAGGATTGCGGCTACATCACCAACATGTCCTAAGAATGCTTCTTTATTCTTTTTGTATTCTTTAGCATTTGCTGCAAAGCCGCATGATATTGCAACTTCTTTCATTTGAGCAAACCAATCTTCTTCAGCAAGTTCTAGATCGAATACTTTTACATATTCAGATAATACTTTCTTAATAGTATCAGATGATAAGTTTTCTGGGAAAACTAATTCTTTTACCATTTCATCATAATATTCATTATAGAAGAATTTAATAAGTGGTAAAATATCTGAGAATTTTTCGTAGTCTTTTCTTGGATTTTCTTTTTCTCTTTCAATGCCTACAATTTGCGAAAAATATGCCGGATCTTTTATGGATGTATAGTTCACTTTTGCATTAAATGCTGTCATCTGATGATAACCATCTGATGTGGATGAAATTGTTAAGATTTTCTGACCATCTATCTCGTCCTTATCTTTTTCCCATCCTTTAAATTCAAACAGAACTCCCGTCGCGGTTTCTGCCACGAAGAAACTTCCCATTTGCTCACCATCCAGTGTCACACCTGTTTTCTGGATATCATTAAACATTTCCGTAAAATTACGCAGGAACTCATTTATCTGCTGCTGATAATATGGAATATGCGGTAGGAAACAAGATTCCGTTGTGGGCGTTCGGTTTTTTGTATTGAATAAATCACCTACTTTGTTTGAGTAAATACAAAAGAATCAATCATTTAAGTAAAGTTCACAAGTTTGTGGTCCACAAAGTTGTAAACTCTGAAAATTATTAAATATCCACGAAAGGCCTAACGAAAATATAATTTACAAACCAGCACGGAGCAAAGGATATGTAACTCAATCCTATCTCTTAATAGTATTCAACATATCTGTTTATCATTTATATCATATACTAAAACACAATTTGTATTCAAATAAATCTGTATTCATATCCCAGTGCCAGCATTTTTTGTAGTCAAAATATTCTTTGAATTTTCTGCATCAGGGATTTGCTGGAACAGGATATTCCAGTTATATTTGCCAGTGTTAAAGAAGTAACCATTATGAAGACAGCAGTAATTTACGCCAGAGTATCATCCAGTAATGACAGACAGAACACCCAGCGTCAAATCGAAGACTTGACTCAGTTTGCCAGTCGTAATGAATACCAGTTAATGGGAACATACGAAGAGCATATCAGTGGTGCAACCAAGAACGAAAATCGGTTGGTTCTGATGGAATGTATCAACTACTGCATTGAGAACAAAGTGAACTATCTCCTGCTTTCTGAACTTTCTCGCTTGGGTCGTTCAACGCTTCAAGTATTGAAGTCTTTGGAGCAACTTCACGAATCGGGTGTATCTGTTTACATTCAGAATCTTGGCATCCATACTTTGCAACCCAATGGCGAGGTTAATCCAGTTGCCAGTATTATGGTTACGGTGCTTGCCGAAATGGCGAATATAGAGCGTTCTAACATCGTTTACCGCTTGAATAGTGGTAGGGACAGTTATATCAAGAACGGTGGAAAATTGGGCAGGAAACCAGGTTCTGTGAAGACTTCTGAACAGAAGCGAGAAGAGTATAAGGAAGTGATTTCGCTTTTAAAGAAAGGGTATGCCATTCGTAATGTCGCTAAGTTAGGTGGTGTTAGTGTCAGTACCGTTCAACGCATAAAGAAAGAGTTTGCATTGTAAACTGATTATAATGCAGACATTCTGCTATGTACTTATAAATATCACTTAGTTACTTGACATATCTAATAACATTTTTTCGTATCTTTGTATGATATTAACATCCATTCGAAAACCATAATTATATGAATATTTGGAATACCATTTGTTCTGACTTGACAAATGAAAAATTAAGGCAAGCAACAGAAAAAGACTATCAAAGTAAAGTCTTTACACATTTTTATTATCTGTTAGGTTGGTATAGTGAAAGAGTTGAGCAACAATACCAGCAAAGAGTAGGTAGTAATGTACAATATGTATATCCAGATATTGTCTTCTTTGCTAATGACGAAAAATTATTCGTTATTGAAATGAAACAACCTAATCACATTCAAACAAAAGAAGACATCGAACAATTATCTTCTTATATGAAATTATTGCCAGTACAATTTGGTATTTATATTGGAGAGCACATAGAATTATATTACAAGCCATTTGATTGTGAAAACCCAACAAGTGTTTTAAAGATAGAACTTAAAGCCGACTCCGATAAAGGAAAAACATTTGTAGAGCTATTTAAGCGAGAAAATTGTAACATCGAAAAACTGACTGAATTCTGTAAATCTCAGATAGAGAAGATAGATAAAGAAAACAGAATAAATGACTATATTAACGAACTAACATCTGTAACAGGGAAAGAACTGCTAATTGATTTATTAACCAGTAAATTATATTCAGATGGCTATACAGAAGAAAGCGTAAATAAAATAATAGACAATATTGAAATCAACATCATAAACAAGAATCAATTACATAACCCATACAAAGAACAGATAACGACTCCTAAAGTTATACAACCCATAGGAGTGTTTGAATATAACCACAAAAATAAAAACAATCTTGACTATACTCGTTATTTGTTTAATGGTAAAGGGAATTATGGGAAAGGCAGATTGTCTTTAGAAATAGTAAAACAATTTGTACAAGATAATCCTAATCTTACATACAATCAACTTAAATACACAATACCATTACCCATATGGTCATTTGATGAAATACAATTATGGAAACAAACAACAAAAGACCAATCAAAAAATAGAAGGTGGTTTGAAGAAAAAGATGATTTAATGGTTAGTAATGATGGAATTGTTTTCGCTTTTACAAATCAAATAGGTAGTGGAAATATTGATAAGATTATAGATTTTGGTAGAAGACAAGGATATTCAATAGAGCCTATCAAGTGAAGTTTGACACCAGTTCGCTCATTCAAAAGCAAAAAGATGAGTTAAAGTATTGATAATAAAGTTATAATATCAAGTCATATTTTAACAATTAAAATCGAATGGGAATAATTACTCCCATTACATCATTCAAAACATTAACGAAGAATCTTGGTTACACTCGCTTTATGTTACCAGGATTTTTCGCTTTACTCTACACCAGTCTTTCTCCCTTTGGTCGTTTGGGGAGTTATTGAGGACTTATCCGAAAAATTACAACTTGATTTTTTCTCAAAATAATCCCTAAAAAAACTTGACTTCGCATTTTCAGCATTGTATTTTTGCCAACGGAAACACAATAACCTATTTCGATGATAAACTAACAAATTCCAAAAAAATAATTCCCGAAAAAATTGAAATAAACGGAAGCGAGCGTGCAGGGATAATAGCTCCAATTTCAAAAATGAATTTTTCCCTTTTTTTCTGTAAAAAAAATGTTATTCATCAAGAACAAAAAATACAAACAAAAAAAATA
>CALBXN010000158.1 GCA_937890485.1 uncultured Treponema sp.
ATTTTTTCAACTTCTTTTTGCAATTCAATGTCTATTGTTAAAACAATATCATTACCTCTTGTTCCTTCTTTTAAAACTTTATAGGTTCCATCATCACTTAAACTATAAACTGTTTTTTCACCTTTCAATAAATCTTCATATTGATCTTTAGTTAATTCCATTGTTGAAAGATGATTTTTTAATTCTTGAATTAATTCATTTTTTATATGTTCCTTTGGTTGTTCATCACTTTGAGTATTATCAAAAAAAACTTTAACAGAAGAAAAATTTTGAAATGGTAAAGAAGAATTTTCTTTTTCAGTATTTTTTACGCAGCCAATAAAATCAAGTTGGCTTTTTTCAATTGTGTTTTCTGCTTCTTCTTGTGAAGAAAAATCCAATAAATAAATTCCTGGTGATAATATTATTTTTATATGCTTTGAAATTTCTGGATTGTTTTCAATTAAGATTTTTTTTGATTCTGAAACTTTTAAAACATATCCGTGATAAATTTGTGCAGATAAATAATTTTCGTACCAATCTTCAATAGAAACTTTTAAATTTTGTGGTATTTCATGGTTACAATATTTTTCTAATTTTGCACAAATTGTCTCTGGTGTTTCTTTTAAATCAAATGATTTTATGCAAGATTTTTTTGTAATTTCCATTTGCAAAATTGTATCGTATCTTTTAAATTCCATAAAATTTATTATTTCTAAAAGTGAATTTAAATTTGCGTCTGGAAAAATTGTTACAAGAAATCCTGCATCAACATTTATCATTTTTTGTGATGAATAATTTTCTTTTGACAAAATAAAGTTTTTAGAAATAGAATAAATTGGTTCGTCATTTATATCACGTCCTGTTTGAACTAAAATTCCAAATTTAATTAAATTATTTACCAGTGAAAAAATGTTGTTTGAGGAATTTACGGATGAAGCTTTGTTATTTAAAAATAGGGAAAGTCTTGATTTTGAGGAAAAAGAAAAATTTTCATTAGATAAATTTTCATTTACTAAATAAGCACATCGATATAAAGTATTTTTTGTAAAACCATTTTCTGAAATATTATCTAAGATAGTTGAGATTAAAACAGCATTTTTATGTAAATCATTTTGAGAAAATCTTAAATCAGAGCTAATTGACAAATAGATATATTGTTCTGTAAAAGAAAGTTTTGAAAAACTTTTCCATTTTGCTTGATTTATTTCAAGTGAATTTTCAGTTTGTGTAAATAAAGATAAATTTTTAAGTGCGTTAATAATTTGAATTATAAATTTTGAGTCATAAAGGGCTGGGAAAAAATTAGAAAAGTTTGCTTCAAATTTCTTTTTAAAATTTCCATCGATTTTGCATAAATCAGGATTTAAATTTACTAAAGAATAAATTGCACTAAGAAGAAGTGGTGTAATTTGAAAATTTTTAGAATCGATAAACTTTGAGATTGTTTCATCAGTTGTTGGAGAAGGTAGAAGTACAGAAAGTTTCAAAATTGATGAAAGTCTTTTTTCTAGCAATGGATTTATTTTGTAGTAATTTGTTTTATTTTCTAAATCTAATTTTTTGTAAATTAAAAGTCGTTCTTCAAGATTTATTAAATTTTCATACAATGTTGCAAAGTTAAAAGTTCCAGAAAAAAAAGAAGAAAGTTTTTCCTGCGTAACATCTGAAATAAAATAAATAGCATTTAAAATTATAATGTCATTTTCAGAAAGCATATTAAAAATTAAATTTTGATTTTCTTCTTTTCTGATAAAACTACTTAATTGTTCAATTAGATTTTGTTTATTGTATGGAGTTTTTACTTCGCCAATGTAAAGATGCATCAAACTAAAAAATTGCTGATTATCCATGATAGAAAGATATTCTCTCCAATCAAGAACTTTTTGAGCTTGAATGTTTTTATTGCTTCGTTCTATCATTTATAAATCTTCCTCAAGTTGCTCAATGTTACGAACCAGTTTGTAAGAGTAACCTTGCTCTGCTAAGAATTTTTGTCGGTTTGCTCCAAAGTTTTCTTCAACTGTATCTCGAGTAATCAAAGTAAAAAATCTTGATGTTCTTTCTTTAGGTCGCAAAATTCTTCCAAGACGTTGAGCTTCTTCTTGTCTACTTCCGAAAGTTCCAGAAATTTGAATTGCCATTGAAGCGTCTGGTAAATCAATTGCAAAGTTTGCAACTTTAGAAACAACTAAAACTCTAATTTCACCTTCTCTAAATTTTTTGTATAAAACATCTCGTTCAGAATTTGTTGTTTTTCCAGTGATGATTGGTGCATCTAAAAGTTTTGCAACTTCATCTAATTGATCAAGATATTGACCAATTACCAAAATTTTATCTTCTGTAAATTTTTCAACTAAGGTTTTAACAACTGGAAGTTTATTTGCATTTACACTTGCAATTTTATATTTTTCTCTTTGGTTTGCAACTGCGTAATCAAGTTCTTTGTTTTTATCTAAATCAATTCTAACTTCAATACATTCTGCACTGGCAATAAATCCTGAAGATTCTAATTCTTTCCAAGGAACATCGTAACGTTTGGGACCAACAAGAGAAAACACATAACCTTCACAACCATCTTCGCGAACTAAAGTTGCTGTTAAACCAACTCGGCGTACTGTTTGAAGTTCTGCTGTAACTCTAAAAACTGGTGCAGGAAGAAGATGAACTTCATCGTAAATAATCAAACCCCAAGAATTTTCTCTGAATAATTGAAAGTGAGGATAATCTCCTTCTTTTTCTGGACGCCAAGTTAAGATTTGATAAGTTGCAACGGTGACTGGTTTTATGGTTTTATTTTCGCCGGTGTATTCTCCAATTTGGTCTTCAGTTAATTCTGTCTTATCTAAAAGTTCTGCAATCCATTGGTGAACTGCAGAAATATTTGTTGTAAGAATCAATGTGTTTGTTTGCAGCATCGACATAATGTTTATTCCTACAACAGTTTTTCCTGACCCACAAGGAAGTACGATTGTACCAAATCCAGTTCCTGCACTTTTATCACCGATTACTGCTTCTCCTGCTTTTTGTTGATAGTCGCGAATGATAAAATTTTTTCCAGTGGACTTGCAAGTATCTCTTAATTTTATTTCAAGAAATTCTCCATCTTTAAGAGGAGCTTCATCTTTTACAGGCCAAAAAATTTTAAGCAATTCTTGTTTTATGGTGCCTCGATTTATAAGATGAATTAGAAAAGTATTTTTTCTTTCTGTTGGAATTAAATATTTTGAGAGACTTTTATTTGCAGAAAGTTCTTTGTAAATCAGTTCATTTTCAGTTTCAAGGTAAAGAAAATTTTTGTAATCTTCAGAATCTTCTTCAATTCCTTTAATTTTTATTTTTCCAAATTTATTTGCTGTATCTTCTATCCAATCTTTTACACTTTGAGGAACATCATATTTTGCAAATTTTTCTAGCGAAGATATAATTTGTTCTGTTGAAATTCCAGCACTGCTTGCATTCCAAAGTGAAAGTGGTGAAAGTCGATAAGTATGCAAATGCTCTGGGGAACGCTCTAATTCGGCAAAAGGAATTAATGCATTTCTACATTCTTCTGCTAGTGGAGCATGAACATCTAATAAAAGAGTTTTATCGCTTTGTACGATTAAAGGATTTGAATATTGCACAATATTCTATTTTACACCTATCAAAATAATGATTCAACTGCTTGAGTAATTTTTTTTGCTACAAAAGGATTGTTCATCGTGTAAAGATGGATTCCGTCAACACCTTGGCTAACTAAATCTACAATTTGGTCGATTGCATAGGCAATTCCTGCATCTCTAATGGCTTCTGCGTTATCTCCGTATTTTTCCATCATAGCTGTATATTTTTTAGGAAGAATAACTCCACAGCGACTAACCATTCGTTCGATTTGGGCTTTGTTTACAACAGGCATAATTCCAGCTTCTATAGGAACATTGATTCCTGCAATTTTTGTTTTTTCAAGAAAATCGTAGAAACAATTATTATCAAAAAATAGTTGTGAAATTAACTGACTTGCTCCAGCATCAACTTTGATTTTAAGATTTTTTATATCATCAATTAATGAAGATGCTTCTGGATGTCCTTCTGGATAACAAGCACCGATTATATTAAATTCTTGCTCTGAACTATCTTGGTTTAGTGCATCAAAATCTTTTATGAATTTAATTAAATCGCTAGCGTGTAAAAAATCCGTACAAGGTTCTTTACCTTCAACTTTGTCACCTCGTAAAGCAAGGATGTTTTCTATTCCAGCGGCTCTAAAATCTGTAAGCAAATTTGTTACTTTTTCTTTTGTAAGATGTATACATGGAAGATGAACAACACTTTCTACTCCACAAACTGTTTTAATTCTATTTGCGATTGAAAGAGTTGTATCTGAGTTTTCACTACCACCAGCTCCAAATGTAACACTTATAAAATCTGGTTTTAAGTTTTTAAGTTCATCTAAGGTTTTATAAACAGTTTCTATAGGACTGGTTTTTTTTGGAGGAAAAACTTCAAAAGAAAAAGTAGTTTTTTTCTTAAAAATTTCACTTGTATTCATGTTCTCTCCGTTAAAACTTTTAGTTTTTAAGAAAGATTAATTCTTTCTTAATCATGTTTTAATTTTATTTAATAAAAGGAAGTTGAAATTTAGATTTTACTTCAGTTGATTGCCATATAACAGCTTGTTTTGGATTTTTGTAAATAGGTAAATCTTCTTGCATTTTTGTAGCAATCCAAGAAAGTATTTCATCCTCTGAAACTTCTGACGAAACTTCTAGTAAATAAACAAAATTTCCATTCTGATTAAAATTCAAAGCTGCTATATTTTCTGCAAAGGATTTAAAAGCACTTTGAGCCATACTTGTGATAAGTCCAATATTTTGCTGAGGAGTTTGTTGTTTGGGTGAATTTTTCAGGATATCAGCTTGAGTTTCTTGACTTTGCAATACAAAAAAAAGTTTTCCAGGATTATGATCAGAAAAACGGCGTAATAGTTCTAATGTTAGATAGTTATATCCTAAAATTAATTCATCTGTAGCACGAGTAAATTCATCAATTGTGTTATGGGTAAAAATTTTATCATAAGCAAGTGAATCAAAAAATAAAACAGCACCATCAATTTGTCTAAAATAATTTTCTGCATTAACTATTACAGAATGTGCAGAAATAGGTGAACTTCTATTCCAAGTAGTACTGGTTGAAATTATTTTAGTATTTGATTCTTCGAAATATTGAGTTGTTACAAAAGGATTTAATCCTAAAGTTTGTGCGATTTTTTCTATGTCAGAATTTTTTGAATATTCTTTCCCTGCTAAAATAATATTTTTTCCCATATATATTATTATAGCAAGGAGATTATATATTTTCAATACAAAAAGTAATTAGAAAACTTGTACTACTTCTGTAACTTCTGGGATATTTTCTTTTAAGAAAACTTCTACTCCAGATTTTAAAGTCATTGTTGCCATAGGACAACTTCCACAAGCTCCTGTAAGTTTTACATGAACTTTTCCTTCTTCATCAAATTTAACAAATTCAATGTCGCCTCCATCAGCTTGTAATTGAGGACGGATATGTTCAATTGCTCTTTTAATTTTATCTTCCATTTGTAAAAACCTCCGTAAAAATACATAATGATTTATATTATTAGTATATGTTACTTCCCAGTAATTTTGCAAGACAAATATCTTGTTCCAACAATTTTGCAATTTCATCGTAACATGATTTTTCATCTTTTAATGATGAAGAAATTTTCTTTACTGCACGAATTAAAAGATTTTTTGGTGTATGACTCATATCAATAAATTCTAAAAGTTGAGCAGAATATCCATGTTTTTTTAATAATTCGCATCTCATAACATCAGTTGATAAAGATAAAAATCTTTCTTTTACGATTCCGTATTTTAACATTTGCGAAAGTGCAGAATTTGAACTTTGTTTGTAATTTTGATTTAATTCATGTTGGCAACAAGGAACTGACAAAATTGCATTTGCATTTTGCTTAATTGCCGAAGCGATTGCGTAATCTGTAGCCGTATCACAAGCGTGAAGTGTAATAACTAAATCGCATTTTTTATCTTCAATCTTTGCAAAATAATCTTCAACTGTTCCGTTGTGAAAATGCAAATTATCGTATCCAAACTCTTTTGCTAAAAGATTGCACATTGTAATTACATCATCTTTTAAATCAAGCCCAATAATTTCAACTGGAATTTTTTCAATTTCATGGATAAAGTGATAAACAGCAAAAGTCAAATAGGATTTTCCACAACCAAAATCAATTATTTTCAATTTTTGTCCATGATTGATTTCTGGCAAAATGTCTTTTATGTATTCTAAAAATCTGTTTATTTGTTTAAATTTATCGTATTTTTGTGCAAGAACTTTTCCTTCTTTATTCATAACTCCTAAGTGAACAAGAAATGGAACAGGAATTCCTTCTTTAATTATATAGTTTTTAGTTTTTGTACTTGGGGAAGTGAATTTTATATTTTTATTAGTATTATAATTTTCTAATAGAGTGATTTTTCCTTTTTTGTTTGTTAAAAAAGTGAATTTTTTATCATTTGTTTCTATATAAACATGCTTAAAATTTATACCAATATTTTCTTGCAAAAATGTTTTAACTTCTTCCCTTGATAAATTTTTATGAAAAGCTTGTGTAGAAGTATACATTTGTACAAAAAAAGTGTTGTTATTTATGTTTATTTTAACTTTATTAAATTTTGAATCTACTGTTGGTTTTGCAAAGGTTGCAGAAATAAGATTTTGAGAAATTTCTGTGTATTTTTGATTATATTTTTGTTTTAAATCTTCCATAAAACTAATATATACTTTATTAAAAAAAAATGATATACTATAAATATGGCAAAAATATACGTTTTTGTAAATCAAAAAGGTGGTGTTGGAAAAACCACTTCTGTAGTAAATTTGGGTGCTTATCTTGCTGAAGCAGGAAAAAAAGTACTATTAGTTGATTTTGACTCACAAGGAAATATGTCTTCTGGAGTAGGTCTTTCAAAAGAAAAGCCGACTATTTATGAATTGATGGCAGAACAATCTACTGCAGAAGAAACAATAAAGCATACTTCAGTAAAAAATATGGACGCAATTCCTGCTTCTATTGATTTATCTGGTGCTGCCATTGAGTTGGTTGATCAAGAAGATAGAGAATTTTACTTGAAAAGAGTTTTGGAACCTCTTAGAGATAAATACGATTATATTTTAATTGATTGTCCTCCTTCATTGGGAATTTTAACCTTAAATGGACTTGCCGCCGCAGATGCAGTTTTAGTTCCAATGCAATGTGAATATTTTGCTCTTGAAGGAATTTCTTTGCTTTTACAAACTGTAAAAAAGGTGCAGAAAACCATAAATCCAAATTTGGTAATTGGTGGAATTTTCTTTACAATGTACGATTCAAGAACTCGTCTTGCTCACGAAGTTGTAAGCCAAGTAAAAGCATATTTTAAAGATTCTGTGTTTAATACAATTATTCCACGAAATGTTAGACTTTCAGAAGCTCCATCTCACGGACTTCCAATTTCAATGTATGATCCATCTTGTCTAGGAGCAAGAAGTTATAAACAATTAGCATCAGAGGTGATTGCTCGTGGCTAAAAATGCGTTAGGAAAGGGTGCAGCAGCTGTTTTTTCAGCAGATGAAATTGCTATTGATGAATTAACTACTTTGGGTGGTTTATCAAAAAATAAAAAAACTGAATCTAATTCTATTTTTGAAGTAGAACTTTCTCTTTTAAAAGCAAATCCTTATCAGCCAAGAAAAGAATTTTCTGAAGAGGCTTTGCAAGAGCTTGCTTCTTCCATAAAAGAAGATGGCGTTATAGAACCAATTATTATCACAGAATGTTCAGATGGTGGATATTACATCGTTGGTGGTGAACGCCGAAGTCGAGCTGCAAAACTTGCTGGGCTAGAAAAAATTCCTGCTTACTTAAAAAATTATTCTCCTGAAAAAATGCTAGAAGTTGCATTGATTGAAAATATTCAGCGAGAAGATTTAAATCCTTTAGAAGAAGCCCTAGCTTATCAACAACTAATGGAAATGGGTAATCTTTCTCAGGAAGAAGTTTCTAAGCGAGTTGGTAAAAATCGTTCAACTGTGGCAAATTCTTTGCGCCTTTTGAAACTTCCAGAAGATATGCAACGCTCTCTTTCTGAAGGTAAAATTTCAGCAGGACACGCAAGAGCAATTTTATCAGTGGTAAATGCAACTGACCAAAGAATTTTATTTGCAAAAATTACAGGTTCTGATCTTTCTGTTAGAGAAGCTGAACGCTTAGCTTCAGAAATGAATGGAACTTACAAACCTTCAGAAAAGTCATCAAAAAAATCTTCTACTCCTGTAGAAACTCGAGATCCAGATTTAGTTTCTGTGGAACAAAAATTGATTGAACTTTTAGGAACAAAAGTTTCTATAAAAGGAAACCTTGAAAGAGGTTCAATCGTTATCGAATATTTTTCAGCAGATGATTTAGATCGAGTTTACACTCTAATAGAAAATAAATAGTTTTTGGATTTTAAAATTTTATGACTTGGAATTTAGTTTTTTTCTTAAATAGTGTTTTGTTAGGTGTAGGTCTTGCCATGGATGCGTTTTCTGTTTCTTTAGCAAATGGACTAAACGAACCTAAAATGAAAATTAAGAAAATGTGCTTAATTGCAGGTGTTTTTGCTTTTTTTCAAGCCTTAATGCCAATGCTTGGTTGGTTTTTGGTTCACACTTTGTGTAACTGTTTTTCGGCCTTTCAAAAATTTGT
>CALBXN010000159.1 GCA_937890485.1 uncultured Treponema sp.
ATATAACTATCGCATGGAATAATCGTCCAACCGGACCTGTTCTCCCATTTCCTGGAAATATTCAATTTCAAGATGTAATAATCAACAATGAAGAATCTGACACTACTCTTCCACCTGAACCACCTAAAGAAATTAGATATCCTGTAACAGATAATAGTGCTTTATACATAAAAAAATCTGATGGTACAATAATTCCATTAGAAAGTATACCTCAAGACAATGAAAGTAAATTATATACATTAAATTTAAATGAATATGAAGACATAACTTCTATATTAGTAAATAACCGAAATACAGGAAAACAACTTCATATTGACGGAATTGCATCTTACAACATTTCTGCAAATTTAGGTTTTGAACCATTACATCCTGTTTCAGTTGCACAAAATGCAAAATTTCGATATGAGGGAATTCCTATGAATCGTCCTACGAACGAAATCGACGATGTTGTTCCTCATGTAACTCTACAACTTCATTCAACAACTGATAAAACAGCAAACATTAGCATAAAAAATGACACAGAAAGTGCAAAAGATGCTTTGATAACTTTTGTTGGAAACTACAATCAACTTATGGCAGAATTAAATATTTTAACTCAAAACAAACCAGAAATTGTTGATGAGTTAGAATATCTTACAGATGAAGAAAATGAGAAAGCAAAAGAACGATTAGGAGCCTTTCAATCTGAATTTTCACTTAAAAGTAGCAAAAGTTCTCTTCAACAAATTATTACCAATTCTTATATGCCAGAAGAAAATTTTAATATTAGAACTTTAGCACAAATTGGAATTGCATCAAAAACTGGAGTTTCCACAGGAGCGTCCCCTGCTCAAATGCGTGGATATATGGAAATTGATGAAAAAAAACTAGATGAAGCTCTTGAAAACAATATGGATGAAGTAAAAAACATTTTTGGCTATGACACAAATGATGATAAAATTATTGATGCTGGAATTGCTTACAAAATGGATCAAACTTTACTAGCCTATGTTCAAACAGGCGGAATTTTAGCAATGAAAAATTCTGCAATAGAAAGAAATATTTCTAATTCAGAAACTAAAATTGAAAGACTTGAAGTTCAAGTTGCAAGTAAAGAAGCTGAACTAAAAAGAAAATACGGAAACATGGAATCCACATTGAATAATTTAGAATCTCAAGCAAGTTCAATTTCAAACTTTGCAAATCAAAATAATAAACAATAATTTTTCTTAGGAGAATTTAAATGGAAATTTTTATTAATGATACAAAAGCAGATATCACTTTAGAAGATGAAAAAAATATTGAAGATATTTTAAAAGGAATTGAAACAGAATGCGAAAAAATTGATGCTACAATTATTGGCGTATCTATCGACGGAACAGAAATTGATGCAGAGGAATTAACAAAAAGATTTTCAGATTCAATTGATGATATTAAAACTTTATCAATAACAACAATTTGTAAAGAAGATATTGTTTTTTACTTTAAAAATATAAACGAAAATTTGACTGATTTAGAAAAAAATTTAACTGAAATTCCTGTACTACTTCAATCAGGGAAAGAAAGCCAAGCTGCCAATATTGTAAAAATTTTTGCAGAATGTTTTGATAATTTCTGCAAGGCTGTTACTTTATCTTCTCTTTTTGCAGATTATTTTGAAAATACAAAAGAAAAAGCTCAAAAGATTTCAGAATTTTTGTCAGATTTTGCACCAATACTTACTGATTTTGAAAATGCTTTCAAAGACAAAGACACTGTTTTAATCGGAGATTTATCAGAATACGAAATTGCTCCAAGAATTACTCAAATGAAAGAATTTTGTGAAGATTTTATAAAATAAGAATTATACTTAATATAGGTACGGAGGGATTATGTTTTTACAAATTCAATTTTCACCAGAAGTTGAAACTATCAGATACTCTATCGCTTATATTGCATTATTTTTAGTTATTTTTGCTGGATTAATTATTTTCTGCACAAACTTTGTTGTTAAACTTCTTGCAACAAAAACTAAAAAAAATTTATTAGATCCAAATCGAAAAACAACAAAAAGAGATATTTCTAAAATTGCACAAATTTTAAATCTTACTACAGAAGAAAAAAATTTTTTATGGAAATTGTGTCAAGAAAATTCAGTAAAAAATCTTTGTGTAGAACTGAAAGATGAGAATTTTGTAGATTCAATTTTTAAGAAAGAATATTCTTTGATAAAAAATGATGAAAATCTTACCTCTTTATTATTTTCAGTTAGGAATAAAATTGAATTTCAAAAAAATTCTAATATGACTCTAAATTCAAGTAGAATTATTCCTACAAATTCACAAATGACGCTTATCATAGAAAATAATCGTTATAAAACCACTTTAATTGAAAATACAAAAGAAGGTTTAATTTTATCTGCCCCCAAAGACAATATGGGAAATGAAATTATTATTCCAACTTTATCAAAAATCAATTTAGTTTTTTCACTTGCAAATAATGTTGCATATGATATGTCTTCTAGGTTAATTCGTTACCAAACAAGAGTTATTAAAGAAATAATTGTTTCACACTCAAACAATATTTCAATTTTACACAGAAGAAATTTTTTAAGATTACCATTTAACACAGAATGTGTTTTTAGTGCTGTACATGTTAATTTAAATGAACAAAAAAAAGATGGTAAAATAGAATACAAACCTTTAGAAAAAAAACATATTGGAAAATTCACTGATATTTCCGCATCTGGATGTTGTATCGAAACAGACTTACCTATAAAACCAGAACAGTATATTTACATCGAATTAGAATTATCTCAAAATGAACCAGAATCTATCATTGGAAAAATTGTCTCTTCTGAAATAAATAAAGTAAATAATTTAAATATATTACATATAAATTTTGTAAAAATTGCACAAAAAACTCGAAACAAAATTTTCTCAATAGTTTATGATTACAGATAAATATTGACCATAAATCATACTTGGAGTATTATCTTAAAATATGACAGTTTTAGATATAAAAGATATTTCTACAGAAGACGCATACATTTATTATCGCAAAACATATTTAGGAACAGCAATTTTAGAATTGCAATCACAACCAATTGAAGTTCCTATAAGATTTTTAATAGAAACAGAACCAACTGGAAAAAAAAATATTGAAGTAAACCTAAAAAAAGATATTTTATATCCAATTTTACCAGTTATAAAAGAAATAAAAAAAACAATTCTTTCAATATCAGATTCAGGAAATTTACCATGTTAGAATTACATTCTAATTCAGCAGAAAACACAATTAAAATCGGTGAAAAAATCGGTTTATCGCTAAAAAAAGGTGACATTATTGCATATAAAGGAACATTAGCTGCAGGTAAAACTACATTAACAAAAGGTATTGCAAAAGCATTACAAGTTGATGAAGTTATTACAAGTCCTACTTTTACTCTAATTTCCGAATATTATGGAAAATTACCTTTATATCATTTTGATGTTTATAGATTAGACTCTGTTGAAGATTTTTTGAATTTAGGTTCAGAAGAAATGATGTACGGAGATGGAGTTTGCGCAATAGAATGGAGTGAAAAAATTGAATCTGCTCTACCTAAAGATGCGATAATAATAAACATAGAAATTTTAACACCAGAAACAAGAAAAATTACAATAAACAATTGGCCCTACGATAAAAATATTTTTAAGGAATACTTATGAGAGCGTTAGCAATTGATTGTGCTTCACCTTGCATGACAATTTCTGCTGAAAATGATGGTTTATTTTCAACAAAAATATTAGACATTGGAATGCATCAATCAGAAAGAATAATTCCAGAAATTCAAACAGTTTTACAAGATGTAAAGCTAATTCCACAAGAAATACAATTTGCATGTTTATGTAAAGGACCTGGAACTTTTACTGGATTACGACTTGCATATTCCGCATTAAAAGGTATACAACTATCATTTAAATTTCCGATTTACGCCTTTGATTCTCTTGAAACTTATGCATTACCTTTTTTCGATTTAAACAAAACCATTCTTAGTTGTATTGATGCAAAAAAGAAAAGATTTTATGCTTCTGTTTTTAGACAAAAACAATTAATAATCGGTCCTGTTGATGAGGAAATTGAATCAATAAAAAAATAT
>CALBXN010000160.1 GCA_937890485.1 uncultured Treponema sp.
TCACATTCTACGCAAGTGGTTCGGAATGACATTTGTATTAGACATCCTCTTTTTTTATGTAAATTATTTTTTCCAGAAGGCTTTGTTAAAGAAAATAATCATTGTGTAAAGTTCCAAACGTCCTGCAAGCATTGCAAAACAGTACCACCATTTTATAGCAGGAGCAAATTGAGCAAAATTATCCATTGGACCAACCTTTCCAAATCCTGGACCAATATTTCCTACCATAGAAAGAGAAGCCGTAAAGGATGTAAGAATATCAGATCCACCTAGCGTTGTAATAACTGTTGTAATTAAAACTAAAAGAGCATATAAAAAGAAAAAAGCACTTACATTATAAACTACATCATTTCTTCCAGCTCTTCCATTTAGTCGAATACTGAATATTCCGTGAGGATGTAACATTTTTAAAGATTCATTAGTTGCTTGTTTTGCTAAAATAACCCAACGAATAACTTTTACACCACCAGAAGTAGAGCCAGAACTTCCCCCAATAAACATTAGGAAGAATAAGATTATTTGTGCTAAAGGTATCCATTCAAGGTAATTTTGGGTGGCAAATCCTGTTGTAGACATAATTGAAGCTACATGAAAAGAAGAATATCTTAATGATGTAAAGAAAGATTGATATTGTTCCAAATTTGCAAATGTAACAATAAATATTGATGTAAGTAAAATTCCTAAATATGCTTTAAATTCAGTATTTGATGTAAGTTCTTTGCCGTTGCCTGTAAAAAGTTTGAAATATAAACTAAAGTTAATACCAGCAAGAATCATAAAAATTGTACAAATCCAATCTACAGAAAGGGAATTAAAATACGCTATTCCTGTATTTTTTGTAGAAAAACCACCTGTTCCTACTGTGGCAAAAGCATGAGAAAGAGCATCTACAAAATCCATTCCTGCAATCATTAAAAGAATTGTTTGTACAACAGTAAAAGCAAAATAAATAATCCATAGGATTTTTGCAGTAACAGTTATTTTTGGAGTGATTTTATCTTTTTCAGGACCTGTAGTTTCTGCTTTTATAAGTTTAAATCCACCTACACCTAAAATTGGCATTAAGGCAACTGTTAAAACAACAATTCCCATACCACCAAGCCAGTGCATTTGACATCGCCAAAGATTTATAGAACGTGGCAAACTTTCTACGTCTGAAAAAATCGTTGCTCCTGTAGTAGAAAATCCTGAAACGCTTTCAAAAAAAGCATCTATAAATGATTTTGCGTATCCAGATAAATAGATGGGAAGAGAGCCTAAAAAACTAGCACTTATCCAGAAAATTGCCACAATAGCAAATCCTGAACGAATGGACATATAAGTTTTCTGTTTTTTCCCGACAAAGAAAAAAATAATTCCTAAAAGAAGGCAAGAACAAATTGGTATTAAAAAAGCAGAATAAACTGAAGATTCCCCGTAAAAAAAAGCAGTTGCCAAAGGAATTAACATTGTTAAAGCAATTATTGAAAGGAGAATAAAAAGAAGTCTTACAAATGCCAAAAATTTCATTCTTCAACTCCAAAAATATCTAGAATTTCTGCATTATTTGTAGTCTTTGTAATGATAACTAATTTATCATTTGGTTCTAAAACTGTATTTCCATCTGGAACTTTGTAAGTTTCACCTTCTTTTATCAACAATATGATGAATGAACCAGGCTTTGAAATTTCTTTAATCATTTTACCAATAATTTTTGCTTTATCTGATAAAACAATTTCTATAATTTCAAGTTCACCTTCTGCAATTGTGTGAACCCCTGTAACGCTTTTTCCTTTTAGATGACTTAAAATACTATCTATTACAGCATCTTTTATAGGAACTGCAACATCAATTCCAATATTTCGTGCAATTAACGCAAAACTTCCGCTAGAAACCAAAGAGATTGTTCTATCAACTCCAAGGGATTTAAAATAGGCGGCAGTTACAATATTTTTTTCATGATTATTTGTAGCAGCGATAACTAAATCAAATTTGCTTAAATCTTCTTCTTCGATAAAACTTTCGTCAGTAATATCTGCCTTGTAAACTGTTGCAGAACTAAATCGTTCGGAAGCTATTTTTGCTTTTTTATCGTCTTCTTCTATGATAACAAATTCTTGGGAGTTTTGTTTATGTGTAAAAAGTAGTTTTGAAAAAATAGATTGTTTTTCAGGTTTTTCAATAAGACGTTCAGCAATCAAATTTCCTATTCTACCAGCGCCAACAAGTGCGATTTTTTTTATGTCTTGTGTTTTTGCTCCTGCAAGTTCAAAAATCTCATTCATTATATTTTTGTTTGCAAGGATTCCGATACGACTTTCGGCATGTAAAATCGTTGCTCCTGTAGGCATAAAAGTTTCGCCATCTCTTTCTATGTAGGCAATAAGAAAGTGTAATTTTGTTAAATGTCTAATATTTTGAAGAGAAATTCCGTCTAGTTTACTGCCTTTTTCGATAGTAACTCTTGCAACTTCATAAGGTGAATTTTCAAACTCTAAAACATCTGTAACTGCTCCATGTTCAACTGCATTTACGATGGCTTCAGCTGCTTCAAAGTCTGGATGAACCATGAAATCAATTCCATACAAGGCATTTTGTTGAGTTTTTGAAATAGAACTCACTTTTGGGTAGTAATCTTCGTTACGAACTCTGGCGATTTTTAAAACATTTGGATATAAAGACTGAACTAAAGAACAAGTTATCATATTTAACTCGTCAGATTCCGTAACGGCAACTAAAGCATCAGCTTTTGCAATTCCAACATCAACTAATGTATCCAAACTATTTCCATTTGCATGAACAACCATACAATCTAGTCTGTTTGAAGCATGTCTTACAGTTTCTTCATCTTTATCGATGAGAACAACATCATTTTCATCTGTAATAAGTCGTTTTGCTAACTGAGTTCCAGTAAAACCTGCACCTATGATAATGACTTTCATTTTAGTTAGGTTTCCTTTTATTTGGTTGATTTTTTTGTCTTAAACTTCCTCATCAGAAAACTTTGATTTTTTCTTAGGCATTTTTATCAAAGAAACTACAAGTGATGTAATAATTGCAGATGCAGCAGCTTCAAGTAAACCATTTGCAACAAGAATTGCTAAGAACATCTTAAAATCAATTGCTTTCAAAATGACAAGAGTTAAAAGAACTAAACAAGTATTTATTAGTGAACCTAAAAATCCACTTATGGCATAATTTAAAGGTTTTGGAAAATTATTTATCTTATTAAAAGCTGCATAGCAAAAATAAGTTCCCAATCCCATAAGAACACGAGGTAAAATAGAAACTAAAGGATTTACAAAAAACGGATCTAAAGGACCAATAGGTGCAATTGCGGCTTGAATTAAGCTAAAAACACCAAAGATTAAACCAGTTCCAAATCCACTGAATTTTCCTGCAAGAATTGCTGCAATGATTACAGGAACTTGCATGATAGTAATTGATGCTCCAGAAAACCAAGGGATAAAACCAATATGAGTTAATCCCATTACGATGATTAAAGCTCCCATTGCAGCCGTAATAGAAAGAGAGCGTATAAAATTTCTTTGATTTGTTTTATTCATGAACCTAAGAATAATATAAAACCTGTAAATTTTCAATATAGGTACTATTCATAAAAATTGATTTTTTGTATAATTTAGTTTTAGTAGGAGATTTATTATGCCACTAAAAAAGAATATTAAGAAAGTTATGGTTATCGGGTCTGGACCGATTATTATTGGACAGGCTGCAGAATTTGACTATGCAGGAAATCAGGCTTGTAAAGCACTTAAAGAAAAAGGACTTGAAGTAGTTCTTGTAAATTCTAATCCTGCCACTTTGATGACAGATCACGCTATGGCTGATGAAATTTATATCGAGCCACTTACCCTAGAAACAATAATGCGTATTATAGAAAAGGAAAAGCCAGATAGTTTGCTTTCTACCTTGGGTGGACAAACAGGTTTAACTCTTTCTATGGAATTAGCAAAATCAGGATTTTTAGCAAAACATAACGTTCAACTTTTAGGTGCAAATCCAGAAACAATTGACAAGGCAGAAGACCGTCAAGGATTCAAAGATTGTTTGGCAAGTATAAATCAACCTTGTATTCCTTCAGAAGTTCATACAGACTTACAGGCTGCAATTAAATATGCAGAGGAAGTTCTTGAATATCCAGTAATTATTCGTCCAGCATTTACCCTTGGTGGAACAGGTGGTGGAATTGCATATAATCACGATGAAATGGTAGAAATCGCTTCTAATGGATTGCATCGTTCTCCAATTCATCAAATCCTTGTTGAAAAATGTATTACAGGTTGGAAAGAAATTGAATTTGAAATTATGCGAGATGGTGCAGGAAACTGTATTCCAATCTGTCCTATGGAAAATATTGATCCAGTTGGTGTTCACACAGGAGATTCCATTGTTATGGCTCCAACTGCTTCATTAAATCAAGCAGAATACGATATGCTCAAAAATTCTGCATTGGATATTGTAAATGCCCTTGGAGTTGAAGGTGGCTGTAATGTTCAGTTTGCATTAAAACCAAACTCAATGGATTACGCTGTTATCGAAGTAAATCCTCGTGTTAGCCGTTCTTCAGCATTGGCATCAAAAGCATCAGGATATCCTATTGCTAGAGTTGCAACTTTGATTGCTATCGGTTATACAATCCCAGAAATTACAAAATCAAATCCAGACGGTTCACTTTTCCAGCCATCTGTAAATTATACAGTTGTAAAATTCCCACGCTTTCCATTTGATAAATTTGTTTACGCAAAACGCGATTTAGGAACACAAATGAAGGCCACTGGCGAAGTTATGTCTATCGGTCATAATTTTGAAGAAGCTATGATGAAGGCAATGCGTGGTGCTGAAATTGGTGTAAATTCATTACGTTTAAATGCTTTCAAAACAGAAAGTGATGCTGATATTCGTCGCCGAGTTGGAGAATGTACAGACCAAAGAATTTTTGCAGTTTACGAAGCAATTTATCGTGGATGTATGACTCATGAAGAAATTTATGATGTTTGCAAAATTGATTGGTGGTTCTTAGACAAATTCCAAAATATCGCAAATAACGAACACTTCCTTGAAGATGTTAAAAACGGAAAAGCAGAATTAACATTAGAAAAATATAAAGAATTAAAAGAAGCTGGATTCCCAGATAAATTAATTCAAGATGTTTCTGGTGTAAAAATTACAGGTGCTTTAGGAAACTTAAAAGAATCAGAAGAAGCAGCAAAGCTTGTAAAAGAAGGAAAACTTGCTCATATTCCTTCAGGATTTAAATTGGTAAGCACTTGTACAGGAAGATTCGAAAGCGATTCTCCATATTTCTATTCAGCATATAATTGCGAAAACGAAGCAGAATCATATCTTAAGACCTTAAAAAATCGTTCAAGTAAGGGAACAATTGTTGTTCTTGGTTCTGGTCCAATTCGTATTGGTCAGGGAATTGAATTTGACTACGCAAGTGTTCAATGTGTATGGAACTTGAAAAAACTTGGTTACGAAGTTGCAATTATCAACAATAACCCAGAAACAGTTTCTACAGACTTTGACACAGCAGACCGTTTGTATTTTGAACCACTTACTCCAGAAGATGTAATGGGTGTTATCAACACAGAAAAACCAATTGGTGTTGTAGTTGCATTTGGTGGTCAAACAGCAATTAAACTTACAAAATTCTTAGATAGCCAAGGAATTCAAATTTTAGGAACAAGTGCAAACTCCATTGACCTTGCAGAAGATCGAGAAAGATTTGAAGAACTTTGTGAAAAACTAAATATTAATCGTCCAAAAGGATTAACAGTATTTACTTGCGAAGAAGCACTTGAAGCAACTAAAAAATTAGGTTATCCAGTATTGCTTCGTCCAAGTTATGTTCTTGGTGGACAAAACATGATTGTTGCTTTTAATGATGATGATGTAAAAGAATACATGAAAATCATTTTAGCACAAGGAATTGAAAATCCAGTTCTTATTGATCAATACATGATGGGAATTGAGCTTGAAGTTGACGGAATTTGTGATGGTGAAGATGTTTTAATTCCTGGAATCATGGAACATATTGAACGCACAGGAATTCACTCTGGAGATTCTATCGCAGTTTACCCAAGTTGGAACTTAAATGATGTTCTTCGGGAAAAAATTATTAAACAAAGTCAGGATTTAGCATTAAAACTTGGAACAAAAGGTTTAGTAAATATTCAATATCTAGTTTACAATAATGAACTTTATATTATCGAAGTAAATCCTCGTTCAAGTCGTACAGTTCCTTATATCAGTAAAGTTACAGGCGTTCCAATGGTAGAACTTGCTACACGTGCAATGCTTGGTGAAAAAATTAAAGATATGGGTTACGGAACAGGATTGTACAGAAATCCTCCATACTTTGCAGTAAAAGTTCCTGTTTTCAGTTTTGAAAAATTGATGGATGTTGATACACATCTTGGACCTGAAATGAAATCTACTGGTGAAGTTTTAGGTTTAGCTTCAACTAGAGAAGAAGCAATTTGTAAAGGATTGCTTGCCGCAGGTTACACCATGAAAAAATCAGGTGGAGTTTTATTCAGCGTACGAAAAACAGATAAATATGAACTTCCTGATTTAGCAAAAAAATTCTATGATATGGGATTTGAACTTTATGCTACAGAAGGAAATGCAAAAATCATTTCTGACTTTGGTATGGAAGTTGTAACCGTAAATAAAATTCATGAAAATTCAGAAGATAACTTGTTAACTCTTCTTGATACAGGAAAAATTGATTATGTAATTTCTACATCTGCAAAAGGCCGAAATCCAAGAGCAGATTCTGTAAAAATGCGTCGTCATGCAGTAGAACGAGATATTCCTTGTTTAACTTCTCTTGATACAGCAAATGCTATTGCAGATTGTTTAGCTTCAAATTACAACGTGAACAATGTAGAATTAGTTGATATCAATAAATTACGAGATACAAGAACAAAACTTGCTTTTTCAAAAATGCATTGTGCAGGAAATGACTTTATTGTGTTTAATGCTTTTGAACAAGTTGTGGAAAATCCAGAAGGATTGAGTGTTCGTCTTTGTAATCGCCGAAAAGGAATTGGAGCTGATTCTCTTGTTATGGTTTCACTTTCTGATAAAGCAGATGCTGCCATGAGAATTTTTAATCAAGATGGTTCAGAAGGAAAAATGGCAGGAAACGCAATTAGATGTGTTGCAAAATATCTATTTGATAACAATGTAAACGGAATTGCAGATTTAATTAAATCTTCTGAAGAACACTCTGCAACAATGACTATCGAAACAGAAGCAGGTGTAAAAGAATTAACTGTTTATATGCAAAACGGAAAAGTTTCTTCTGTAAAAGTAGATATGGGTAAACCTGAATTTGCTCCAGAAAAAATTCCTACAAGAATACAAA
>CALBXN010000161.1 GCA_937890485.1 uncultured Treponema sp.
TACGTAAGTTGTAAAACCTACCGTCCAAGCATCTTCCCAGGTTTGTGTTGTTCCAGTTTTTCCTGCTGCAGGCATTACTCGTTTTTTGCCTTTTTCATCAGTATAAGTAAACTTACTCAAACCTCCAGCAGTTCCTGCTAAAGAACCTCCAGGTGTAGTAAGAACATTTTGCAACAAATCAGTCATGATAAAAGCTGTTTGTGGAGAAATAACTTGAATTGCAGAACCTTTTCGTTTTTGTTCAAGACGAATATCACGTTCTGGATTTAAGAATGTTTTTCCGTTTCTATCTTCTACAGAACGAATAGCAATAGGAGTTGTTTCTTTTCCACCGTTAGCAAAAATCGTAAAAGCTCTAGCCATTTCTATTGGACGAGCTGAGAAAACTCCTAATCCCAATGGATATCCACGAGCAAATCCTCTTGTGGCAGCTTCTTCTTCGCTAAGACCTAATAAGGCAACAATTCTATTGATGGCAGCATCAAAACCAATTCCTTTAAGAATTGTAAGAGAAGGAACATTCATTGATGTTGCCAAGGCGTACCAAAGTTGTACAGAACCTTTCCATTCACCTCTAAAGTTTTCTGGATAATAAGGATTTCCATCTTCGGTATAGAAAACTATTGGAGCATCTACAATCATTGTGGCAGGAGTAAATTTTCTAGAATCAATTGCAGCAGAATAATACAATGGCTTACAAGAACTTCCTGGCTGAAGTTTTGCTTGTGTGGCACGAATAAACTGGTTATCAGAACTAAATTTACTTCCACCAACTAAGGCTGTGATATATCCTGTATCATTATCAAGTGTTATTAAAGCACCTTCAATTGTATTTTTCTTTGTATCCTTAGTAATATTAACATTAGCTCGATTTACAATACCTACTTTTACTGGCTCTACTCCACAAACCATAGACATAACATCAAGAATAGGATTTATTTCTGAATTGTAAGTTGAACGAGCTATATTTTCGTTGCGCTCCTGGGAAACTTTTAAATCTGGCAAGTTAAAAACCAAAGACATTAACTCTGTAAAAGGAATATAAGTTTCAGATGCATCAGATTTTCTTGAACCACTAGAACGTTGATAAGCTCTGTTTGCATAAGCAATACGAGATTCCATAACATCTTGAGCAGCTTTTTGATGTTCCAAGTTTACGGTAGTGTTTACAGTAAATCCACCTGTGTAAATATCAAGGTTACCGTAAATCATGGATGTAAGTTCACGCAAAACATATTCACTAAACCAAGGAGCTTTATCTTCACGCATAAAATATGCTGATGAATCGATACGAGTATAGTCAAAGTTCAACCAATAATCTTCAAATGAAGCATCAGCTAGTTCTTGTGAAATATATCTATTTTCAACCATATTTTTTAGAACATTTTGCTGTCTATCCATTGCCCTATTTGGATGGTTAAAAGGATTATAATGGGCTGGATTTGAAAGCTGTATAACCAAAATTGCAGCTTCGGCAGGAGTAATTTCAGTTACATCGTGACCAAAATAATACTTAGAAGCAGCACTTACCCCATAAGTTCCTGCTCCAAAATAAATTTTATTTAGGTATAACTCTAGAATTTCGTCTTTTGAATAACGGCGTTCCATTTGAACCGCCCACCAAAGTTCTTTTAATTTTCGTAAAACAGATTTTTCTGAACGGTCACAATATAAAGTTCCTGCAATCTGTTGAGTAAGTGTACTTCCGCCTCCAAGAGATTTTCCTGTAAGTTGACCAACAACTGCTCTAAACAAAGCTTTTAAACTAAATCCAGGATGTTTATAAAAAATTTGGTCCTCACGAGTAATCAAAGCATCTATCATATGTTGAGGAAGATCTTGAAGAGCTATCATCTCACGTTTTTCGTCAGAAGCAAACTCTGTTATAACTTCGCCATTTATATCAAGAAGCCTTGTAGGAAGAGCAGGATTAAATTCTGTAAATTGTTCAGTGTTGATAGTATTAAGAGTATTAGAAAGCAAAAGGCCTAAACATACTCCGAATAAAATTGTAAAAAAAACTACACAACACAAAAGTACAATGGTACTTGTTTTGATTTTTTTCATTATGATTTAGCATATTAAAGATAAGGTCTTTTGTCAAGAAAGAAAAAGGCCGGTCAAATGCAACCGGCCATGCCCATCAGGCAGTCAGGTGAACAATGGGTGGGAGGGGATTTATCCACCTGACATTATAAATATCGGTGATTCACAGAAAACCTTGAATAAAAAAAGCAAAAATCCTACAAAAAAATAAGAAAATTTATTCTGACTCTACATAATTAACATCAAGATTTAGTGAAAATCTATAAGTTTTTCCGTTAAAAGCTTCAAAAGATTGAAGTTTTTCGTATCCACCGAGAATGAATTTTAATAAATGATTACCTTCTGTAACAGTAAACGCTTCTTTCCAGTTAGAAATTTCTTCAGAATCTAAGAAAACTTGCACACCATCAGGTGCAGAAATTTCAACTAAAGGTGTAACATCTTTTAACAGAACATCAAGTTTTGTTGTTTGTGCTTGTTCTATTACAACTGTTCGAACCTCACTACGATACAATTCAGAAACAATAGATAAATGATGAGTTCCAGATGGTAAAATAATTTTTTCATTAGTAATATCAGGTATTTTTCCGTCAATAAATAAAGTGTACAAGGAAGTTCCAGTTATGTTAATTATATTAGGTCCTTTTAATTTATCGATTTCTGAATTTTCGATAGATTCATCATTGCTTATTGAAAAATCTATTAAATTTTCATCTTTTTCAGAAGAAGTCGAAAGTTCAGGTGCAAGAACATTTAATTCTAAAATACCTTTATCTTCTAAAACAGGTTTTACATCAATCACGAAAGAAGAATCCCAGATATTTACGGGAGTTCCCTTCATTACAAGTTGCAATCTAAAAAAAATATATCCACTATTATCATTCATTGCAGGTGGTAAAACTATCGAATAAGGAGAATCCTGTAATTCTACTGATGAAAACAATGGAATAAGTAAATTACAACTTAATCTTGTTGGGAACGTATTTATAAAAGCTCTTGTTCCACGATAATCAATAATATTTTCTGACGGTTTTGGATTTATATCTGTATATAAAAAATATGCAACAGAATCTCTAAATTCTGCAACTTCAGGTGGTATTTTTACTTCTAAAGAAAGAGCTTTCAAAAACAGAGGATTTTTGGGAACTTTTATTACAAGAGCATCATTTACTTCTAAAACCGCCTTGGTAGGCGTAATTTCATCTGTCATATCAACAACAATAGTTTTATGAACTCTAAAAGATTCATAAGAAAACAAATTTTGAGAGAAAAATAATACTGTTAAAAAAAACAATAATTTTTTCATAAAATCCTAAAAAAATGATTAGTTAGAAATTTCAGAAAAGGGATTTACCTTAGAATTATTTTTTCTAATTTCAAAATGAAGATGAGGACCAGTTGAAGCACCTGTACTTCCTACCCTACCAATACAAGTTTGAGGACTAACTTGTTCATCTTTCTTAGTCAAAATTTTTGAAAGATGTGCATAAAAACTTGAACGATTAGATGAATGTTCTACAATCACATAATAACCATAAACATTATCCCAGCCAGTTTTTTGTACAACGCCATGTCCACATGCAAAAACTTCAGTTCCTTCAGGAGAAGCTAAATCTACCCCAGTATGAAATTTGTTTTTTCCTGTTATTGGGCTAACTCTCATTCCAAAATTAGAAGTTAATACACTTTCTCGCAAAGGCATTTTTAGAGTAGAATCCAAAAAAAAATATCTTTCGGTTGAACCAACTCTTATTCCTGGAAAAAATGTAAAAATCTCCCTTCCTACCTTCAAATTATAACACAATGTATTATCGTATTTAAAGCAATTTTTTTTTAAAATTTCTTCAAATGGTGAAGTTGGATTACTAGAAATAAAAATTCCATCCACATTAGGAAGTAAAAGTTCTTTATTTGTAATATCTTCTGTAGTAGAACCTATATGATTTAAGGTTGCAATCGTTTCGATTAAAATATTACATCTAGCAGAAATTGAAAAAAGTGTATCATACTCAGAAGCTTTATATTTATAAAACATTATCGCAGGATTTTGATTAGCTGCAAGAAGTTTTTTTGATTCAAGTACATCAAATTCATATTGTTTGAAAATTTCATCTTTACGAGAGTCTAAAACTAAAATCCTTGGATAAAAAATTTCGTTATTTGTTGAATTTGCATAAGGTAACTGAAAAAATGATAAAATTACAAAAACTATAACTAAACTATTTTTTCTTAATAACAATTACACAAACTCCAAATATGATAGAAAAAACTACAAAAATAGCAATTCCTAAAAAACGCATCTGGTTCAATATAAGAGAAATAGAAATAAATAACCCGAGAAAGCAGATAAAAATTAGCAATAAACTTCTAAAAATATTAAATAGATATGATTTTTTTTCTTCTGTTGTTTTTTGTTTTAATGATTTGACAATCTTCCTTGAAATAAAAAAAATTACCAATAAACTTGCAACAAGTAAAACAATGAAAGAATAAAGATTAGGAGAATTTACAGCAAAATACCACAAAGGCCAGACTACAACAAAGCCTAACACAGCACAAATTAATGCTAGTAAAAGGAAACGTCCTAAAGAGATAAAAAATGATAAAAAACCTTTAAATACTGAATTTTGCATAATAAAAAAATTTCATCCCCAAAAACAAATAAATCATTTTTAGGGATGATAAAAAGTTTTGAAAAACTATCGCTTATTCTTCAACAATAGCTTCTGTAGGACATGCTGAAGCACAAGTTCCACAGCTAACACAAGTTGCTGCATCAATAACTCTTGCTCCATCACCTTCGCTGATTGCTCCAACTGGACATTCGCCTTCACAAGCTCCACAGTTTACACAAGCATCTGTAATTTTGTAAGCCATAACACACCTCGTAAAATTATTATATTATAAAAATATCACAGAAACAAAGTAAAAACAAGTTAATTATAAAAAAAATATTCAAAAAGGTTGCTTGTTTTTACACATATAAGATATAATACAAATATGGGTGGACAACAATTAATAAATGTAAATTTAGAAGACATCAAAGTCTTACCAAAATGGGCTCAAGATTTATCAAACAAATACTGTTCTAAAACAGTAAACATGTACTTAATTCATGGAAATATTAGAGACTTTTTACCCCATGCAATGAACGAAGGTGAATTTCGTTTTACAAAAGTTCAAGAATACATACCAGAAGTTTTATTTGGAAATAGAGATGTAATAGTTTATTATGATAGATCTAGTGGTATTACTTTTTGTAATGGTGCAATGGAAAAAGAATACATAAGTACTATGCAAAAATATTATCCAGAAATAAAAAAAGAAGATTTACTTTCAAAAGACCCAATAAAATCGTTAACTTCCATAGAAAAATACATTTACATAAATATTACACAAAAAAAGAGATTAGTACTTTTAATTGATTACGCTGAAACTATTATTCCAAATGATGAAATTGGAAATCTTGATGAAACTGACAGATTTTGTCTTGTAACATTAAATCGTTGGTCTCACGACCCAATTTTTACACAAAATGATGTTTCAATTATGCTTCTCACAGAAAATCTTTGTGACATCAATAAACGAATCGCAAATTCTCCTTCAATCGTAAAAGTTGAAATTCCATTACCTGATTTAACAGTTAGGACAATGTTTTGTAATTATTTATACACTCAAAATCTTTTAATTCCAGATAGAGGAATAAATTGTAGCAAAATAGGAAGTTTAACATCAGGTCTAACACTGTGGCATTTGCATCAAATTGCAACTGAATCATACACCATGGGAGAATCTGTTAGTTTAGATTATATCAGAGATAAAAAACGAAAAATCCTAGAAAATGAAGGTGCAGGTTTAATTGAATTTATAGAAACTGAATATAATCTGGATTTAGTTTCTGGGCATGAATTTGTAAAAAATCGATTCAAGAATGCAGCAAAAGCGATAAAACACAATCAACTTGACGTTCTCCCAATGGGATATTTGATTTCTGGACCAATCGGAACAGGAAAAAGTTTTTTAGTAAGTGCTTTTGCAGGTGAAATTGGAATTCCTATGGTGATAATCAGAAACATCCATGGACAGCAAAACGGTTTTACAGAAAATAACCTTGAAAAAGTTTTAAGTATATTAAAAGCAATTTCTCCAGTTGCAGTTATGATTGACGAAGCTGATGCAATGCTTGGCAGCAGAGAAGATAAAAGCACAAATTCAGAAAGTAGTAGAATTTTTGCACAAATTGCAAATTTTATGGGAAATACTGAATATCGAGGAAAAATCATTTGGTTTTTGATAACAAGTCGCCCAGACCTAATTCCCATAGACTTAAAACGTCAAGGAAGAGCAGAAGAACATCTTGCCCTATTCTACCCAGAAACTATTGAAGAAAAAATTCATCTTTTTGAAACAATGAAACAAAAATTGAATATAAAAGTTGAAGATTGTAATTTATCATCAATATTCAAATCTGTAAATTTTGAGATGTCAGGAGCTGATATTGAAGCTGTTTTAGTTCGTGCAAAAATGAATGCTGCAATGGATAACAGAGTAAAAGTTACCCAAGAAGATTTAAAACAAACTATAAAGGATTTTATTCCACCTGTTTATCCTTATGAAATTGAACTTCAAAATTTAGTTGCAATTTTGGAATGTACAAGCAAAGAAATGATTCCAAAAAGATATCAAAATATGGAAAGAGCAAAATTAGCCTCAGAAATTAGAGAACTTAAACAACTTTTAAACATTAAATAATTTTTTCTAAAAAAGGAAATTTAAATGAATAATTTTAGTAATCTTGCAAAAATGATTGACCATACAATTTTAAAAGCAAACGCAACAGAAAGCGACATTGAAAAACTATGCCAAGAAGCAAAACAATACGAGTTTGCTAGTGTTTGTGTAAATCCATATTGGGTTTCTTTTGCATCAAATTTACTAAAAGATACAACTGTAAAAGTTTGTACTGTAATAGGATTTCCTTTAGGTGCAACAAGTTCCGAAAGCAAAGCCAGTGAAACAGAAATTGCAATTTTACAAGGTGCAGATGAAGTTGACATGGTAATAAATGTCGGAGCAATGAAAGATAATAAAATTGATATTGTTAAAAATGATATTTTATCAGTTGTAAATTCTGCAAGAAAAACAGGTCAATCTCTAAATAAAAAAATTATCGTAAAGGTAATTATTGAAACTTGTTATCTAACAAAAGACGAAATAATACTTGCCTGTAATTGTGCAAAAAATGCAGGTGCCGACTTTGTAAAAACTTCTACAGGCTTTGGAACAGGTGGAGCAACTACAGAGGATGTTGCTTTAATGAAACAAACTGTAGGGGAAACAATGCAAGTAAAAGCTTCTGGTGGAATTAGAGATTACGAAACAGCAATAAAAATGATAGAAGCAGGTGCATCAAGAATCGGTACTTCTAGTGGAATTACGATTTGCACAAAATAAAGCAAGACGAAAATTTTGTAAATGCAAAAATTTCAGCCAACGCTTTCGACGAAAAATGCCCCAGTTCGTTAGTGCTGCGCTTACG
>CALBXN010000162.1 GCA_937890485.1 uncultured Treponema sp.
ATATTGAAAATGCTTTATTAGAAGTTGATGGACCAACAGAGATTATTCCTAAAAATAAAAATGTTAAAGTAATAAGATTTTCGCAATATGAAAAAGATAAAGTTAGAATAGTTTTTGAATTTGCACAAGCGATAGATTATGAAATTGTACAAAAAACAAAAGGATTAGAAGTTGAAGTTGTGGAACCTACATACAGAAATGTTGAATATGTTTTAGAAGATGATTTTTCTAAAATTATATTAAAAGATGTTAAGAAGAAAGTATTTGATGTTTCAGAAACTACAAGAACAAATAAGATTATAATAACTTATGCTTCATCAAAATTTGATAGTGGAAAAGCAACATTAAATATAGATGATGAATTCGTACAAAAAATGGAAATTAAAACAAAAATTTTTGGAGATGTAAATATTGATGATGATAAAATCATTTTATTTCCTCAATTGATGAAGATGATTGCAGAACATTTGAAAAAAACAAATTCACCAATAAAATGGGTGCGATTTATGTCAAGTCATCCAAAAGATTTGTCTGATGAACTAATAAGAGTAATTTCAGAAGAAGAAGTTTTGTGTAAACATATTCATTTACCAGTTCAGCATGGAAGTTCAAATATTTTGCAAAGAATGAATCGTCGTTACACTAGAGAAAAATATTTGGATTTAGTAAAAAAAATCAAAAAGCAAATACCAGAAGTTTCTTTAACAACTGATATTTTGATTGGATTTCCTGGCGAAACAGAAGATGAGTTTGAAGAAACAGTTTCTTTAATGAAAGAAATTAATTATCTTGCAGCCTACATGTATTATTATAATCCTAGGGAAGGAACTCCTGCTTGTTCTTATGAAAATCAAATTCCTATGGAAGATAAAAAGCGTCGCCTTGCAAAAATAATTGATATTCAACAAGAAATTACAAAAACTGAAATGAAAAAACAACTTGGTAAAACTGTAAAAGTTTTGGTAGAAAATGTTTCTCGTGATGATGAATCTGAAATGCTAGGAAGAACTTCTAGAGATGAAAGAGTTGTTTTTAAAGCAGACAAATCGTTAATTGGTTCTTTTGTAGAAGTTAAAATTGAATCACTTAACGGAAATACTTTTAAAGGGTGCGTGATTTAAATCAACCCTTGCGAATAAAAAATATAGGTGTTACAATTTATCATGTATAATTGTAGAAGTTTTGGAGGATAAAAAATGCCTTGGAAATTAATTTTATTTATTTTATCTGTAGTTCTTGTAACTATATTTATTGGTTTTAATTTAACAAACGCTTGTGATGTTTCTTTAGGTGTTTATACTTTTAAAAATGTTCCAATTTTTATGAGTATTCTTTTGGCTTTTGCCCTCGGTGTGTTTATTATGTTGCCTTTTACTTTTGGACATTCCAAAAAAGAAAAAAAATCCCAAAATCCAAAAAAAAGTAGTGTAGATGTAATTACAAATACAAAATCAACTGCTCCAAGTTATTCAGGAAATACATCTTCTGTTCAAAAGCAAGAAGATAATTCTAAAATCACGGATAAAGTATAGTGAAAAAATCTTTTTTTTGTTTTTTTTGCCTAATTTTTGTTTTTCTAAATTTTAATGCTTTTTCTCAATCAGATAAAAATATCACTTTAGAAGAAAAAATAAATGAATTAGTTTTAGAAATTGATAAAACAGAAGAAAGTGCTAAAAAAATAAAGCTTTACGAACAATTAGCAGTTTGCCAAGAATTTGCAGGATTGTATCAGGAAGCAAGTAAAAGTTATATTGCTTGTTCAAAAATTGTTTCTAATCAAACTGAAAAAGATTCTTTTGTGTTAAAAGCAAGTAGATGTTTTTTATCCTGTGGAGATGCTGAAAAAACTGATGCCTTGCTAACTTCTATTGCTTCTACTGCTAGAGTTGGCGAAAACGCACCTTTGTTAAAATTATATGCCGCTTGGAGTTGGCTTGCAAAATGTTCTACTTTTGAAGAGGTTCACGAGCCAACAGTAATTTTAAATTCCTATTTGAAAATGGATTCCATGAAATCCGTAAAAAAAGAAATTCTTTTTACTTTATGGTACATAACTTTAGAAGAAAAATATATTACAACTTTACAAAATGAATTTCCTAACAGTTTAGAATGTGCAATGGCTCAAGGAAAGGTTGATTTGTCACCTTTGCCTTTTTGGTATTTTTCGCCAAGAAAGGAAGTTTCAATAAAGAGTGAAACAAAAATTGAACCTACAGCAGAAAAGATTGATGAAAAACTAAGTTTGCCAGAAACCAAAGTTGAAACAAAAGACGAGCCTAAAAAGGAAAAAAAACTTAATCAAGAAAAATTCTACACTTATCAACTTGGATTTTTCTCATCAAAAGAAAATGCTCAGCGACTTGTGGATAGAGTTGCAGAAAAAAATATCTCTGCACAAATTAAAGAAGAAGTTAGACCTAGTGGTAATACCTATTTTGCCGTAATTGTAAAATCTAAAGATTCTGAAATTGGAACTATTATCAAAAATAATGGATTTGAATGTTATCCTGTCTTTGAATAGGCTCTTCAGAATTTTGCAAAAATAATTAGTACCAGAAAAATATGTTATTCTAAAAAAACAAACTGCATTGCTCCCTTGACGCTTCGCTAGACGGTCGCACTACAGT
>CALBXN010000163.1 GCA_937890485.1 uncultured Treponema sp.
ATAGAGAGCATTCCATCCGCCCTGGTGCAGGGACAGCAGGCGCTCATCGGCAAAATTAAGATGAACTATATTTTCGCGTGCCACTCCCCCAGCCTGCAATTCAGCCATGAGCCCCGCCATCAACGTGGTCTTTCCACACCTGCGAACACCAAGGCACACGCATACCTTGTTCTTCATCCTACGCAACTTCATATCCCGAGCACTGCCGGTGTCCATTCGCCGCCGCTGCCCAGTGCTTATCAGTTGCCTGAACGTTTTTTCAAGATATTCCTCCATACCCGGATTCTACTGCGTTGCGCCCCTTTTTGCAAGTTAAATTGACTTTTTTTGCCTTTTCAGAAGGCAACCTTTTCTTTTTTTTGCTTTTTCATAAGTCATACTATATGTTTCATTTAAAGTATTAAGTAAATTATCTAATTTAACATCATCTCTATTAACTTTAATTTCTAATTCCTTTAATTCTTGTTGTTTTTTATATTCTTCTACAATCTTCTTTAATCTTTCCTCATGTTCATCTTTGAGCGTATAAGTAATCGCAATATCTCTCATAAATTACACCTCTTTTCACTTATTGTCTAATATCTCTCATTCTTACGAATATTTTCCAATTTCTTTTTCTTCAGATTAATATGTTTCTTACGCACTCTTGGTTTATAAAGCTTACATTTCTGACAGCATCCTGAGTGGTCAGCATCTCTACCTTTTTCGCACTTTCCTTTACATTCATAAAATTCGCACGGCTCAATTCTATCTTTCATTTCCAATTCTCCTACTTATTAAAAATAACACCATTATCATTTGGTAATTTTGTCGCAACTGTATATTCTTTTAATAGTAAATCATCATTTCGTGTATATGTTTTCTTAATATATTCTTCCATAATAGACACGGCTTCATCAGCATTTTCCGCTTTCACAACTGCCATATGCCTATTCCAATCATATCCATCATCAATAATGTAATTGACTTGCCAAAACATTTTATTTCACTCCCATCATATTCAATGTAATTTCCAAACTGTCTTCGTCACAACTCACTGTCAGATTTGTTCTGATGTCACGAATCCTAATTAATTCTTCTCCATTTTCCGTATACTTTGTAATTTCTAAATGTTCCATATTTCCCCCTAATTTTTAAAAAATAAAAGCACTTGGATACTAATGTATTCTCCAAATGCTTATCGACTTATCTTTATTTAATTTTCAAATCCCCTTTATACCTTGACCATGAATAATCTTTTCCGTTTGCCAAATCACGAATTATAACATCTATCTGCTTATCTTTAAAAGATTTTGGAACTACAATGCTTTCTATGACAGAATAATATATTTTTTCATTTTCTTCTGTCATGGTATTCGTTCTTCCAAGCAAATAATCTATAGAAACACCAAAATAATCTGCCAACTTTATAAATTCAGAGATTTCTGGTTCTCTTTTACCAACTTCATAATTTGAAATTGTTTGAGGCGTGACGTTCAATGCATTCCCCAAATCTTTTTGTGTTAAACCATGCTTTTCTCTTAATTCTCTTAGTCTTTCAGCAAACATTTTTTATTCCTTTTTTGTTAATTCGTTATTATCTATAATTTATAATAACAATCTTACAAAAACAAGAACCAAAATTTTCCATAAATCGATGATTTTATTGGGATTTTCACCAATCTTTTTCATCTTTAAGTAACAGTTTTCTGTCTTCGACAGTTACACACTTCATTTTTAATACAATGTTATAAATTTCTTCTTCTGCCATTTCCTTTAATGCATCAAGAATCACATCATACTGTCCTTCTGACATTAAATCATCAAACAATTCTTTTGCTGAATCATACAACATATCGGTTCTTCTCTCATAATAATGTCCGTTTAATTCAACATCTCTACCATTACCTAAATCAGAATAAACTGCACTAGAGATATCCCATGTTAAGCTTTCATTTTCTTTTACCAAATCTTCTTTGAGCATTTTACTCCATTCTTCATTAGATACTTGTTTTCCGTCTCTTGAATATGTAGTAATATATTCAACCATCTTAATGCCTCCTATGCTATAAAATCCGTAGTTTCCATCTGTAATAAGTTATTTGTTTCCCTAATTGACTTAATATCTCTTGTCAATCCATTCTTAATCATAACTGCCTTTGCCAAAATCTCTGCTTCTTCTTCATTAAAACAACTTGCAAAAACTGTTCTTCCGTTTTCAAAAGTTACTATATAATGGTTGTGCTTCATAACCAAATCCTCCAATTCTTTGTAATAAAAAAGGTATCTGGATTATTATTCTCCAAATACCTTTGCGTTTCTTATTAAATTTTCTTCATAGGAATCTAATTTCATTTAAATCATTATTGGTGAAAACTTATTAATTAATGCTAATGGTGAGCCATACAATACTCCGTCTTTGCTACCTAGTAACACTATTATTGCTTCAAATGTTCCTTTTATTTTTCCTTTAAAAAAATAATAATTTCCAGAATGTGGATGAACTTCAAAAAAATCATCATCGCTACAATCCTTGCCCACAATTTTTCTTGACTCACCCATATCAGTAAAATATTTCATAGAACAAGCCAATTCTAATTCTGTTCCATTCTGCGTTCTAGTATGTAGTATTGCTATATCACCAACTCTTTTATATTTTTCTCCTATTTCATTATGATTGTCCGCTTCTTGTTTTTCATTTTGAATAACCTCTTCATCCATTTCATAATATCCACAACAAAATTCTCCTGTTATAGTATATAATAAGTATTCTCCAGTTTCTTCCTTATCAAGATATTTATTTAAATCCACTATACTATTTGTTTTGTAACAATATTCAATAATTTTCTTAAATTTTTGTATGTAATTAATTTTACCAACACTTTGATATTCTCTTGCTGAGTTTCCTCCCAATTCAATATTACCTTTTAAAATTTTGAAAATTGTATCTGTTTCTATATTTCCATTTCCTTTTACTTCAAATATGTTTTTAGTGTTAATTTCATCTATGTCAATATCTGTAATTTGTGAATACAAATTATCTATTTTGGAACAAGAAAGATAACATATATATTCTATTAAATTTTTCCTTTTCATTCTGTTTCTAAAAAACATATATTTTACCTCCTATCAAAACTATCATATGATTATAAAACTTAGAATTTATTGCCATTTATAATAGTTTCTATCTTCCTTGAATACTTTGTGAATCTATGAATCAATGTTTCCAAGTGGTTACTATATTCTATATCATCCATTACTGGCTCATATTCTTCTGGGTCGTTTCCATCATATTCGTATATATGAAAACTTCTGTCAAAATAGCAGTCGCATTTACTTCCGCCATCTCGTTTCTGTTCACTGAAATGATAGTTAAATTTTCCATCTTCATTAGAGAACAAACCATACATTGTATCTCTTGAGCCATTCTTGCTTATCCAAGTTGAATATGTATTAAATTTAAACTCGATATATGGCAATTCTGTATCAACTGTCTGTATGCAAAACTCCAATTTTTCAGGAATACTTTCAGTGTTCATCTTAGTTTTTGCAGAAGTCGCACCAATAATTGCTCCAACGTCACCAGCTATCAATCCACCTACAATACCCCTTTTAATAATATCTTTATTAGATGTTTGTGCATGAATACGTGTTTGTGAGTCAACCTTCATACAAACATTAAATATATCCGAAAATGGAATTATCTTATATTCATACTTCATTTTCTTTCCGACATACCCACTAAAATTTCCTTTGCCAAATTTAGCGTATAAAAGACACTTCGATGAATTATCTACTGCTATGATTTCCATAGGTTGAATATCAAATATACAGTATTCTCCATCAATTACACCTGTTTCGCCATTCCATGTGTCAATAGTTTTATATACTTCAAATCCCCAATCAGGATTGAAATTCTTTTCCTTTAACTTATCAAAAAATTCTTTTGTCTCATCTTCCAACCATTTAATATATTTGGTTGCACTTTCAATTCTGTCTTGGTCTACTACAAACTCTTTCTTCTTAAAGAAATTAAACATAATACATCTTCTTCTCTGTCGTCACATATTGATTATTTCCATAATTGACTGTAATTTTCTCTTCAACATTTCATTCTCTTGTCTAAGAATAATATTTTCAGAAAGGACATCTGATATATTTCTATCATCATTTAATTCTTCAGATGTAACATCTTCTAATGGCTTATCATTTCCGAGAATATCTTGTGTTGAACATTCCAATTTATCAGCAATTAACTGTAAATCTGCTATTGTTATTTTCTTTGTTCTACCACATTCAATCTGTGTGTACCATCCCTGACTCTTTCCAATCTCCAATGATAACACATCGGCTCTAATGTCTTTTTCTTTTCTAATATCTCTCATACGTTCTCTCTGTCTATCCAAGAGTTGAATTTTACCAATCTTCTGTTTTGACATAAGAGAACATAAATCTGATTCCACCTGCTCCAATGCTTCGTCTTTATCATATCCCAAAAGAGTTGAATATACTTTGATAATATCTTCTCTTTTAATGCACTTCAAACGTCTGCTTTCAATCTGTGACATCCATGCACGATTATTTCCAATGACTTTTGAAAGATTCTCGGCAGTAAGAATTTCTCCATCAACAGGATTATTCAAACGCATATCTCTCAACTTTGCAGCCAATTCTTCTGTTAAATCCAGTTTTATAGGTAGCATCCTAGCACCTCCAATCATTCAATTTTCCCGATAGAACCTATAATTTATTGACATTTTTAATGTCATTTATGCTATCAATTTGATAGTCAATGGGTGTAAACCTACACCCTCTATTCCATTTGCAAAAGCATTTGGAATTACCTTCTTCATTATCTGATATGCTCCATTCACATCTGCGTTAATATGAATACCATTGTTTCCAATGAACAATCCTCTGTGAACTCGTCTTGATTTGTCGTAGTTCTCCTTAATCGGTTCTTCTTCGTCAACAAAACTTGTACCAGATGTATAACCTTCCTCATGTACTATAAACTTTATTCCGTTATTCTCACACTTGTAAGAAAGCATCTGAATGAACAAGTCATAAGGAATGTATGTGAAATTCTGCATACCTTTATTATTCTGTTTCCATTCGTCATTATGCCCTACAATAAGAGTATCAATATTATATAATACACACCAATCAACTACATATTTGCTAATACAGTGCATTTGATACTTAATCATTTCATATCTCTTATCCGTAAGTTTCTGTAATCGTTTACTCCAATCTTTCTTATTGGTGGTCTTCACTTCTGCTTGTACCTTTGCTTTCTGCTTATTGTAATATTGATTGATAGACTTGATTATTCCACCTTTAACCACAATCGGCTGTTCTCCGATGTTGTTTACCATAGTTATGAAATTATCTACACCTATATCAATAGCTGCAATGCGTTCTGATTGCTCGTTACATTCAGGAACTTCCATTTCGTAAACGATTTCCATTACATAGTGACTTCCTTTAGGAATAAATCTACATTGTAAGATTCTGTCCTTTGCGTTGGTTCTGAATTGATTATTAAATTTCTTGAATGGTTTCAATGCGAAGTGAATCCATCCTTCAATCAGTTTAACTTTGTTACTATCAAGACTTAATATAAACCTTCCGTCTTTTGCCTTATATCTTGGTAACTTTGGTCTTCCCAAATACTTACTAGGATTGTTTGACCAATCCTTAATTGCAACAAAGAATGACTTCCAATTCTTATCAAGTATTCTCAAAGTCCCTTGACCAACATTGCTTCCTAAATTCTTATAATCATCTGAGTCTTTAACCAGTTGGAACAATTCATTGTATTTTATCCAGTTTCCATTATTGATAAATTCTTGCCTTATAATGTAGTTAGCATAGTTGTAAAGATTTTTCGACTTAAAACAATATTCATCAATAAATTTTCCAAACTCAGAATCAAATTTTATAATGTGTTGTTCTGTTCTCTTGACCTTCGTATTATCCCATCTCCTTTCTACAAGCATTTCTGCTGATAGCGTTCTATGAAGTATCTTCTCCATTTGACCGCACACTATCGAGAGTATTCCAACCCCATCACGGTAGCTATTCGAGGTAGCCAACCCTTTATCCAGTTGTCAAGGTACAAACTGTTAAGGAATTTTCCGAGTTGACTAACTCTAAAAAGATGATATAATAGAATATAGTCAAGCACTTGTGTTTGGCGGTATGTAGAAAGTGGTGAAGGTCTTTGGTCGGATACTCACCACTTTTTTAGTTGTCCTTTTTCTTCTCCATGTACTCAATGATTGCTCTTCTTACTATTGCATTCATTTCGCAGCATTCTTTTTCTGCTTCCTTTTGAAGAAACTCTTTGATTTCAGGAGTAAGACCAACAACTAATTTTTCCGAAAATCTCTTTGGTCTTGCCATACACAATCCTCCTTACATATTCTATTATATTCAATTATATTTATTTGTCAATACTTTTTTAGTAGTTTTTAATATTTAATTGATATTAAAAACCACCTTAAAACAATCATTCAATTCCTATAATTTTAATATCTTTTGAGCAGTCAATAATTTGTATCTCCACAAAATATTCTCCACAATCTATAAATGCTTCATTCTTACCTAAATCTTTTTCTTTTGCTTTTGCATATTTATCGCTTTCTTCCAGCATGTATTCTCTAGCGTCTTCATATGTTGAAAAGAATTTTTTTGTTATATAATAACCACGAGTTACAAATGTTTTATTATTATTTACTGATAAAACCATCCAATTACTTACTTTGCATTTCATATTCATTCCTCCAATTCATCTATAAAATAATCCTTCAATCGTTATTATTTACCATTCACTATCATAATTAACAGTTCCAATCTGACTACCTTCCGTAAGAACAACTGCGTTATAATCTTCTCCGTAAAATGATTTAATCTCATGTTCTTCAATGTTATCACAAATGCTCATAGCAAAATTACTTCCATAATTCTGAATCATTCCGATTCTTACTTCTATATCGCCATCAAAATTTTCTAATTCTTCAATCAATTCTCTTACTGTCATACCATCAACCAACCTCTCCATAATATTCTATATGTAACTTCTCTGCTTTATCCATCATATCAGAAAAACTATCACAATATCTAACTTCTAAATTTTTAGTAACAGCTCCGTTGCATCCGCTATTAATACACATTAAATCTTTCACATGATTCTTTTCACGTTGCCGTCCGCCTCTCTGTATTCCAAATCCGACGAAATTTTCCTTCATACACTTGCAACAGATAAATCTACTCGCTTTCTTTGGATTTCCCATCCTATATCTACACATTTTATCACATCCAATCTTTTTCTTCCAGTAAAAAGCCACCAAGAATCCCTGGTGGCTTTAAATCAACTACATTTATTCTATTTTTTCTTTGTATAATAACCATTGGTTAATCGTCTATCTAACTCTTTACCACTAATATCCTTTGTATAACTGTCGATAAAAGCCTGATGAATATCCTGATTCGGTGCAATAGGTCTAGTTGTTGCATCCTTTATAATTGCTAACAGTAACCATACTAAACCTGATAATATTAAAATAATACTTCTTACCATATTTCTGACTCCTCCACGATATTATTTATTAAAATCCTTATAATTTGTAACTTTTTTGTTTGTGTCTGTATAACGTATTCCGTCATTTGACCAATATGTTTTATCTCCTCTGTTAAAACACTCTTGTCTGTACTGCTCATTTTCCCAACATTCTTTCATAAGTGGGATTCCAATAAATAAGATAAATAAGATAAACAAGATAATAAACATATTCAAACCCTCCGCTTTCTTTTAATTATAACTCTTTATGTCTTATTATTCCAGATATGTATTGCTTTTCTTTCCAAATTCGCCAGTGAAAAGCATAACTCTCTGACGGCATGTTATCATGCTATGTATCTGCTGCATAATTGTTTGCAGTTAGCAACTATTTTCCTATTTAATAGTCGGTATGTACCTAAAACATTCGATGTCCATAGAAAATTGATGCATACAATACAAGACTTCCTATGTAGAACAGTGCAATCGTTCCAAAAATCCCCACAAAGAATAATATATCTTTTGTTCTCTCGCTCATTTTTATTCCTCTTATAATCTTTTGAATGCGACTTCTAAAGATACTTTATAGTTCAAATATCTCTAAAATTTCTCCGTCTTCCATATGATGAAACCAAACTTTGTCCTTATATCTTATACATCTGATTCTAACATTCGTTCCATCAATCTCTTGTATCTCACTATTAGCTTTTATCTCGCCATATCTTAATAATTCCTCTGAAAACTTTTCCTTGTCAGGATGGTATAATCCATAATGTTTATCCATATAATCTACCTCCAATCTTCTAATGAAATACGAGTTTTAAGTATAAAATAAAGCATCTGAAGATATATTCTCCAAATGCTTTATCATTAAACTTCTTTATTTCCTATAATAACCACTTTATAATGACATCCTGTATTAACCATTTCACCATCATTATCTCTAAATAATACATTTCCTTTGTAAACATCTTTTACAGACAAATGAAAATGATATGGATGTTTGAAATATTTATTGTTCTTTGGTGTTGACCTCATATATCCCTTGCCATTGAATTTAACAAGTTCTTCTAATCGTACCTTTTTATATATCTTTTCCAGATAATCTAATTCAGATAATCCTTCTTCATATTGTAGTTCAAATGTTTTCAAATTATCACTCCAATCTATAATATTGCTTTTAATTATATCATCATTTCTTCTATTTAACAATGAACCATCTTACTTTTAATATTCTGATTCTGCTCTTCAATCAAGTCTACAACTTGCTCAAAAGTTCCAACAAATTGTTGCTTCTGTTTTCCTTTATAAACTACAATCCAATTTTCCTTATCATAACTATATGCCCAATAATACTCTGCATCGTCATAAGGTCTTGCCTTGAATGTTTGGTATCTATTATCGTGTGTTGGGTATCTATCGCATTTTTGATAGTAATTTAATTCGTATCCTCTGTATTTTTCCATTGTATCTACCTCCATTTCCCTGTTAGAATTCCGAATCTATGGCTAAAATAATGGTGCAAACAGATAAGAATAATCATCCTCTATAAAGGATTTAATTTCTTCCGTTGTCATAAGTGTAGCCATCTTGTTAATCTCTTCAATATTTTTCTCTGTGTAGTCAATGGTTTCTTTATCCATATACTCATAAGGAATATGCCAATCTGGATGTGTTTCTCTCTCACAATTCCATTTCATATACTGTTCTGCATCCATCGGCTCACCTTCATCGTAAAACTTCATAAAGCAGTATTTAATTCCTTCATCCGTTACATCAATAAAAAGTTGTCCATCGTTATTATCCTGATTGAAAAGATATTCCATATCTCCATCCATATATTCTGCAACCTCTTTGATAATATCAGAACTAAACGCAATGTCCTTCATATCAAAATTTACTTCACAAGTACGCTTTAACTTTTCAAGTTTCTCCACATCACCAAAGCACCATTTCCATTTCATAAATTCACTCTGAATACGTTCAATGATGTATCTTGCACGGCTTACCATCCTCTCTCCATAATTCCATCCAAAATATCTTGCAATTAATCCTTTGTAGTTATGTGTTGTAGAATTCTTTGTTGTTGCACCACTTACATAATTTACGTTGTATCTAATATAAATCTGGCTTCTCTGTCCCATAATTTTTCCTCCATTTTCCTGTTAAAATCCTGATTCAAAAGCTATAATTCTATTCCAATATCATCTTTGCATAAGTTAAAAATAATTGCTCTTAGTTCTTCCATTTCTGTTTCTGTAAGGTATTCATCACGTTCTTTTTTAGAAATATCATAAATATTACAAGCATCAGCACCAAACCATATTTCAAAAACATAATGCCATACACCATCATCACAATTGTATTCACAATGGATGAAATAATCTTCTCCATCCTTATCTGTAAGTTCTTTATCTCCAATATCTAACACAAAGGATGTATCGTCATTCCAATATGGATTGCATTTTAATTTTCTTCCATTACCCCAATCTATTTCATCAAGGCAACATGAATATTTGTTTTCTATATACTGCATATATTTTACCTCCGTCTTTGAAATTGTGTTTCTATTGCTATTTTTCAATGATAATAAACCCTTCTGCTTCCAACTCTTCAATAGTCCATTCAGGTCTATTCTCGTCATACCACTGTAAGTTTTCGCTTTCACACTCACCACAAACAGTTCCACCAAGATTCATTAACATTAACTCTCCACAATCAGAGCATCTTACCAAATCACCACGTCCATCTGCATTTAAACAATCTAAATATACTTTTACTTCTTCCATATTCATTTCCTCCAATCTGTTATTAAAATCATTATTTTAACAGTGTTTTAATAAAACCATCTTATTTCAGTTTTATTTTTCCATTTCTCAATGCTCTCTTCTTCTAATTTAATAGCAAGTTCCTTGCCATCAAAATCAGCAGACTTAATTCTGTTTAGTGTTGCAACATGAAAAGCAATTTCTCTTTCCTTAACTTCTTCTAATGTTTCAGGAATTTTTCCTTTAACTTCTGTACTTTCCATAATGACTACACCATTTTCACGGTCTATGAATTTTCTGTCATGGCTCTTACAATGTGCAATATATTCAATTCCACCGCCTTCTGCTTTTACGATTGAGTATGTTGTGTATTCATTCTTTTCAAAAATACAATGGTGTATAAATATCTTGACATTTTCCAGATACTCATTGTTTTTAATTCTGCCTTCTGTAAGATTTAATTTTCCATTGATAAACATATCCCAAAATGGCTTTAATTCTTCCATTTCCTCAATAGATACATTATCAGGTTTTCCGCTCTCATAATCTCTAACGTGGTTTAAATCTCTGTAATCTCCATGTAAAATCATCATAATATCAACCATCCCTTCCATAATGTGTTTTATGTTTGTTTCCGTTTATTACTTCTCTTTTTAAACTGCTTTCTTTTAAGTGAAAAACATAAGCACTTTTACTCTGCTTCATATCAGCATTTCAGGGTATAGAAAAAGCACTAACAACTTTGTGTTGGTGCTTCTGCTAACAAATTTCCACTACCATTTCTTTGTGGACTTGAATTTTTGAATTGTTTTTGTACTTCAACCATGCTTCTATTTTTGCTTCTGTGTTTAATTGAGGTACAATATATTTTCCGTCTGTTCTGAAATATAATGTTTTTCTACTTCCTTTTACTGGTGTATTTCCGTCAAACTCTTCTATAATAATCATTTCATAAGGTGTCTTTCCATCATAAGAAAGTCCTTCATAGTCTACATTGTATTTTCCAACTTCTTTTACTCCATACATGGTGTATACCTCCTATATATACTGTTAGAACGATTCATTTATTGACTATTTAATCCGTAATAAATACTGCTTTATTCCCTAACTTTTCAACTTCCTTTGTGATATGTTCCATTTCTGAAAGCATAACATCCAAAGAACAAATACAACCACCATTTGCAATTATTCTGTAAATGCTTCTGCAATCTGTTGTTTCAATTCTGCACATATCGTCACTACATTTGATTATTCTAAATTTAATTGTTTCCATAATATAACCTCCATCCGTTTATTTTTCCACTAAAAAAGCAAGTAGTTTTGTTTGCTACTTGCTTTTATCTTCTCTGTTCTGTTCCTGATATTCTTTAATTTTCTGATAAATTTCTTCTGTCAATCGTGTGTGCTGTTTGCAATGTCTCCATTGAAAAGCGTGCGCAAATTCATGTGCTATAACGTGTTCCAAGTCTTCAAAATTCAAGTTATGCCCATTGTTGAAAACTTCCTCATAACATTCATGTATAAAGTAATTGTCAATTGTTATTTTGCAATCACCATCCAAAGGACTTTCTATATTATCGGTGTGAAATGTTCCTAATGCTTCCTTAGATTTTCCTTTGTTTTCTTTATAATGGTCTGCACATTCAATCAAAATTTTTATTCCAGTTGCTTCTATACAATCGTTGCAAATTCCAGAAAACCATTTTATTTCTGCTTCTGTTAATTCTGTAGGATTATCGTATAAATCCAAGTATGCAGTATTCATATTTCACCCTCTTTCTATTTTATCCAAGAAACAGTAGTTCTATTGTTTGTCTGTGCCGTTCTTCTGCTGAAAAGCATAAACACGATTTATAAGTTTTCTTAATTCTTCTGCCAGTTCTATCCCTTCTTCTTTTTCTGTCAATTCCAATTCTCTTGATTTCATATTGACTAAATCTCTTAATGCTTTATTTTCAAATCCTGTCATTTTCAATCCCTCCATAAAATACACGATTTAAGACTACAAGAATTAACTATTCAAATAGTCAATATCTTCTTGTGTAAGAAGCCCTCTGTTTAGTAATTCATTTGCAATAATATTAAGGTTTTTATTTTCTGTTTTACATCTTTGTCCATTTTTTATAACTATTCTGGTATAGTTATCAACTAAGCCAATTATTAATTCGTTGTTTTCTGATTTTTTAGCTTCCGTTTTTGTCATTGCCAAGTTTCCTCCGTTTATTTTATTTATATTCTGATTTAAGACTATAAACAATGTTCCATATAATAATCAAAATCAAATTTTTCATCAACTGAAATGTTTCCCCACAAATCAACATAAGCTGTTAATCTGTCCTCATTATATAGAATTTCCTCTTCAAATGTCATAACACGAACTTTTTCGCCATTAAAAACGGCTTCTGCTTCATTCTCTAACTCTAAAGAATACCCCATTGCTTGTGCTTCTGCTTCCGATTCCTTTGAAAGTGCGTATTTTTCATGCGTTTTATGGTCTGCATGGATAATATAATAATTTCCATCTTCTGCAACCTGTCTTGCTATATTAGCATCAAATATGGAACGGATTTTTGTTTCCAGTTCCATTTCTCCAAAATGATTATTGAATTTTATTTTCATCATAATAAACCTCTTTTCTATTCTATCATATTGTTTCCATTTTTACCATGTTAAAGTAGCATTAAAAGGAGTTACAAACCCCATAAGCCCGATTAAAGCAGCTACTACACAACCGCCGTTATCAAATTTAATTACATTTGCAAGAATGATTCCAAGAACAACTAACGCAAGTGACAAGCCCTTTAAAATGAGTTTTTGTTTTAATGCCTGACGTTTCTTTGCAAGTCTTTCCTTACGTTTTCTTCTATCAGCTTTCACTGCTTCTATACATGCGTTTTCAATCATGTTGTTTACTGTAAAATCATCATATGCTTTGATTGTTTCCATTTGTTTGAATCCTCCGTTTATGTTTGTTTCGTGCCTGATTTTTGCCAATTATAAGCACTATAAAAGCGGTCAGAATTTTTGACTGCCTATTTACTGACTACGATTGAATTACAATTCCATGGTGATTTACCAATTAAAATTTAATTGGTTGAAAGTCTTTTCCAGTTCTAAAGAATCATTACAAGAATAATCACCAATTATTTTCCCATCCTTGTATATATTCCCTCTATACTGCCCATCGTTTGGGTAATGTGTAATGTCGATTTTGTCCGCTTCTGTGTATTTGTCTCTATACCACATATCAATATTAATCATGTGAAAACCTCCTCCTTATAAAAACCAATGATTTTTTCTATACTGTATTTCCTCTGATATGCTTTTAAAAGGTTTATAAACTTCTTTTGCATTTGGATTTGGTCTGTAAATATTCACTATATTTTTTCCAATTCCAACATAACAATCTACTAACGCGCCATTTGAAAGCCCTTTGAATTTTTTTAATTTTTCTCCTTTGCTCATTTCTTCTAATTGTTTTAAGTTCCAAAACCCACCACCGCAAGGATTATTAATGTCTTTTGATAGATTGTAAAATACACATTTTCCAAATGTATTTTTATATTCTACTTCATGATGTATAGTTGTTATTTCTATTTCTAAAAATTTTAGAACTTCTTTTAATTGCTCATCGTTGTGTATACAGCCTATAACCCATTGCCAACCATCATGTATAACAATTCTATTTTCTCTTCTCATTGCTGGGTGTACATCCCATTCTGTGTATGTTCTTTCTGAAATAGATATATATGTGTTTCTTTCTGTCTGCATCATAGTTTTACCCTCCTATAATCTACCGATAACAACAATTTTTTCGTTTTCTTCCGCATCTGTAAGATACACAACGATTTCCAAATCTTCATTTATTGCCAATTCATAAGCAACAAAATTCCTGTCAGTTTTTAGAACTGCTTCTACGTTGCAATGTAAGCCAAGGCCTGCAAAATCTCCGCTTGATGTATACGGCAAGCCATATGTGTATTCGGTGTTTCTGTCTCTGCTTCCGTGTACAATTTCAAGGTTTCTGCGTTCCCATGATGAAAATACTTTGTATACCTTCTTGTTAATTTCCTCATATGTAAAACCTTCCACCTTTTCCCAATCTTTCAATAATTTCATTGTCATAAAATAACCTCACTTTCTTGTGTTTATGTTTGTTTATCTCTTCTCTTTTCAATGTTTCAAGAACACTATAAAAGGCAGATACTTTTTTATATCTGCCTTCTAACTGCTCTGGAATTATTCATTTTCTAACTTTTCGTATTCATCGCATTCTTTCCGATATGGGCAAGTTGTGCAATCCTTTTCATATTTGCCACATTCAGCAGTTAATAATTTTTCTAATTCTTCCAATCTTTCTTTTTTACTCATGTTTTTTACCTCCTCAAAATATCCCTTTTATTGGCATTTAAAAAGCAGACTATTTTGTTTTAGTCTGCTTAATTATTATTTTATTTAATTTTTTTACTATCCTAGTACAATACCAGTTTCAATGTAATACTTCATATCTCCATAACTGCCGAATGTGTTTTTAAACTTTCCGTTATCTTTGTATAGTTCATAAATAGGTGCGTCAAGTTCTCCACCCTCTATCTTTTTATAAAACCATGTCCCAAACTCTTTTTTACATCTAACCTTTTTTAATTCGCTTGATTTTTCCATGTGTTATACCTCCATTTTGATTTTATCATGTTTCTTTTAAAAATAACAGTCTTGAAATAATTGTTCTAAGCTGCTTTATTGCTTATCAATACAGACAATTTATAATAGATAGATTCTCAATCAATGCAAGTTCCTAAAGCCACTCTTTTATAGTCTTTCTCTTTCTGCACGTTTTACGGATTCGACAAGGAAAGAAAATAGTTTTTCTAGTTGCACTTTCTTTTGGTGTTTATCTGGTTTATTATCTGTATTGTAAATAATAAATCGTTTTACCTATCTAAGACTTATTTTTGCGGTGCTTAATATAGGATTTTGATTTCCAATAAAAAAGCAAGTTAGAAGTTCTTATGTTTTTTGCGCTTCTTTACTTGCTATTTATTGGATTATTTGTTATTGTTTAGTTACTGTTTATGTACTCGTCGGCTTCTTTTTCAGTTGGGAAACGTCCAAGAAGCTTTCGGGTACTTTTTTCATATACACAAGTACAATCATCATAAATGATTTTATACATGCGTATCACTTCCTTTTATTTTATATAATAAAGTTTGTTGTCATGTCCGTTGTATCTGCTGTACTGTTTTCACTTGGCTAGTTTGCTATTCAGTTACGTTTCATTCATCCTTGTATTGTGATACAGTTCCATTTTCTGCATCAGTTACCCCCTTAATATAGATATGAAATCTAATGAGCCGATAAAGGGAAGGGAAAGAACACCGCAACGGCAACTTATGAAGTTTTCAAGGTACACTACA
>CALBXN010000164.1 GCA_937890485.1 uncultured Treponema sp.
GTTTTGCTTCATGGGATGGAGGTAGTTTTCATAATATTTTTGAGAATCGTGAAATCAGAAGAGTAGTGAATGCATGTGATATGGGCTATAAAGGAATTCATACTACAATGAATTATTTGAAAGGAAACATGAATGGTTAGAAATATTGAAATTTCAGGTTTTAAATGTTTTGAATATGTAGAATTAGAATTTGCAAATTTTACATTGTTGGCAGGGCAGAATTCAAAAGGAAAGACATCAGTGATCCAATCGATATTTGCTATGTTACAGACAGGAAAAAATCCTTTTCGTGGTGAGTATATGAATATCGGTAATGTCACTGAACTGGAAAATGCAATAGTAGGAAGTAGAGAAATACGATTTAGTATGAATATTGAAGATAAAGAAGAACGCCTGAAGACCTTCTTTGAAAAACTTGATAAATGTATAAATTTTTTAAAATAGAAAAAAAAACTTGTTTTACTGCCGATAATATTGTATCCTTATTCCTAAGTGAAAAACAAATGGAGGTTATTTTATGAAGAATAAGATTTTAATTATTTTTGCTATGTTGTTTATGGTGACATTTTTAGTAGTGGGGTGTAAATCTGATCCAGAAGTTCCGCCAACAGAAACTCCTGTAGAAGAAGTTCCACCTGTAGAACCAACTCCAGAGCCAGAACCTGTTGTTGAGCCAGAACCAGAGCCTAAACCACTGGTTTCTCAAGTTTTGGAAGAAGAAGTATTGGCTAATGCAACAAAGGCTTTTGATAATGCAACTTTAATGAAAGATAAAATAGAAAAACTATCTTTAGCAGGTTATAACGAATCTGCTTTTAATGAAGGAAATACAGCTTTTGAAAAGTATAATTCCCTTGTTGCAGAAAATGGAAATGCTACAGAAAAATTAGCAAATGCAGTTCTTGCAGAGAAAAAATTTGAAGAAGTTTTAGCTACAGCTTTTTCTAAGCTTTCTATAGAGAAAAAAATAGAAGTTTCTAAAGTGAGAGAAGAGGCTTTAAAAATAAAAGCTCAAAAGGCAGATAAAGTTGGATTTGATGCTGCTCAATTACTCTATACAACTGCGGAAACTTCTGTTGCTGAAAAAGATTATGAAAAGGCTTATAATTATTATGTAAAAGCTAAGGATGCTTTTGATGATGTTTATAAAAATGTTTCAGCAAAACGTGCTGCTGCTCTAGAAGCTATTGAAAGAGCAAAAAATAAAGCTGCTGATGTAGAGTCATTTGCAGAAGAAGCTGAAAGTTCTATACCAATGACAAAAATAGAACAGTAATAGGGGGAAATAATGAAAAAAATATTTTTAGTTTTATTTATATTATTAATTACAACATTTTTTGTTTTTGCAGCTAGTTATTCAAATAATGAATACCAACAAAAAGCACGAGAACTTACTGCTTTAGCTCAAGAGGCTTTTGATGAAGGTGATTATGATAAGGCCATAGAACTTACTGCTCAAGCAGAAGAAAATGCAGAAAAATCTCAAGCATATATTCAAATGATGATTGCAAAAGCAGATGCAGAAAAACAAATGACTATTGCAAAAAATCAACAAGCTTGGGCTTTGAGAGTTCGTGGCGATGTAAATTATCCTATGGCATATTCAGCAGGAACTAAATCCTTAGAAAATGGACAAGTTGCTTTTGATAAAGAAGATTTTGTTGGTGCTTCAGCTTATGCAATAGAAGCAATTCAATCATTTTCTTCAATAAAAGAAGTAACTCCACTTCCACAATTTTATATAGTTCGTCCTTGGGCAGAAACAAAAGATTGTTATTGGAATATATCTGGACGTCCTTATGTTTACAATAATCCAACTTTGTGGGAAAACTTATATCAAGCAAATAAAGCAAAGATGAAAGATCCAGCTAATCCAGATTTGATTTATCCTGGTATGAAAATGGAAATTCCAAGTATTTCTGGAGAATATAGAGAAGGAACTTATTCTCCAAAGGCAGAATATCAAACTTTTAACGCAAATCGTTAAATAAAATTTTATATATCTTTTGTAAAGGGGTGAAAATATGGCAGTTATTACAATTTCCAGACAAGTTGCAGCATTAGGTGATGAAATTGCTAGTGCATTGGCTAAAAAACTTGGGTATGTTTTTGTAGACAGAAAAGAAATTGAAAAACGAATTGTTGCTTTAGGTTTTTCAGAAGATAAACTTAAAAAATATGATGAACGAAAGCCAGGTTTTTTTGCCTCTTTAGCAAAAGATAGAGATGAATATTTAGATTATATGCAAACAGCAATTTTGGAAGCAGCAAGTCAGAATAATTGTATTTTAATTGGAAGAGGTGCTTTTTCGATTTTAGAAGGAGTGCCAAATGTAATTGCTGTTAGATTTATTGCTCATAACGACATAAGAAAACAACGCTTGATGAAAGAATTTTCTTGGGATGAAAAAAAAGCAATGCAAAGAATCCAAGAAAGTGATACAAATCGTGTTGGTTTCCATAAAAGTTTTTTCAATGTTTCATGTGAAGATTCTACTATGTTTCATAGTGTATTGAATACAGGAATTTTATCCATTGATGAGTCTGTAATAATTCTTGAAACGCTAACAAAAAGCCTAATTACTCCAGAAAAGGAAAAAGCAGGTGAAAAGAAAATTCAAGATATGTTAGTTTGTCAAAAATTAGTAAATTCTCTTATTTTTGAACATAATTTAATGATAAATTTCTTACATGCACAAATGAAAGGGGATGTTATTGTTCTTCAAGGTGTTGCGGATTCTACTGTGCTTGCTGAAAAAGCAGTTGCCATTGCATCAACTATTATTGTAGACAAGAAAATAGAATCTTGCATAAGTGTTGTTCAAGATTTTAAAGCATATCCTTAGTTAATTTACTTGACAATATTTTGAACAAATACGATATTATATCTATGAAAATTGCAGATATCTTTACACTAACAAGAATAATTTTAGCTCCAGTGTTTTTAGTGATTTACTTCATTCCATTATGGTTTGGTGTTGGAGAAGTAGCTTCGGTTTGGATTTTAATTCCACTTATAATTTTTGCTGAGTTTACAGATTTTTTAGATGGATATTTTGCAAGAAAGAATAATCAAGTAAGTGATTTTGGAAAACTTTTTGATCCTTTTGCAGATGTTCTTTTGCATTTAACAGTTTTCTTCTGTTATACATTATCAGGATATGTTTCTCCATTTATATTGCTTCTCTTTGTTTACAGAGAGTTTGGAATGTTGTTTGTTCGTTTATTGGCAGCAAAAAAAGGTATTGCAATTGGTGCAAGAAAAGGTGGAAAATTTAAAACTGTAATTTATGTTGTAGCAGGATTTTTCTCGCTTTTCTTAGAAAGTGCAAGACGCTTAGGATTTGTTTTACCAGAAAGTTTAATGTATGTAGGATACGGATTTTACATTTTAGGTCTTTTAGCTTCATATATATCATTTATTGATTATTTAGTACATTTTATTCCCGTAATAAAAAAAGAAAATAATTAAAAAAAAGTGAAAAAAAATAAAAAAGCAGTTGACAAAAAAAATAGAAATATGATAAAGTAGTCAACGTCGCCGATAAATACTAAGTAGTATATATCGCAGATAAAAGA
>CALBXN010000165.1 GCA_937890485.1 uncultured Treponema sp.
AAATTTTACCTGGGTCAGAAAATAACCTTGTAGATTTGATTATTAATGTTGAAGAACAATCAACAACTTCTTTAGAGTTTGGTTTAACTTTCTCAGGGGTTTCTGAAACAAATAAAATTCCAATTTCAGTTTTTGCAAAATGGCAAGATTCTAATGTTGCAGGAACAGGAAAAACTCTTTCTGCGCAATTGGCTGTTGCTACAGATCAACAATCTGTTAGTTTAGGATATAACGATTCTTGGTTCCTTGGCTTACCTTTGAGTTTTTCTCTTTCAGGAAGTTTTTATCATAAAGAGTTAACAACTTTACAAAATATGTATTTACCTGATGGATTAAATACAACAGATTATTATATGGATTACACAAACTGGACAACATCTGTAGGAGCTTCTGTAGGTCGTCGTTGGACACCTGATTTTGCAATTCTAACTTTAGCTGGTGGAATTAGTTTTAACCTTCTAAACAATGTTTATGATCCAGAAATGTATACACCTGTAGATACAACTATTAGTGAATATAATAATGACTGGGGATGGACTAATTCTGTTTGGACTTCATTCTCAATTGATGATCGAAATATAAATTATGATCCATCAAAAGGATGGTTTGCAAGTCAACGCTTGTCTTGGACAGGTCTTATTCCTGCTATTGAAGACCAATTCTATCTTCGTTCAGATACAAAACTTGAAGGTTATGTACCACTTGTAGATTGGGCTGTTTCTGAACATTGGAGTTTGCAACTTATTCTTGCTGGATACACAGGTCTTTCTTTCCAAGTACCTTCAGCAAATACAACTATTGGTGCAACCAATCAACTTTATATTGACGGTATGTTTAATGGACGAGGTTGGGGTATTGAGTCTGGAGAAAAAGGTCAAGCAATGTGGTCTAGTTATGTGGAATTAAGATGGCCATTTGTAAAAGGTATGTTAGCTGCTGATTTCTTTTTTGACGCAGTAGCATTAAAAGATACTTTACAGGATTTAGGAAACTTAACTCTTAATGACTTTAAATTTAGTTTTGGTCCTGGATTAAGAATTGCAATGCCACAATTCCCATTAAGATTCCTTCTTGCCAATACTTTCTATTTCAAAGATGGTCAGTTTACATGGCGTGAAGATAATAAAGCAGATTGGCAATTTGTATTGTCTTTCAATATTGTAAATAAATAACATTGAGGTTTTAGATGAAAAAGAAATTAATTTGTATTTTTGTATCATTATTTTTGTTTTTAGGATTTGGATTTGCTCAAACAATGACAAGATTCGGTGTTGTTGATACTGCAAGAGTTTATTCTACTTATTTCAGAGATTCAGCAGCAGTAAGAAATTACGAACAGAAAAAAGCAGATTTTCAAAAAAGAATCAATGAAAAAACTGAAGAGTTAAAAACTCTAAATCAAAAATTAATTGATTTAAAAGAAAAAGGTGACGAAGCTGGAGCATTGAAAGTTGAATCTGAAATTACAAAAAAAGCAGATTATCTAGCTGAGTTTGCAAATGCAAAAAATACAGAACTTGAATCAATTAAACGAAGAATTGAAAAGTCAGATTCATTTTATTCATCTTTGTATGATGTAATCGGTCGTATTGCAGAATCAGAAGGTTATAGTATGATATTGAGTTTACAACAAGCAAATTCAATTTTGTGGTATAGTCCATCTGTAGATATAACAGATAAAGTTATTAACGGATTAAGTTCTAGGTAATAGACGGTTACTATGGCAGAACAAACACCTCTAATGATTCAATATCAAAGTATAAAAGAAAACTATCCTAACGAGGTGTTGTTCTTTAGACTTGGTGATTTTTATGAAATGTTTAATGATGATGCTGTCGAAGTTTCAAGATTATTAAATCTAACTTTAACTCATCGTGGCCCCTCACCAATGTGTGGTATTCCATATCATGCATCTAAGATTTATATTGCAAGACTTTTACGCTTAGGAAAAAAAATTGCAATCTGTGAACAAGTTGGTGAGCCTAAGGCAAAAGGGTTAACAGAACGCAAAGTTGTAGAAATCATTACTCCTGGTTCTGTTACAGAAGAAGAGTATCTTGAATACGGTTCTAATAACTTTTTGGCTGCAATTTGTTTTGTAAAAGAAAATAGGGCAACAAAAGTTTCTTTTTCTTACATTGATGTATCTACAGGAAATTTTTACGCAACTCATTGGGATAAGAGTGAATTTTCTGATTATTTTTTTAAAGAAATTGCTCGTTGTTCTCCAAAAGAAATTTTGGTTGCTTCCTCCGTTGCAGAGTTGCCAGAATTTTTACAAATAAAAAATTTATATCCTAATATTTCTATTTCAACTTATCCTGATTGGCATTTTTCACAGGAATTAACTACAAACAAACTAAAAAAACAATTTAATACAGTTACTTTGCGTTCTTTTTCTTTAACAGAAAATTCTCCAGAAAATTGTACAGCAGGTTTTCTTATTGAATATTTAATAAAAAATTCTGCATTAAAAAACGAAAATGGAATTTTACCTCATGTTACTTCAATTAATGTTTATAAAGATTCTCAATTTGTAATCATTGATGATTCATCACGCAGAAATCTTGAAATAACATCTAATCTAAGAGATGGAAGTTCTGCTTTTTCATTATTAGAAACAGTTCAGTTTACAAATACTGCAATGGGAAAGCGTCTCTTATCCACTTGGTTTATGTATCCATTAACGGATTATAATCAAATTGTTTCAAGACAAAATCATGTACAAATTTTTTATGATAACCCAATTGGGCTAAGTGGAATACGCGAAATACTTTCAAAAATTTTAGATATAGAAAGATTAACAAGCCGAATTGCTTTAGAAAAAGCTCATCCAAAAGATGTTCAAGCCTTACGCACAAGTTTAGAATCCGCAGTTAATATACAAAAAATTGTTAGTGAACTTTCTTTTCCGATTGTGCAAATGGAAACTGCAAATCAAATTATAAATTTGATAGCTAATGCAATTTTAGATGATCCATCAACTTCTTTAACTGAAGGAAGAATCATTAAAGAAGGTTTTTCTGAAGAATTAGATAGATTAAGAAATATACAAAAAAACTTTAATCAAATTCTTGATGAATATCTTGAAACTGAAAAAAAACAAACAGGAATTACTACTTTAAAAATAAAATATAATCGTATTAATGGCTATTACATGGAAGTTTCTAAAGGAAAACTTTCTAATGTTCCAAGTCATTTTATTTTGCGTCGTGCCTTAGTTAATGGGGATAGATATACAACATCTAAATTACAAGAATTAGAAGATGAATTAGTAAAAGCAGATGAAAAAATAATTCAATTAGAAAAACAATTATTTTTACAAGTTCGTAATGAAATTGCAAATCATATACAATATTTATTACAACTTTCTTCAGTTATTGCTTATATTGATGTTTGTGCAAGTCTTGCTCATAGTGCAAAATCTCAAAATTGGTGTCGTCCAGAAATTGTACAAGATGATGTTTTTTATATCGAAAAAGGTCGACATCCTGTTGTTGAATTTCACATGGCAACAGGAGAATTTGTACCAAATGATGTAAATTTATCTGAAAAAAAATTTACTTTAATAACTGGTCCTAACATGGCGGGTAAAAGGACATATTTACGACAGAATGCATTAATCACTTTACTTGCGCAAATTGGTTCT
>CALBXN010000166.1 GCA_937890485.1 uncultured Treponema sp.
AATAACTTTTAATATACCAACTATATATTTTTTATGTTGAGAAACCATCATTTATTTGATTTTAAAGTTAAATGATGAGTTTTTGCTTCTTCTGCTGAACCATATGATTTCTCCATACACATCATTAAAGCAGCATATCTTGCTTCTAAAGAGATTTTTAAATAATTAATATAATCTGAAACATCATATTCACTAATTTCATTAAATTCAATTTTTTTATTAATTACATAACTAAAAAAATGATTTAAATCAGAAAAATATGCTTTAACTGTTTGATCACTAAATCTTTTTGTATATTTTATATAGTCTATGTATTTTTTGATTGCTATTTCCATAATTATTACCCATATAAATTATACATCTATACAAAAAAATAATAAAGAACCAGATTGTTTATTTACCTGGTTCTTTTAATGATTCATGATAATCACAATTTGGATATGAACTACATGCATAGAATCTACCAAATCTTGATTTTCTTAATAATAATTTACCTTCATTACATTTTGGGCAAGGTTTTCCTTCTTTGCTATCATTATAAATATATTTACAAGATGGATAACGCCAAAAACAACAGAAGACCAGACTATTGCCAAAAATATGCGAAGCTTACTTTCGGTTCGTTTTTTCAAAAACAGCATAAAAACACAACCTCTGAATGCCATTTCTTCAAAGAATCCAACACCAAAACATATCAAGGCATAAAAAAGTATATTACCTATGCCTTGCTCTATTCGGCAATCCCCTGCGAAATACGATATAAACGGAAAATTATTTACTGCTATAATAAATCCGGGCAAAGCAAGTAAAAGCATAAATATCTTTTTATTTCCGAGCGGATAAAGTATTTTGGTTATTGAAAATTCTATCATAAACAAAATAAAAAGGCGAATGTTTTTTCGCCTCTTTGTTAATTCTTTTTTTATTGATTTTTTTTCATATTGTTAGTACTTTATAATAGTTAGTTGTAATCGTTAATAATTTAAATTATATGTAATTTTTGGAGGCAATATTTTTTATGGATGAAAATGTTGAAAACGTAACACCTAAAAGAAAAAAGAAGAATGTTACAGGAACAACTATCTCTATTATTGTTTTTATTTTAATTATTGGAGTTGTTTTATTTTCAAGTTTTTTCAAAGTTGATGCTACAGAACAAGCAGTTATCACTCGATTTGGAAAGTATCAAACTACTGTAGGTCCTGGATTACATTTAAAATTACCTTTCGGAATTGAAAAAAACTATAATGTACCTGTAAAAGTTGTTCAAACAGAACAATTTGGTTTTACAACAGATAGAAATATATCAAAATCTCAATTAAGTAATCTTTCAAAAGAATCAACAATGCTTACTGGAGATTTAAATATTGTTGATGTTGAATGGATTATCCAATACAGAATTGTAAATCCTTCAGATTGGCTTTTCAATGTAAAAGAAAAAAGACAGACTATTAGAGATATTTCACAATCAGTTGTTAATACTTTAGTTGGAGATAGAGCAATTTTAGATGTAATGGGACTTGAACGTTCTGCTATTCAAACTGAAGCCCAACGTCTTATGAATCAAAATTATGAACAACTTGGTTTAGGAATAAATGTAATTGCTGTTCAACTTCAAAATGTTGTTCCTCCAAAGGGTGTTCAAGATGCATTTGAGGATGTAAACAAAGCAAGTCAAGACATGGAAAGATACATCAACGAAGGGAAAGAAGCTTACAATGCTCAAATTCCACTTTCAAGAGGTATTGCAGACCAACAAGTGCAAATTGCAGAAGGATACGCAATAGATAGAGTAAACAGAGCAAAAGGTGATGTTGCTAGATTTTCAGCAATTTACAAAGAATATGTTAAATCTCCATCTATCACAAGAGAAAGATTATACTTAGAAATGATGGAAGAAATTTTTAAAGCAAAACAGGGTTCTGTCCTTATAGACAAAGAATTAGAAAATCTTTTACCTATAAAAAATTTAAATAATACAAAAGTAGTTACAGGAGAAAAACAATAATGAAAAAGGCTAATAAAATTTATGTAGTTTTTGGTGTAATCCTTATTGCTCTTGTTATTTTTATGATGATGGGACCTTTTTATGTTGTAAACGAAGGCTCTCAAGTAGTAGTTACTAGATTTGGTAAAATAGTAAACACACATACAGAAGCAGGTCTATATTTCAAAGTACCATTTGTTGATATTGTAGTTACGTATCCAAAATTGATATTGTCTTTAGATGGTGATGCACAAAGAATTCCTACAAAAGAAAATCAATTTATCATAGTTGATACAACAAGTAGATGGCGAATTTCTGATCCAGAACAATTTTATCAATCATTTAAAACTCTGGATGCAGCAAATATTCGTTTGAGTGATATTATAGACTCCGCAACAAGAACAATTATTACACAAAATAAATTAAGTGAAGTTGTTCGTTCATCAAACTTGATAAATGAAAAAACATTATTAAACACAGAACAAACTTTATCAGAAGGAAATCCAACTGACGATACAGCAGCTCAAATTGACTCAATCATAAATGTTTCTACAAATTCAGAATCAATAACAAAAGGGCGCCGTCAATTAACACTAGAAATGGCTGAAGAAGCACGTAAAATGATTCCAGAATACGGGATTGAATTGATTGATGTGGTTCCTCGTCAAATTAAATATTCTGATGAAATGACAGAAAGTGTTTACAACAGAATGATTAAAGATAGAAATCAAGTTGCAAAAGGTTATCGTTCAATCGGTGAAGGAAAAAAGAAAGACTGGCTTGGTAAACTTGAAAAAGACAAATTAGAAATTGAATCAGAAGCTTATAAAAAAGCACAAGAAATAAAAGGACAAGCAGATGCAGAAGCTTCAAAAATTTATGCACAAGCCTACTCTGTTGACCCAGAATTTTATGCTTTTTGGCAAAGCTTAGAATCATACAAAAAAACAATTCCAGACTTTGATGTTACATACAGCACTGATATGGATTACTTCAAATATTTATATTCATCAAAAGTACAAAGATAATAAGTTAGAGGAAATATGAATTTAGGATTACAAAGTTCCATATATAATGGGCTTCAATTAAAAGATGAAATTTACACAACATTAAATCAAAGAGTTAACACATTTGATATATTTTTTGATAATTGGTCACCGTCAGATATCCCAGAAGAAACATATAATTTGTTGTCAACTATCAAAAATAACAATGATTTAATTTTTACGATACATCTTCCAATTAATTTTTTTGAATTATCACATGGAGAACAACAAGAATTTTATGCTTTTATCAATTATTTGAAGCCTAAAACAATTACAGTTCATTTTAATACCCTATCCTATGATTTATTAAAGGAACTTGTAAACATTGCTCACGAAAATGAATCAAAGTTAAGTATTGAAAATACAATTCCAAACACACATAAAATTTACGGAATTGATTATTTAGGATTTATGATTGAAGCAAAAAAAGTTTTAGAATATTCTGAAACAAAAAATGCTTTTTCAGCAACTATTGATACAGGACATTCTTTTGTTAATGGAATTACACCAGATTTTTATGTAAAAGAATTAACAAAACATGAAATTGAAATTGCAACAGTTCATCTTCACGATAATGATGGAACAGCAGATTCACATAATCCTTTAGGAACAGGAAAAATTGATTTTATCTCTTTTATAAATGAATTAAAAAATTGCAACCATAATCCTTATTTGATTATAGAACATTGGAGCGATTTTAATAAAAGTATTGAATATTTAGAAAATAATTCTTTGATATAAATTAATCTGCAATATATACTGTAATTGCACCTACAGTATTTATTCCTGCATTTTTTAGTGTAATTGCACAATTTTCTAAGGTAACGCCTGTTGTAAGAATATCATCGATAATGACAATTTTACTTGGTAGTTTTGTATTTAAATATTTTTTCTTTAGTATATAAGAATCTTTATTTGCGAGACGTTGTTCTCTGTTTAGTTTTTTTTGTTGTACTGATTCTGTCCTTTCAAGTAAATTCATAATTTTTATTTTTGATATTTTTCTTAAAAAATTCATTATATCATTTATTTGATCCCAACCTTGTTTTTTTATTTTCCCAGGACGAGGTGGAACAGGAACAATTACATAATCCTTAAAGTATTCATTGTATATTTCCAATATTTTTTTTGCAAAAATATACGCAAAATTTCTATAACCTTGAATTTTCCATTTAAATAATAATTCTTTATTCCATAATCTATATGAAAACATTGGAATTATTTTGTAAATATTATTTATTACAGGATTTTCTCTACAATCTGTACAGATATTTTCTTCACTCACTAGAATTTTACCACAATTTGAACAACGTTTGGCTGAATAATTAAAATTCAAATAAGTATTATTACAATGTGAGCAAAGTGGAAGCATATGTGTTTTTTTAGAACAAATGACACATTTATCATTTCGAATAAATTTTGAAATTTTTTCCAATAATGAAAAATTTAAATACATAATTCTGTCTAAAAACTTCATAAATATATTATAGAGAAAAAATTGAAATTTAAATGTAAAAAATAAAAAAATTATCGAATATTAAAATAAAATCTTTGAATATATTTTATTCTTTCATCACATTTATCCCATAAATCACTTTGAGGATAAGTTGATATCACTAGTTTGTAACATTCTAAAGCATCTCTAATATTACGTTGCTCAAAAGGCTTTTCTAAAATTTGACCTTTTAAATATAAAGCTTCATCTACAGAACAACTACTTGTCTCTAAAAATTTATTCACAAGTGATAAAGACTTTGAATAATCTTTTTCTGAATAAGCTGTTTTTGCTTGCTCTAATAAATCTGTATCGTCGTAAACAGCCAAATCAGAATTTACATTATCTGAATTTTCAGTTTCTTGTAAAGAGTCAGCAATAACACTTTCATCTTCGTCAAATATATCTGACATAAATAAAAGTTCAGGCTCTTCTTCAACTACTTCAACCTCTGCTAGTTCTTTTACAATTGAGAATTCTTTCTGTTCAATAAATTTTTTATCTTGCAAATCATCTTGTTTTTCAGTATCATCAGAAGATTTTGAAGTAGTAGTGCCATCAAAATTATCCTGTACTACTTCATCTTCTTTTTTCGCATATACAATTACATATTTAACAGGCAGCAATGCAAATAGATCACGAGCAACTCTAATTGAACTTGCACATACATATTCTTTAAATATCTGTTCGTAAGTTTCCGAACCAACTAGATTTGCATCCGGTAACATATTATGGGCATTTATGCGAAATTCAACTTCCATCGAATTTGGATTATCAGTACCAAATTCAAAATCACTTCCATAATCCAATAAATCATCAACAGGACGCATTTTTTCAATAGTTTCCAAGTATGCATCTATGTCTCCCGATAATACTTTACGCGAAATGCTTTTTAGAAAGCTCCAAGCCGTTGGCTCCATAAACACATCATC
>CALBXN010000167.1 GCA_937890485.1 uncultured Treponema sp.
TCCAGTAGATAAGGAATCAATCTTTTGATCTAAAGATATTTCTAAATCGACATACTTAAGAATATCATTCATTTCATCTTCTGAAATATTCTGCTGACTTGTGGATAAATGAAAATGCTCTTCTACAGTCAAATAATCGATTAAATCATTGTTCTGCATAACATAAGAAATATTCCTTTGATATCTTTTTTTATCTTTTATGGGCTGAGAATTATATTTATAAACACATCCTTTAGGTTTTATTAACATTCCTATAATATATAATAGTGTTGTTTTACCAGAACCGCTAGGTCCTTTAATAAGAGTGATTTCATTTGGTTTTAAGAGGATACTCTGTTTTTTATATAAAGGTCTATCATATTCAACTGTGATATTATTAATCTCTATCATATAATATTTTCCTTTCAACAGCTAATTTCATAATGAAACTAATGATAAAACTAATGCAACTTTAGTTAGAATAATTGGAAATGTTGCAATTCTGTATCGTCCTGCAGAAAAAGACGAAAATAGACGTTATCCAAAAGTAATATAATTTTTTAAACATGACCTCTACTGCTAGTACACAATCTGAAAAAGATTATCAAAAAATGATAGAAACACCTGTTTCTAAGTTGATATTAAAACTTGCAGGTCCAACTGTTATTTCTATGTTGGTTACTTCTGTCTATAACATGGCAGATACCTTTTTTGTTTCTAAAATTAGTACACAAGCAAGTGCAGCAGTAGGAATAGTTTTTCCTATCATGACTATAATTCAATCCTTCGGTTTTACACTTGGGATGGGAAGTGCTAGTTTAATTTCAAGAAAACTTGGAGAGCAAAAAAATAAAGAAGCTTCAATTTTTTCAGCAACTGCATTTTATTCAGCCTTATTTATCGGACTCATAATTGCAATTTTGGGATTGATTTTTTCTGATTCCTTGATGAAATTTTTTGGTGCATCTTCTGATGTTTTGCCCTATGCTGAATCTTATGCAAGTTTTATTTTCTATGGAGCGCCTCTTATGTGTGCATCCTTTGTGATGAATAACATTTTGCGTTCAGAAGGCAAGTCATTCTTTTCTATGATTGCGCTTGCAACTGGTGGTGTGCTTAATATCATTTTAGACCCAGTTTTTATTTTTGGATTAAAACTTGGAATAAAAGGGGCTGCTATTGCAACTTTAGTTAGCCAAAGTATAAGTTTTTTCATATTACTTTCTTGGTTTTTACAAAAGAAAACAATTTGCTCTCTACTTCCAAGTTATATTACAAAGCACATAAAAGATTTTCTATTGATTTGTTCTACAGGATTACCTTCTTTAACAAGACAAGGTTTAGCTAGTGTTGCAGCAATTTTGTTAAATCGAGAGGCTTCTTTCTATTCTGATGGTGCTGTTGCTGCCATGTCTATTGTTACAAAAATCGTTATGTTTATCGCTTCCATTATGATAGGAATTGGACAGGGCTTTACTCCTGTAGCTGGATACAATTATGGTGCAAAACGTTTTGAGCGAGTAAAAAAATCATATTGGTTTACTTTAGGACTTGGCTTTTTTGTAATGTTAATAGTTTCTACAATATGTGGAATTTTTGCAGAAAAACTTATTGCATCTTTTAGAAATGACTCAGAAGTGATAAATATTGGTGTAAAAACTTTGCGTTTTCAATTATCTGTAATGCCTTTACATGCCTTTATTGTTGCAACTAATATGCTTTTACAAGCCACTGGGAAAATTACTTCTGCAACATTTTTATCTTGCAACAGACAAGGAATTTACTTTATTCCAGCAATTTTACTTTTACCTAGAATTTTTGGAATAAACGGAATGATAATTTCACAAACCGTTTCTGATTTTTTAACCTTTTTAACTTCAATTCCTTTTTTAATATTTTTTATGAAGCAACTTAAAGAAAAAAAATCCCTTGAAAATTGAAATTCAATTCCAAGGGATTTTTGCATCTCTTATACGCTAACTTTGCGTTTTAGAAATTACATATTTTTAAGATTTGCTTCAAGTTTATCCAACTCTGCTGTAAGTTCTTTTGGAAGGTGTGTTCCAAATTTTGGATAATGTTTTGTACGAATGTCTTCGATTTCTTTTAGCCAACCTTCTTTATCAACACTTGTGATTGCAGGAATGTTTGCTTTGTAAACATCATCAAGACCTTCAAGGTTAAGAGCACCTTCTTTTGGCATATATCCAATAGCTGTTTCAACAAAGTTGTCTTTTCCGTTACAGCGGTCAAAAATCCAAGCAAGAACACGGCTGTTATCACCGTATCCTGGCCACATGAATCCACCAGGAAGTTTGTCATTTGATTCATCTTTTCTGAACCAGTTAACATAGAAGATTTTTGGCAATTTATCAGCTGTTGATTTTTTACCGATGTTAATCCAGTGTTGGAAGTAATCTCCCATGTTGTATCCACAGAATGGCAACATAGCGAATGGGTCACGACGAACTTGTCCAACTTGGTCAGAGATAACAGCTGCTGTAACTTCTGAACCTACGATTGAACCCAAGAATACACCGTGG
>CALBXN010000168.1 GCA_937890485.1 uncultured Treponema sp.
AGAAAAATATGCAGAACAACTTGAAGATGATATTCAGAAAAAACTTTTCAATGCGTTGTTTGATGATATGCAATACAACATCCTTAGAAAAGGTATCTTAGATAAAGGGCTTCGTGTTGACGGTCGTGGTTTGGAAGATATCCGTCCTATTTCTTGTGAAATTGATGTTCTTCCTCGTCCACACGGATCTGCAATCTTTACTCGTGGTGAAACTCAATCTTTAGCAGTTGCAACTTTAGGAACTGCTCTTGATGAACAAATTCTTGATGATATCGATGGAGATAGAAGAGAACACTTTATTCTTCACTATAACTTTCCTCCATACTCAGTAGGTGAATGTGGAAGAATGGGTACAGGTCGTCGTGAAATCGGTCACGGAAATTTGGCTCGTCCTTCTCTTGAACCAATGGTACCAACCCGAGAAGAATTCCCTTACACAATTCGTGTTGTTTCAGAAATTATGGAATCAAACGGTTCTTCATCAATGGCATCAGTTTGTGGTGGTACATTGTGTATGTTAGCCGCTGGTGTTCCAATGAAAAAGCCTGTTGCAGGTATCGCTATGGGACTTATCACAGAAGGCGACCATTACGAAAAATATGCAATTCTTTCTGATATTCTTGGAGAAGAAGACCATCTTGGTGATATGGACTTTAAAGTTGCTGGAACTGAAGACGGAATTACTGGTTTCCAAATGGATATTAAGATTGCAGGTGTTACAAAAGAAATTATGCAAAAAGCACTTGCTCAAGCAAAACGTGCAAGACTTCACATTCTTGGAATTATGAATCAAACAATTTCTAAACCAGCTGATCAAGTAAGTGAATATGCTCCAAAAATTGAAAAAATGAAAATTGCAGTTGATAAAATCGGTGCTTTAATTGGACCTGGTGGAAAAACTGTTAAAGCAATTTCTGCTCAATACGGAGTTACAATCAATACTGACGATGATGGAACTGTTACAATCTACGGAAAAACAGGAAAATCAACTGATGGTGCAAAACTTGCAATTAAAGGTATCGTAGAAGATCCTGAAGTTGGAACAATTTATAACGGAACAGTAAAACGAATTATGGATTTTGGATGTTTCGTTGAGATTCTTCCTGGAAAAGAAGGTTTGTGTCATATTTCAAAACTCTCTAGAGCAAGAGTAGAAAAGGTAAATGATGTTGTTTCAGAAGGACAACAAATTCCTGTAAAACTTATCGAAATTGATAAAATGGGAAGACTTAATCTTTCTTACATTGATGCTTTAGAAGGTCAAAATAAATAAGAAAAGATGCCAATTTTTCAGCAAATTTTGCAGAATAAGGCAGTTCTCATAACAGAACCGATTGCTACAGCTAAAACCGTTGCAATCGGTTTTTGGTTTTCTGTTGGTTCTAGATATGAGACTTCTGGAAACCAAGGAATTACTCATTTTGTAGAACACATGTTGTTCAAAGGAACTTCAACTCGTAGTGCCTTTGATATTGCAGTTGAATTTGATAAAATCGGAGGATACATAAACGCATTTACTGAACGAGAACAAATGTGTGTTTATTGTGTTGTTCCTTGTTTTTATGCTAAACAAGCCTTGTCTGTAATTTCTCAAATGATTTATGATTCAACTTTTTTACCAAGCGAAGTTGAAAAAGAAAGAACTGTAATTCAAAGTGAAATTATTTCTTCCCTTGATGATCCAGAAGAAGTTGCTATGGACGCAGTTTTTTCTTCAATCTGGAAGGATAATCCTATTGCACTAAATATTTCTGGTAGTGTTACAGATGTTGAATCAATTACAAGAGAAGATTTATTTGATTGGTATAATAAGTTTGTAAAATCTGGACCTTTAACAATTTCTGTTGCAGGAAATTTTAATCAAGATGAAATTTATGAGTGTGTAAAAAATTTTCCTGATAGAACTAATTTTGAAAAAACTGAAATTTTGCCAAACCCTATTTGGCATACTGGTGTGGATTTTATTAGTGCTGATTTTCAGCAAGAACAGTTTTTTTTGTTATATAGTTTAAATCCAAAAATTAATTTTGAACAAAGTTTAGTATTAGCTGTTTTAAACGCAATAATTGGTGATACGATGAGTTCAAGGCTTTTTCAGTCTTTACGTGAAAATTCTGGATTCTGTTATAATGTGTACAGTTTTGTAAATCTTTTTATTGATTGTGGATTTTGGTGCTTTTATGCAACTTCTTCAAAATCAAATTGTTTAAATGTTGCAAATAATTTAATAAAAAAAGTTGATGAATTTTTTGTAAATGAAATTACTGAGCAAGAATTAAATTATGCTAAACAACATCTTTGTGGTGAAGAAATTATGTCTAGCGATGACATGGAACAAAGAATGAAGCAGATGGCAAGATTTTATTTTAGTGGTTATGAACAATATTCTCATGAAGATATAATAAAAAAAATAGAAAAAATTTCTGTACAAGATTTATATGATTTTATAAACAATATAAAAGTAAATTTAAAAAAATCTTTAATCATTTATGGACCTAAAATAAAAAGTTCAGATAGAAAAATTATTTTGAAGGATTTTGAAGATGTGCAAAGATAGTAGTTTATCTAATGTTTGTGTTAAATGTAAAATTCAAGATGATGTTATTTTACCTGAATATAAAACTATAGGTTCTGCAGGAGCTGATATTTGTGCTTATATAAAAGAACCTATTGTATTAAAAAAAGGACAACGTTTTGCAGTTCCTACAGGACTTTTTTTTGAAATTCCTTATGGATATGAAATTCAAATTAGGCCACGTTCTGGATTAGCTTTGAATTATGGCGTTACATGTTTAAATGCTCCAGGAACAATTGATGCAGATTATCGTGGCGAAGTAAAAGTAGTCTTAATAAATTTAGGTGATGAAGATTTTGAAATAAAAAATGGAGATCGAATTGCACAGATGGTTGTTGCTCCTGTTGTACAATGTGAATTTGAAATTGTAGAAAATCTTTCTTCAACTCTTCGGGGAGAAGGTGGTTTTGGTTCTACAGGAAGGATGTGATTTTATGGAATGTAAAGGTGTACTTGTTAAATTTAAATCATTTTTTACTTTTATAAATGAAAAGATTTTTAAATCAAATTCTCATATCATGATGAGGTATTTAGTAAAAGAACTTATGCTTTATTTTACTATTGCGTTTTTATTTTTCTTTTTAGTATTTTTCTGTAATCAGATTTTACTTTTAGTTCAAGATATTTTGCGTAAACATGTACCGATTATGCAAGTTATGAAATTAATGACTTATTCATTACCATTTATCATTGCTCAATCAGCTCCTTTTGGAACTTTGGTTGGTTTTTTAATGTGTATGGGGCGATTGATGACTGATAACGAAATTTTGATTTTGCGTGCAACCGGAACATCATTTTTTAGATTAAGTTTACCTGTCATTGTATTAGGTGTTTTAATTTCTTTAGGTTCGTTTTTTGTTAATGACTATCTTTTACCTTTAGGAACAATTCAATATAACAAATTGTATAAAGAAATTATTTTTTCAAATCCAAATGTTGAAATGGAATCTAATTCTATTAAAAAAACTTCTAATTCAATTTTGGTAATTGGAGAAGTAAACGATAGAAATGTTTCTGATTTATTATTGTTTGATACAGATCAAGAAGGAAATCAAAGATTAATTGTAGCTAGTAGCACAGAACTTTTAGATCCAAGTGATTCTACAATTATGATGCAATTAAGAATGAAGAATCCTGCTGTTATTCAGTTTGATAATGATGACAAAGATACTTATGAATATATAATTTCAGATTATACAACGATGAATATTTTTGCAAGTCAATTTATTTCTTCAGGTTCTTCTGGAACAAATCCTAGAGAAATGACTTCTTACGATTTAAAACAATATATTAATAAATTAAAAGCTAAAGGAACTTCAAGTAAAAGAACTTTGAATACTTATAATCTTGAATATCATAAAAAATTTTCTTTGCCATTTGGTTCTATCTTTTTTGCGCTTTTAGCTTTTCCTTTGGCAATTCTTTTTGGAAAACACAATGGTCAAACAATCGGTTTGATTATTGGAATTTTAATTTCAGTTTTATATTGGTCTTTAATGACTTTAGGTCAAATTTTTGGTTTAAGAAACGGAATGAATGGTTTTGTTTCAATGTGGTTACCTAATTTACTTGTTGGTATTTTTGGTTGTATATTTATATTCTTCTTGGTAAAAAAATAAAATGACATTTGTAAAATATCTTTTGAAAAAATTTATTCCAATTTTTTTAGGTTCGCTTTTTTTCTTTTCGTTCATTCTTGTAATGATAGATTTGTTTATGAATCTTTGGAATTATATTACACAACAAATTTCTCCTGCTGATATGTTTAAGGTTGAATTTTTGTATATTCCTAAAGCTATGTCATTTTCAATTCCTATGGCAATTTTATTTGCAACTTCTTATACATTAAGTGATTTGTATGCTAAAAATGAATTAACTTCAATTTTTGCTTCAGGTGTTTCACTTTTCAAATTTACTTTACCTTTATTGATAATTGCTTTTTTTCTTTCTATAGGATTTTTATTTTTTGAAGATAAAGTTGTTGTTTCAACCTTAAAACAAAAAAATGAATTACAAGATAAATTATTGAAAACAGGAACTTCTAAAAATAATGATAGAATAGTTATTCTTGGTGATGAAGGTTTACGAGTTTACAAAGCAGAATATTATGATGATGCTCACAAACGTTTACATGGAATTTATATTGTTCAACGTAAAGATGATTTATCTTTAGATTATATTGTTAGAGCCGATTCTGCTTTGTGGTCAAATGATGTTTGGAATTTGTTTGGTGTAAAAATTTATAAACTAGAACAAAATAATATTAAACAAATTTATGATATGTCCTATGCTTTTATTGATGAAGGACCTGAAACTTTTCAGCGTAATGTAACTGATGTTACAACCGTAAATATAAATGATACAAAAGAATATATTGCTCATTTAAAGCGAATTGGTGTGGACTATAACGAAGAACTTTCTGAATATTACAAGAAATTTTCCTTTCCATTTGTAGTCTTTATTGTTGTTTTTCTTTCTATCGGACTTTCTGGTAAAACTCGAAAAAATGTTTTACTTATGAGTTTAGTTTTTTCTTTATCTGCGGCAGTTGCATTTTATGTTATGCAAATGGTAACGATGCTGCTTGCTCAATTTGGTTATGTTTCTCCTGTTATTGGTGCTTGGTTTCCTGTTATAATATTTGTTGTTTTAAGTATTGTTTTATTAAAATTTGCAAGGACATAGTTTATGAAATCAATTTTTACAAAATTACATAGAGATTGTAACTCAAAAGCTCGTACAGGTGTTTTACATTTGCCACATGGAGATGTAAAAACTCCAGTGTTTATGCCAGTTGGAACTAATGCAACTGTAAAAGCAGTTTCAAAAGATTCTTTAGATGAAATTGGTTTTGAAATCATTCTTGCAAACACATATCATTTGTATTTAAGACCAGGAAGTGATTTGTTAGAAAAAGCAGGAGGGCTACACGGTTTTACAGGATGGAATAAAAATTTTTTAACTGATTCTGGAGGCTTTCAAGTTTTTTCACTTTCTTCATTTAGAAAAATAAAAGAAGATGGCGTTACTTTTCAAAGCCATATTGATGGTTCAAAACATTTTTTAACACCAGAGTCTGTTGTAAATGTTCAGCGTCAATTTAATTCTGATATTCAAATGCAACTTGATGTTTGTACTGGTTTTGGAATTGAACATAATCAGGCAGTTGAAGCGTTAAGAATTACAAATGATTGGCTTTTAAGAGCAAAGAAAGAGTGGTTAAATCAGAAAAATATAAATAATTATTCTGGTTTGTTATTTCCAATTGTGCAAGGAAACTTTTTTAAAGATTTACGAAAACAAAGTGCAGAGTTTGTATCTGAACAAGATTTACCAGGAATTGCCATCGGAGGACTTTCGGTAGGTGAAGAATTTAATGTGTATACAGATATTCTTTCTCATACTGTAGAGTTTTTGCCAGAAGATAAACCAAAATATGTTATGGGAATTGGAACTCCAGATTATATTTTGGAAGCAGTTGAAAACGGAATTGATATGTTTGATTGCGTTTTGCCAACTCGTAATGCAAGAAATGGTTCTTTTTTTACAAGAGATGGAAATCTTTCTATAAAAAAAGAAATGTACAAAAATGATTTTGGT
>CALBXN010000169.1 GCA_937890485.1 uncultured Treponema sp.
GTATAAGATACTTAAATAAAACGGTCCCACAGGTGGCTACGATTACATAAAGCCGGAGCCGAAAAAGCTGATGAGCTTTAAGGATTTATTAGGATTTTGATTTAAAGGAGGAAAAAAGAATGAAGAAGATATTAAAGAGCAAAAAAATATTAGCTCTAATATTATTAATCATAACATTATTTAGTCAATCTGCACCTGTATTTGCAGCTTCTGGAAGTGGGAATTGGGCTGGTGGTCAATTTGCTTCATTTATTAAAACCACAGATAATGCAGATACTAAATATGGAGTATTATTAAGATATTTAATAAATATCAGTACAAAAGAAAAAAGAACAGTATTCTGTGCTGAAAATGGAATAGACTTTAATTCAAGTGTAAGCTACAATGGAATTTATTATACACCAATAGATTCAAAAATTAGGAAAGCTTGTAAAATAGCATATCTTGGTTGGTATAAAGAAATGGGTGATTATGTAGTTGTTATAAACGCAGCAAAAGTAGCCGTAACAGGTTCTAAAAAAACTGATAAAATGTACTATCATCATACAGGTTATGTAGGTGGTTTAAAATCTTTTACTTTTGAAAAGAAAATTGAAAGACACCCAGAAGATCCTATTATGTTGGCTGTAAAAGGTATGCTTCCTAAAGGACCTTTAGGACGTAAATTATTGTCAAATTTGAAAGTGTTTGCAGGTGCAGAACATACACACGCAGCACAAAACCCACAGTCTTTGGAAGTATAAGGTTAGGAGTCTATCGTGGTAAAAAATATTGCTATTGGAACAGGAAGAAGAAAAACAGCAACAGCTCGTGTTTTTGTACGAGATGGTTCTGGTAAAATTGTTGTAAACGGAAAAGATGTTGCAGATTATTTTGCTACAGCAGAACAAGTTCAAGTTGTTCGTCAGCCATTAATGGTAACATCATCTGAAAATAAATATGACTTACTTATCAATGTTGTTGGTGGTGGTCTTAATGGTCAAGCAGGTGCTTGTTTACATGGTATTGCAAGAGCTTTAACACAAGTAGATCAAGCAAATTATGCATCATTGAAAGCAAACGGTTATCTTACTCGTGATCCACGTATGGTTGAACGCAAAAAATACGGTCAACGTGGTGCTCGTAGAAGATTCCAATTCAGTAAACGCTAAGTCTATATTTTTATGCAGGTTTCAGAAAATAATAGTTTTGAACAGAACTCATTACAATCTGGAACTTTGTGTATGATTATTGGTTCGGTAGAAGAGGTCTCTGAAGGTTGTGTAAAAATATTACCTTCCAAGGGACCTTCTTTTTTTATTCGAACAAAATATTTAACTTCGATAAATCCTATAAGGTTAGTTGCTAATCAAGAATTTAACGAAGAAGAAACAGAAGAATTAATTTTTGCAGGATTTGCATTTTTAGCAGAACGTGATGCATTGAATTACTTAAATCGTAGTGAGCATAGTCGTTTTTTGTTAACACAGAAACTTCAAAAGAAAGGACATAAACAAGATTGTATAAATATTGCGTTAGATTATCTTGAAAGTAAAAATTATCTATCAGATTATCGATATGCAATTTCATGGTTAAGAAATCGAAGAATTTCAAAATCAGAAGGATGTATAAAACTTTTTCAACATTTAATATCTCGTGGTGTTTCAAAAGATATTGCACAAGATGCATTATCTGAATTTTATGAGGAATTTTCAGAATTAGACATGTTAGAAAAAGCTTTTTCAAAATGTTTAAGACAGAATATGTCTCAAGAAAAAATTGATAAAAAATTGATTTCATGGGGATTTTCTTTATCAATGATAAAAGAATATCGTAAAAATTATATAGATAACTAAAATAAGTTTTTTGTTTGAAATAAATTATTATTATTGTTATACTATAAGTATAATTATTTGGGGAGTAATATGAATAAAGATTCAAATAAAACAATAGTTTATTCCGCACTCGAAGTTGCCAATATCTGTGGTGTTGTAAATCAAACAGCAATTAATTGGATTCGTAACGGATATTTAAAAGCATTTTCTACACCTGGTGGTCAATATAGAATTTATCTTGAAGATTTAGTTGATTTTATGAAAGAAAGAAATATGAAAATTCCTGTAGATGTTTTAGATTCTTATCAGAATAATAGACCTCTTTCTGCTTCAATTTTAGTTGTTGATGATGATAAAGGATTAAATCAAGTTGTTACTAAATATTTAGAAAAAGAATTTCCGAATTCTACAATTTATCAAGCCTTTGATGGCTTTGAAGCTGGTACTATTATAGGCGAAAAAAAGCCAAATATTATTTTGCTAGACTTGGATTTACCAGGTGTTAATGGTGAAGATTTATATAAAAAAATAAACACTTCTGAAGATTATGGTAAACCAATTGTTTGTGTAATGACAGCTTCAAAAGAAGAATCAATTATAGAAAAATTTAAGGAAATGGGAGCTTTGCATTATTTTATAAAACCTCTCAATCTTGTTGAAATTGCAGATTCTGTATATAAAATTATTGAATCTTTATAAACTTATGAATAAAAAAAACACCGTTTTAAGTTGAAATAATTGCAACTTAAAACGGTGTTTTATTTTAAATTAGCACTTATATATTAAAAAAAATTATTTAATATGAAGATATGCAGGATAGTTCATTTTATAGCTTTCTATGATTATTTTTTCTACAAGGTTAGATTTGGATGTTGTTCCTAATATATTTGAGTACATATCAAAAAGGTAGTTATAAAATGATTTTTCTTTTGTGTATCTAAATTCTGTAAAAGTTAAATCTTTAATATCAGTAAAATAAATTTTCATTTGTGTTTTTGCTTCTTCATAAGTTAAAATTTCATCAATAAGTTTGTGTTTTAAGGCTTGTTGTGCGGTATAAATTCTACCGTCTGCAAGTTGAGTAACCTTTTCTTTTGATAAATTTCTGCTTGTAGAAACAATTTGAGTAAATTGTTCATAACATTCATCAGCAACAGATTGCATAATGTCTTTCTGTTCTTGTGTAACAGGCTGATCTATGTTTAACATATTCTTGTTTTTTCCCGCAGTAAATGTATTCATTTTTACACCATGCTTTGCCATAAATTCTGATAAATCTATAGATTGTCCTGCAATTACTCCAATGGAACCTGTAAGGGTATTTCTGTTTGCAATTATTTTTTCTGCTGAACAGGCGATATAATATCCTCCTGAAGCGGCTGTTGCTCCAAGATATGCCCAAACAGGTTTATTTTGGCTGTAATCAAGAAGGGATAAGTAAACTTGGTCTGATTCGTAAACGGCTCCACCTGGGGAATTTATAAAAAGCATAATTCCTACATTTGAAACATCATTTTTTAATGTATTGATGGTTTCTAATAACCAAGCTTGATTGTAGCTTTCATTTTCTTCTTGAATTGTTCCTTCAATATATAATTCTGCAATGTAATTTTTTCCGTTTTTTGCAACAAGGTTTAATGATGTATTTTTAGCAAAAAAATCCTTGAAAATTCCAAAAGCTAAAACTAAAACTATGATTATTATGAAAACTAATAAACCTTTATTTTTAGATTTTTTCTTTTTTGGGGACTTTTGTGGATTATTCACAACTTCCTGTTTTTCTTGATTTTGATTCATTTCGTCGCTCATTATTTTTCTCCTTGAGTATGATATAATTCTTCCATTGTAATTCTGTTCTTGTTTAGAGCGTTTCCTAGTAAAAATTTATACGCATTTGCAAAAGATAAATTCATGTAAGGAAATAGCCATAAAAATCCAATTCCAAAAGTTAAAGATGATAAAATCATCCAACCTAAGAAACTTAAATACATTATAAATAAATCCCATTTGTAACCTTTTGTGATTTTCATGCTGATTTTCATGGCTTCTGGAATTGATACGTCAGGAAATTCTGCTAAAATGTATTTCATCTGGGAATATGAAAAGGCTTTTATTATTCCTGGAATAAAAAACAGAAATGACCATAAAATTATCCATAACATGAACCATAAATGACTTAAAATTCCTTTTAGCCATAGGGAAAGTGCATTTAAGAAATCTTGAAATTCAATAGGATTTTTGTTTCTCATATCCAAAAAAAACTTTGCAAAGGCAATGCTGAAAATTCCTAATAAAATTTGATTAATAATTGATGTTGTCCAAGATAGTGGAATTGCATCATCTTTTGGAACTAAATTAAAACTGTAAGAATAAGAAAAATTTTCTATGGACGTAAAATCTGGTAAATCAAACTGAAATGAATCTTTATTGATTATAAAAAACATTACATAAAAAATTAAGGTGATAACTACTGGCAATGTCCAAGATTTTCTTAATCTGAGTTTTGCTTGTTGTTTAAATTGTATCCTGTCAAATAAATCTGAATTATTCATCGAAATTGTAATATACTCCTTGTTGTGCGTAACCTGCAAATCCATCTTTTATTGGATTTTCTTGGCTAAAATTATCTCCATAATGGCATAAAAACATTTTGCTACGAATTTCTGGAGGTAATGTTTTTAAATCATGATAATATGCGTGAACTCCACCTGGATAAAATTGACAATCATGAAAGATGTATTCAATTGTTGGGTATGCTTCTAACATTCCATAGATTAAATCAGGATCAAATCTTGTATCACTAGGGAATAAAATCCTATCATCTATTAAAACACCTATAGAATAAAAAGATTCTTTCCAAGATTTTGCAGTTTCTGGAATGTGCATTGTTCTAAACATTTTAATATCAATTGAACCAACTTTAGCTTGATAAATAGGTCGTGGTTTTTTATTTATAAGAGTTGGCTTAATTTGATAAAAATAATCGTCAAAACCTAGATATTCTCCGTTTTTATATTCGCTATAGGCATTTCCACCTTTTAAAGATTGTTCCCAAAGGATTTTTTTGTATTCATCAGAAATAACCATTGTAGGTTTGGTTTTAGAAATATATCTTCCCATTAGAGCAACTTCTTCTAATCCTCCAATGTGATCTGCGTGGGAGTGTGTAATTAATAGATTTTTTATACTTGAAGTATTTATTCCATAATTCCACAATGCGTAGGGGCACAAAGTTCCACAATCAATTAAAAGATGATCAAAGCCTTTTATAACTAAAATATTATTTTGAAAATGAGCTTTTGCAAAGGCACTACCAACTCCAACAAAGAAAAATGTTAATCCACCGTTATTTTCTAAAGTTAAAGTTTTATCAAGATTTTCTATTTTCATGGCTTTATTATATCATAAAATTGAATTTTTGGGAAAATATTTTGTTGTTACAGTTACCATTTTTTGTGCAGCACTTTGAATTGATGTATAATTTTGTAAACCTACATTTGAAATTATTGCATTTCCCATAAGTTCTGCATCGGGACAATTGGTTACACAAAGTTCAAGATTTGTAACATCACTTTTAAATTGCATCCAATGTGGATTTTTTGCTTGTCCACCAGTACAAATTATTTGATTTTCTGTTTCATTTGGTATTGATAAATTTTTTTGTTTTTCTAAAATTATTTTTTCAAAAGCAATTTTTACTTCTTTTGCAATTTCAAAAATTAATTTATATCCTGAATTTTCTTTATTTTTAAGTAAGTCAATGATACATTCTTCATAAGAATTTTCTTTCCATTTTGAAGTATTTTTCCATTGTGTAAATCTTGTTCCTGTGTCTTTCAAAAGAAAACTAACATTGTACAAATCAGAAATTACAGAAGGAAGATTTCTAAATCCTTCTGCAAAAATTGGTTTATTTGAACATAGATTTATTCCTTCGCTGGAACCTGAGCGATCACAAATTTTTCCGACAGAAAGTGTGTTAGTTCCGATTAAGGCTGTTACAAAATCAGGTCCTCCACAAAAAACTGGGATTTTTTCGGTTGAGTCAATTTGGAATTTTGCTAAAATTTCCTTTCTTAAAAAACCAGAGTTAAATCCTATGGGTACAAAATCAGGAAGTAATTTGTAATCAATATTAAATTCAGATAAATCTTCTTTTGTCCAATATGCAGATAAAAAGCGTTTTTCGGGTAAAATTGTAACTTGGGTATTTGTTAAAAAGTTGATAAAAAATTCTGGTCCAGACAAAATAGCTTTTGCGTCTTCATAGATTTTAGGAAAAAGTTTTTTTAAATAAAGTAATCTTGGTAAAAAAATTGATTTTGAGTTTTTTGACAATTCTGAAATTTCATGAATATTGGAATTTGAAAATTCTTTGTTCCATAAAATTGTAAAGGTGGAATTTTCATTTACGGCAGTTAAGGTTGGACCATTGCCTGAAACTGAAATTCCTTGGATTTTATAATTTGAAATTTGTAAATTTTTTCCAGCTTGAAAAAAAGAATTTATCCAACAATTTGAAATTTCATAAGGATTTTCAATTTGAATTGGTGAAAATCGAACAACAGTTGAAGAAAAAACAAAGCCACATTCACTAATGAGTGCGGCTTTTAAAGATGAGGTTCCAATGTCTATACAAAAAGATGCCTTTTTTAGTTCTTTTTGCATTTTAATCGTGTTTAACCAACTTTTCTATAATATTTCTGTTATCAAGAAGATCACTTAAAGATTGATTATGGTGAAGTCTTGCTATTACATTTGCAAAAAGACCACTAACATTTGTATTGATATACCATTCACATTTCAAAAGTTCTTCGTGATAAACTGCGTTTGTACCGATAACTCTGTAGAAAAGACCTTTTTCGTAGGCAGCGTTAAATTGTTCGATAGCATTTCCTGTAAAGAATGGCAAACTGATTGCAGCAATAACTTTTGTAGCACCTTGTTCTTTCAAGAATTCCATTGCTTTTAACAAAGTTCCACCAGTTCCAAGCATATCGTCAGCAAGGAATGCAACTTTTCCTTTAACATCACCTAGAATTTTTACAGATTTAATATTTGTATCTTTTGCATTTTGAGTTACAACAGAATAATCTCTTTCTTTGTAAATCATTGCTAGAGGTTTTTTTAATCCTGTTGCATAAAATTTATTTCTATCAACGGCACCTGTATCTGGAGAAACAATAACTAAGTCATCTCCATTTGGTGATAAGTCGAAAAGATTAGAAAGTTCTCGAATAATTTGATAACTTGCATGTAAGTTTTCGATATTTGCTTTGCCAAAGGCATTTTCAATTTCTCGTGAGTGAATATCAAGAGTGATAACTCGTTTTACACCCATGTTTTCGTAAATATGACCAAGTAAACTTGCTGTAAGACCTTCACGACCTTTCTTTTTGTGTTGACGGCTATATGGATAAACTGGTAATACAAGAGTAATTCCACTTGCTCCAGCTTGGCGAACAGCATCAATTGTTACAAGAAGTGACATTAAGTGGTCATTTACAGACAAAGCCATCTTGTTTTTTCCACCATTAAGTGAAATAACTTGATGATTTTCTACATCTTGGAAGATAAAAATATCTTTTCCACGGATACAATCTTTAATTTCTGTTTTGAACTCGCCATTCATAAAATATGTAAATTCAGCATCAACTAAAAATTCTGGTGGACGATAATTTGATACATTTCCTTTTACACATAAATCTGAAGTTTGCATATCATTGTAAAGATTGATGTCTTTTACAAGATTTTCTTTTTCAATGTTATAACGCTTTGAAATAACATCTCGTTTAAGATTAAAACGATGTTTGTACATGTGTCTAAGATGTGCAATTACTTCTGATGCAAATGCTTGTCCTCCTGGACAGGCTACAATACCAAGATTGGTTGGCTCTGAATAAGGCATGACTACTTCCCAATATTAAAGATTTACTTAATTCTATCATTTTTGAGCCTTGAGGTCAATGCTGTTTTTTATCTACTTGTTTCATCTTCCTTCGTTAACTGTTTTGTATACTTTGATATCTGTAAACTTTGAAGGATTATATAAAAGGGGATTTTTATCCAAAATTATGAAGTTAGCAAATTTTCCCACCTGAATTGTTCCTAAAATTTTATCCACATTATCTAATTTAGCTTGTTTTATCGTTAAAGTTCTAAAGGCGTCTAAAAATAAGTTTAATTTTTCATTTGAAGCTTTCCAATATCCATCTTTTTTTAATTTTTTCATTTGTAAAAAAATTTCGTTCATTATCAATTCTTCATCTACATCCATACTTACAAAGGCAGGAAAAACTGATTTTCCATTTAAATCTATTAAAGTTGTTTTTGAGGATTTTAACTTCAAAATATTTGTATTTGTTCCAAGATGAGTGATTTTTCCATTTTCAGTTCGTAGGGCTTGTTCAATAATTTCTTTATTGGAATTGTCTTTTTCAAGGGTGAAAATTGCCCCATTATAATAAATCACTGGATTTTGTATATTTTGATTAAATGAAGTTTGTGATACAAGGTTTTCTATTACAAGCAAAAAAAAGAATGTAAAGGGTAAAATCCAAGAAAATTTTACAATCTTTTTTAATAAATACTCTTTCATACTCTTTCTCCATTAAAAATATAGTTTATATATAAATTATTTTCAAAAAAAAGGATAATATTTTTGTAAATATGTTGCCCTAATTTAATTTTTATTCTACAATACCTTACCCACTAGTTTGTGAGAGAGGTTGTCAATTCTAATAATTTTAGAAAACAGCCCGTTTATTTTCCCTTAAAATAGGAGAAAAATAGATGAATGATAAGAATGGGCAGGTGCCTACAAACCAGTTTTACATTGAGCGTCAAAACGAAACCGAATCTAACGCTCGTAGTTATCCAAGAAAATTTCCATTTGCTCTCAAAAGTGCCAAAGGGTCATGGCTTGTTGATGTTGAAGGTAACAAGTATCTAGACTTTTTGTGTGGAGCTGGAACCTTGGCTTTAGGACATAATGATCCTGAAATTAATCAGGCCTTTATGGATATGATTTCTTCAGACGCAGTTCTTCATACTTTAGATTTAACGACGCCTGTAAAAGATGAGTTTGTTCATACTCTTTTTAATCTTTTACCAACTGAACTAAAAGACAATGCAAAAATTCAATTTTGTAGTCCTGCTGGTACAGATGCTGTTGATGCTGCAATTAAACTTTGTAAAACAGCAACAGGAAGAGATGGTGTTATCGCATTCAGTGGTGGTTATCATGGAATGGGACATGGAGCATTATCTTTAACAGGAAATCTTGGAGCAAAGAGTAATGTAAATTCTTTGATGCCAGGAGTTACTTTCTTTCCTTTCCCTTATTCTTATCGTTGTCCTTTTGGACTTGGTGGAGAAGAAGGAACAAAGGCAGCTTGTGCATATTTTGAAAGAGTGTTAAAAGATCCAGAAAGTGGAATTAAAAAACCTGCTGCTGTAATTCTTGAACCAATTCAAGGTGAAGGTGGTGTAATTCCTGCTCCTGTAGAATTTTTACAAACAATAAGAAGAGTTACAAAAGAATTAGATATCCCAATGATTGTTGATGAAATTCAATGTGGTGTTGGTCGTTCTGGAAAATTCTTTGCTTTTGAATATGCTGATATCGTTCCAGATGTAATTTTAACATCTAAAGCAATCGGTGGAACTCAACCTTTAGCAGTTGTAATTTATAATAAAAAATTAGATAAATGGACTCCAGGTTCACATGCAGGAACTTTTAGAGGAAACCAACTTGCAATGCGTGGTGGAATCGTTGTAATGAATAGAGTTTCAAAACCTGATTTCTTAAAAGAAGTTAGAGAAAAAGGCGATTATATGCGAAGCCGTCTCGAAAAACTTCAAGAAAAAGTTTCTATTATCGGCGATATTCGTGGAAAAGGCTTGATGATGGGAACTGAGTTTATCGATCCTAATTCTGCAAAAGATTCTCTTGGTTCATATTTAGGTTCAGGGGAAATCGCTGCTCGTGTTCAAAAACTTTGTTTTGAAAACAAGCTTGTTATGGAAAAAGGTGGTCGTAACGGTGCTGTAATGCGTTGTTTATGTGCTTTAAACGTAACAAAAGATGAAATTGAACAAATGCTTACAATCTTCGAAAAAGTTGTTATTGAAGTAGATAAAGAAGTAAAGGAAGGAAAATTTGGAAAATAAAATATCTGAATTGATGTTTTTAACTTCTTCTGAGGAATCAAAGAAGAATTATTCCGAATTAATAAATAGAACTGTAAAGGCTATTGTTGATTCATTTGTTGATAAAAAGGCCTTTGCAGGTCTAACTCCTTACGATTTGAAAAAAGCTATTCATG
>CALBXN010000170.1 GCA_937890485.1 uncultured Treponema sp.
CACAAGAAAAATAAATATGAAAGTAGAAATATTTATTTTTAGATTGCTTGTACTTTACTTTCATTTTTTATAATTGTCAATTTTAATTTTATATTTTTACAAAAAATCATTCGACATTTTTTGCGACATAAAAAATGAAATTATTAACAGGTTCTTTTTTGAATATATTTTTTAGTTCCTTCATGTTTTATTGTTGATGAAAAATCTATTTCTCTTGCTTGAGCACCCTTTAATAATAACCAACCTTCATTGACCTTTTTTAGTTTACCACTACAATTAGCTTGATTCATATAAAATAATTTATTTTGTAATTCTGCATTAAACGAAGAATCTTCAATTTTTTCATTTGAATTCGATACAGTTATTATATCTATTTTATCAAAGATTCTGTGTCCTCGATAAATACTATTAAGTAAAAGATTTACATTTGAAAAAACAGTATCGTAAAAATCAGAATCTTTTAAGTAATCTCTTTTTTGATTATCAGTTTTATCTGAATTCATTATCTCAAAACGATTCGCCTCTGATGCTTGTCTCAAAAACAAATACTCTAAAGCATTCAAATCTGTTGCAGAAAATCCTCTTACATCTGTTATTGCATAAGCACAGTTGAACCAATCTTTTTTATCACTAGCAGTATGTTGTCGCCATCTTTCTAAAATATTTTGAGATTGTCCAATATAAGCACTATTTTCATTTACCAAAATATAAACACCTGGTTCTGACAACACTTTTTTTTGTTCATCAGATAATTTACTTTCAAGAATGTATCGTTCAACTGCATAAATATTTATAGACCATTCTCTAACAGAATAATGTGTTATTGCACCTATAGAATTTTGATAGATATTTACAATTGTTTTCACTTTGATAGATTCCTTTTAATTTATTTTTTTGAATTTATTTTTTCAAGAATTAGATTGATTTGTTCATCTCGAACCTTTATTTTTCTTAATAGTTCCTCTCTTTTAGGTTTATTTTTTTCTTCTGAATAACCTATCAAACCAGTTGAAAAATTTATCATATTGTTTAATTGAATTTCAAATCCATTCCTTTCATTTATTAAAGCATCATATCTTTTTTGCCATTCCTGTTGTTCATCTAATTGTTTTTGTAATTCATTAATTTTTGTATCTTTTTCAAAAAGAGAATTCTCGTAAATTTCAATCTTTTCTTTTAATTCATTATAAGAATCTAAACTAATATATTCTTTTTCTAAATCTTTCAGAAGGACATAAGAATTTTGTGTAACAAGAACTTGATTTGATGAATTTTCAATACCAACTCTAGCTCCAAAGCCCATACTAAAAGCTAGAATAGCAACACTACAATAAAGTATAACAGGATGTGATTTTATATTTTCCAGAAAAGATTGCTTTTTATTATAACCTTCACTATTTATAATAATTTTCTCTGCTTGAAAAGATTGTGAAGATTTTCCATTATTTTGAATAAATTTACTCATTTTATACCTCTTATTTAATCCAAATATCTAGATTTGCAAAAGCTCCAAGTTTATGTTTCATATTTGCATGTGCAATAGTAATACCAACAGAAGATAGAAAGAAATGACTTATCTCTGTTTTATTAAAGATTTCCATAGCTTCCGACATAAAATTACAATTATCACTTATTACCTTTTTTATTTCGTTTTCTGACATTAATGATTGCTTCAATAGATTTTTTAGTTTACTTTTATCTTCATTATTAAATCCGTGCCTTGAGGCTATTTCATCTAAATTATCATAGGATGTTGCATAAATATAATATCTATCTTCATTTGTAGTAGCTTTATTAAATAAACTATCTGTCAAAGGTTTTTGTATTTGTAATTTTTCATATTCATTTTTTGAAAACCCCTTTGAAAAGATTCCAGGATATCTATCTTTTAGAATCGTATAAATATTTACCGAACCAATACTCTCAGTACCACATCCAGTATATAATAAATGTTGAATATCTGTGTAGTTTTCAGATATCCCATTTATTATAGGCTTAAAGTATTGAACAAAATATAAAACCAAATTATTAATTGTTGGCTCTAAAGAATTCTTCGTGTATCTTATAAGATAAATAAAACTCAATAAATCTATCTGTTTTTGAGTAAGTTTGTTTATAACAGAGATAGATTCATTCAAAACAATTTGTAAAGTATTTCTTTCTACCTGTTTACTTCGCTCTACAAGAAGATTTATTAATAGTTGTTCTTGTTTTTCATCTCCTGTTCTAGCATAATTTTTTTGGGCTTCAAATAAAACATATTGAAAATCTGGATTTTGACATTGTTGTATTCCTATAGGATTATCTTTTATTAATTCATTAATATAATCTTCTATGAATTTTTTAGCTCTTTCAAATGCAAGGTGATTTGCTTCCGTTGATAATTGATAAAAATTATTTTTGAAAACATCCAAAGCTATTTCTTTTACTTCAGAATATGATAGTCCATATTTGTTTATAATTTCTTCAGCCTGTTGATTTATTGAATTTTTGCCATTGATTTGTTTATATTCCATAATAAGTCCGTTTATATCAAATTCTAATTATTTTTTTGATAATTCAATAATTGTTTTTAGTGAATCAGGATTTGCCAATATTTGTGGTAATAATTGCATTATCATTTCATTCTGATTATTTTGTTGTGGAGCAGAAAGAAGGACCTTAAAATTTTCATCTTGTTTATCAATAAGTTTCCCAATTTGCTCTTTCACATCTTTCCTTGTTTCATCTGAAATCGATTCAATACGAATTACTTTGTCTTTTACATCTTGCAATAATTTTTCAGTTTCTGATTTAGTCGTTTTGGCTTGTTCTAATTGAGCTTTTGCTAAAAAACCTTGCCAAAAAGCAACACCAATAGCAATCAATGAAATAAAAATTGGAATAAAATCTTTCAATTCCATAAAAAACTCCTTTATCAAATAAGTTATTTAATTAAACGTATCTTTCATTATACTTTGCATTAGTTGTTTTGTCATTTCTTCTCGTTCTGTGATTTGTTTTTCTAGTTCTGTAACATTTGCCAAAAGTTTTTCTACACGAGAAACGATTTCTTTTTGTTCTGCAAGAGGGGGAAGAGGTATTAAAGTATTTGAAACAGTTTCTTGGTTTATTTTTGGCATTGTTTTCTGAGAGCCTTTTGCATTATTCATAAAATATTGTCGATTAAAGGGGGAAACTAATACTTTATGAATGTATTCTTTTGATAATGAATCACTTGTTCTAAATCTCATAAGTAAATCTGGATACATAAATTCATCATCTTTTCCAGTATAAATTGCACAAATTCCAACATATTCAATTGAATTACTTCGTTCTATAAGAATATCACCATTTTTTAACCAACAATGAGCATCTTTTGGAATCTCTTCATTTATATATTTAAATTCACTTGCATCAAAAATTCCATAAGTAACAGCACCTAGTTTTAAAGTTTTTATAGGAGTTTCAAAATCAACAGCTTTAGGAGAATAACCATTTCTTGGAGAATCTTTTATTATCTCCCCCAATCTCACCCATTTCCAACCTTCTGGAATTTCAAAAGGCAATTCATTTTCTGCTATCGGCTCAAAAACTTTCTTCTTGGAATTCGTGTGGCATTTTTCTTCCTGTATTTTTTCAAACAATGCTTCTGCATCAAAATCCGGATTACTTTTTACAACAGGATTTTCTTTTCTCCATTCTTCTGTGAGCTTTCCTTCAATGGCTTCTTGCAAAATGTTTTGACGAAGTTGTTTTGCATAGGCTTTTTGAGATTCTATTTCTGATTTGATTAATTCAACTTTTTCAATTTTTTTAGAAAGAACTTTTACTATTTCTTTTTGAGTAGATAAATCAGGTAAAGAAATTTCTAGAGGAAGTAAATGCTTTGGTTTTATTTCTGTTTTAATTCCACCTTTTACCTGTTGTTGTAAGGCAAAAATAAAGGCAGGGCTTTTTACAAAGTACTTAAAATAATCTAAATCAACTTTTTTATCATCAAAAGTATAAGAAGAATAATGAATTGTAGCACAAACAGGTTCTTTTCCTTGATAAACAGAAATTGCTCCTTTTGCAACATTTATTCCAGAAAGTATCAAATCTCCGGGAAAAACAATTATCATATCTGTTTTTGTTGGTTTGTTAGAAATATGAATATTTCCAGAAAAATCAATTTTATCTAATCTTTGATACTTTGAGATTTCTTTATCATTTGGTTTGTATCGACCTTCTCTTTCAGTAAGAAAATCCCCAATCTTCACTTTTTTCCATTCGCTCATTTTTCTTCCTCGGTTTCTTGTGCAAGTTGTTTTACTTCATTGATTTCTTTTACAAGCTCCTCCGATGTTGGTAAATATAATTGATATTCACTTGCAAGAATTGTATTGTTATTTTCCGGCAATGCCATTTTGACTGCTGTATCATTTTTGCTGGAACAAAGTAAGATTCCAATTGTTGGGTTTTCCTCATCTAGTTTAATTTTTCTGTCATAATAATTTACATACATTTGAAGTTGTCCCAAATCTTGATGAGTGAGTTTTCCAATTTTTAACTCAATTAATACAAAACAACGTAACAAACGATTATAAAAAACCAAATCAACAAAAAACTCATCATCTTCAAGTAAAATTCGTTGTTGGCGAGAAACAAAAGAAAAACCTTTTCCCATTTCCAATAAAAAGTCAGCAATATGTGAAATTATGGCAGATTCTAAATCTTTTTCATAATATGAAGTCTTACGTTCAAGTCCTAAGAATTCTAAAATCATAGGATCTTTTATTATTTCTGTTGGTTTCTCGGGTATTCTTTCGTTTCGGGCAACCGCAAGAACCGATTCTTTATCATTACTAAGCAGCAATCTTTCATATAATTGACTGTTAATTTGTCGTTCTAGTTCTCGACCAGTCCAATTGTTATTTATTGCTTCAAGTTCATAATATTCGCGTTTATCCGAATCTGAAATGGAAATCAAAAGTTTATACTGACTCCAATTTAATTGCGTCTGCAGTGTAGACGCAATTGGATACATCTTAAAAAATTGTCTGGCTCGTTCTAATTGTCTTATTCCAAAACCACTTCCATATTCTTTTTCAAGTTTTTTAGCAAGATTTTTTATAAGATATATACCGTAATCTGCTCTATCCTTACCCTGTTGTTCTTCTTCTAAAATTCTCTTACCTAGATTCCAATACATTTGCACTCTACAAAAATCTACGCTTCTAACAGCATTACTTCGAGATTGTTCAATAATTTTTCGTGCATCTTCAATTAAATTATTTATTTGTTTGTTTATTTTATCTTCTTTCATAAAGCCCCCAATTTTCACTTTTTTCCATTCGCTCATCTATTCCTCATTTTCTCTTACGCAACTCTGTAAATCTCGTTTTCTAATTCACGCAATGCCGCAAGATAGTCGTTTTTGCTTCCAAAAACTTTTACAATTTCTGTTGGAGTTCCCATATATTTTAGAGGTTCAACGGTAAGAATTTTCATATCTTCAATGTTTTCTATGCCGTTTTCTGCATATTTATCTAAAAGAGCATTTAAGATTTTTCGGGCTTGTTCTCCGTATTTTGTCCAATAATTTCGTTTACGAACATTTTCGGCTCGTTCTTTTCTTGTAAGGGCTGGAGCATCCCAAGCAATATGACAAATTAAATCAAAAATATCTAAATCTGATTTTATTTCTTCTTTTAAATCTTCAAAATTTATTCCTTGTTGTTCCAATTCTTCAATAATTGCTTGTTTTTTTTCTGAATCGTTCCAAACTTGCAAAAAATTATCCAAAGACCGATACGAAGTTAAAATTCCAGATTTTGTATATTCTTTTAAACTACAAGTTATTAATTTTCCATTTGCATCAAGAAATTGTCGGCGTTCACTTAAAACACTAACATCTACTCCTGCAATATAGATTTTTTCTTTTTTTTCGTATTCTTCGCCTTTTTCGCCAAGAGAAGATGTTCCAAATTTATCATCTATTTGAGGATATATTGTTTCTAGGAATTCCACAGGTTTTCCTGTTACAGGGTCAATTTGATTTTCTCCTTCACCACTATCAATAATATCTTCAGAAATTGGTTCATCTTGATTTGATACTTTGATTTTTACAGGACTTCCATCAAAATCTTTATCTGCAAATTTATCTGTAACATTTCTAAAATCAATTATTGTAAAATATTGCTTTCCATAATCTTCGTTGATTCTTGTTCCACGCCCAATAATTTGTTTAAATTCTGTCATAGAACCAATATTTTCATCAAGACAAATTACTTTACAAGTTTGAGCATCTGTTCCTGTACTCATTAATTTTGAAGTTGTTGCAATAACAGGAAATTTTTCTTCTGGATTTATAAAAGATTCCAAGTATCCTTTAGCAACAGGATCATCACCAGTAATTCTAACAATATATTTGTCTGTTTTTGCAGTAATTTCTTTTGGAGCAAAACTTAAAAGAGCTTGTCGCATTCTTTCTGCGTGTTCAATATCTACGCAAAATACAATTGTTTTGTCATAAGGATTTGAATTAACAAGAAATTCCATAATCTTTTTTGCTACAAGCTTTGTTCTTTCATCAATTACAATATTTCTGTCAAAATCTTTTCTGTTGTAAAGACGATCTTCAATTATTTCACCATTTACGTCGGTTTTTCCACGTTCAGGTCTGTAGCCTTCTAAATCTACATTCATTCCAACTCTAAGAACTTTGTAAGGAGCAAGAAATCCGTCATCAATTCCTTGTTTTAACGAATATGTGTAAATTGGTTCTCCAAAATAGTCTATATTTGAAAGAGTTTTTGTTTCTTTTGGTGTGGCTGTCATACCAATTTGTGTTGCAGTACTAAAATAATTTAAGATTTTATGCCAGGCTTTGTCTTCATCAACAGATCCACGATGACATTCGTCCACAACTATTAAATCAAAAAAGTTTGGAGAAAATTCTTTGTATGCATCTGTTTCTTCATCGTAATTTGTAAGTCCTTGATAAAGTGCAAGATAAATTTCATAAGATTTATCAATTTCTTTATGTTTTATGATTGTAAGTTTATCTTTAAAATGCTTAAAATCACCTTTTTTTGTTTGGATGATTAAATTGTTTCTGTCTGCCAAATACAAAATGCGTTTTTTGCAGCCAGATTTCCATAACCTATAAATTATTTGGAAGGATGTATAAGTTTTTCCTGTTCCTGTTGCCATTACAAGAAGAATTCTATTTTGTCCACGAGCAATAGCTTCTACAGTTCTGTTGATTGCAATTCGCTGATAGTAGCGAGGAGAACGTCCTGTTGAATCAAAAAAATATGATGAAAGAGATGTTTCTTCTGCTTGGGAGTTTTCTATTTTGTTATATTTTTTGTAACAATTCCAAAGTTCTTCTGCTGTAGGAAAATGATTTAAATCTGCGTTTTCAATAATAATAGGATTATTATTTGAATCTAATGGGCCACAATTTTTGCGATATTGAATTAAAAATCCATCTCCGTTTGAACTGATTGCAACTGGAATATCAAGAGTTTCTGCATAATCTAACGCTTGTTGCATTCCATCTCCAACGGAATGTTTATTATCTTTAGCTTCTATAACTGCTACAGGAATATTTGGCTTGTAATAAAGAATGATATCAGCACGTTTCTTTTCGCCCCGTTTTGTCTTTTTACCTTTTACAAAAATTCGTCCATTTGTAAAAGAAACTTCTTCTCTAAGTTGAGTTTGCTTATTCCACCCAGATTCTTCAATCGACGGAATAATGAATTTTGTTACAATATCTCTTTCTGATAAATTATGCTTTTCACCCATAAGGATATTATACCATACAACAACACTATAAAACTAGGTTGAAATTAATAAAAACACTTGTGTAACTAAAGTTTACACCTCGAAATCTAAGCAACTTCTGTTTGCAGTAAAAGGACGAACTTTTTCATCAGCAACTTTTACGTGCTCTGGATGTTTTGCGTAAGTTTTCAAAGCATCAAAAGAGTCAAAACTTGAATCTAACATCACATCAGCATTTGAAGTTTCTAGTCTGCCTTCTGTCACCACCTTAATTTCCAAAAGCCCAGGAATTTTTCCTGCTAAAGATTCAAGACCAGTTTTAATTTCTGCCTTTACATTTGTTTTTTCATCTTCAGACATTTCTTTTAAAGTCCACAAAATAATATGTTTTACCATAATTCACCTCTGTAAAAATAATTACATCATTATATCATAAAACACTAATCAATTTAAAATAAAAAAGAGATTTTACTTATCTTAAAGCAAAATCTCTTAAAATTATTATCATTTATTCTGCTATTCTGCCGCTTTGAAATTATAGATTGGTTTGATAATTTTCACGATTTCTGCGGTTTCTCCAATATTTGTAACAATATCATCCATTGTTTTGTAAGCCATTGGGGCTTCGTCTAAAGTGGATTTGTTCACCGTGCTTGACCAAATACCTTTCATTTCTGCCTTAAAATCTGCCAAATTCAACTCTTTTTTGGCTTTCATTCGGCTCATAACACGGCCTGCTCCGTGGGGAGCTGAACAGTTCCAATCTTCATTTCCCTTTCCAATACAAACTAGACTTCCGTCTCTCATATTGATAGGAATCAAAAGTTTTTCACCTTTTTTGGCACTTACGGCCCCTTTTCGCAAAATCATTGCACCCTCAGTTTCAGTATCGATATAATTGTGAATTGTAGTAAACTGTTCAATTATATCTTCTTCTTTTATGTGAAGTCCGATACTGATAGTTTCTATCATGGCTTTGCGATTTACCCTGGCAAAATGCTGCATAATTTTCATATCGTTGATGTAATCATCAAAAAGTTGACCGCTAACATAAGCTAAATCTTTTGGAACAGAAGTTATAACTTGAGATTTTAACTGCACAAGTTTTTCCTCAATTTCAGTTTCTCTTCCTTCCGCTTTTAAATTTGCAATTAGTTTTTCGCAATCTTTTTTAGAATTATTATTTAATTGCAACCATGCTTGTTCTTGATAATATTCAGCGATTTCTTTTCCAGCGTGGCGACTTCCAGAGTGAACAACGATATACAAGTTTCCATCATCATCTCTGTCTGCCTCAATAAAGTGATTTCCGCCACCTAATGTTTGAACTGCACCCAAAAAATTGGACACAATTGGAGGTGTAGTATGAATAAAAAATA
>CALBXN010000171.1 GCA_937890485.1 uncultured Treponema sp.
AAACCCATTAATGTTTGGTATTTCTTTTATTCCTTCCATAACAGGATCGTTAGGAAGTTTGATATTTACTGGAATATTTCCTTCTATAACACTATCCATAATAATGTCACTTACTTCTCCTAGCATTACATTAGGAAGTTGTGATGCACCATTAATTGCATAGTAATTACCTTTACCAATTGTAGCTAATTCACTTAATAATGAACCAGCATACATTGCTCCAATTCCAATTGTTGATACTACTATTCCATCATCAGCCATCATTTTTACAATATCTTGTTGTCCTGAATCACTTGGCATACCATCAGATATCAAGATGACTTGTCTATTACTCATTTGGTTTTCAATTGATTGCATTTCTTCATATGCTTCTATAAGACCAGGCGTCATCATTGTTCCATCTCCAGTTCTTATAGTATCAATTCTTTTTATAATACTGTCTTTAAAACCAACACTAGCAAGTGGTTGTACAACCCTTGTAGAACTTTCAAAGCTAATAACTCCAATATAATCTTCTGGTGTTATTATATAACTTTTATCATGAACATTATCACTATTATCAAATCCTATTTTAGTTTGCTCATTTTCTTTTATTTTTTTATCTCTTAAATTTGTAAAAGCACCACTTAATATAAATGTTAGTTTACTAGTATCAAATTCGTGATTAGAAGAAAATGGATTACCTCCTGATAAATCATATTTTCCGCCACCTATAAATGATAACAATTCTTCTTGAACTCCTCGCTTCATATCTCGTCCGTTATAAATTCTTTCAGATGCTATTTTATCTATTTCATCTAATACAACAATTCCACGTTCAGCTAAATTTATATCACCATTTGCTTTTTTAAGTAGATTTGACAAAATATCTGTAATAGTAGGACCTACATAACCTGTTTCTGAAAAAGAATTTGCATTTACAATTTCAATTGGTAAATTAAGATTGGAAGCTATTTCTTTAGCAATGGCTGTTTTTCCTGTTCCTGTAGAGCCATCTAATAAAATTGAAACTTTTCTACTATCCAATTCTGAAACATCTAAACTATTGTTATACATTAATTCATCAATTAAAACTTGATTATAATAAATATTAGATACTAATGTTTTAATAGCTTCATCTTGTCCTACAATCTTACTTTTAATTTTTAAAATTATTTTTTTTATATCAATATCTTTAAATTTATCTTTTTGACCAATTAAATTATTATTATTTTTTGAATTCGCATCTATTTTTTTTACACCACTTGGAGTACCATTGCCCATAACCATCATTTTCATATTATGAGAATTTTCTATATTCTTAACATATTCCTCTTCATAAAGCATCATTTTTACAACATTTTTATTAAATGGTGGACAAATAATATAATCAAACATATTTGGTTTTTCACTACCATAAATATTTCCAAATAAATGTGTAAATTTCACATCTGATAATTTTTGTGCAATATAATTATAAATCTCAAAATTGGTACTATTTTGTTCCTCTTTTAACTTATTTATAAATTTATTACTAAAAATATGTATTTTTAATTGATTTTTATCTGACATAACAATTTTTTTTGGTTGCCCAAAAATAAATTTATCAGGTGCCTTAATCATATCAAAATCACGATATGTTTTTTGTTCAAAATAATTACTTTTTACAATAAAATGATTACTTCGTTTTTCACAATCTACAAATGTTACTGCAAAAAGTTTGTAAGACTTATGTTTAGAATTAGACATAGGTGTATTACAACAAGTAAATATCGTTGCAAATTTAGTTTCCATGTTATCACATTCCTTCGCCTATATATTAACAAAAAAATGCTCTATATTCAAGCATTTTCTTCTTCTATTAGATAACGAACAGCATCAACTCTTAAGCCATCAAAACCTTTATTTAACCAATAGCGAACAACATTTTTCATTTCTTCTCGAACTTCATAATTTCTAAAGTTCAAATCAGGCATCATTCCATTAAAAGCACCGTAATAATACTCAGAACCATTTTTATGCCAAGTTTTATCTGACATTCCGTTATCCCAAGAAAGTTGTTCATCATTCCAGAGATACCAATTTCGTTTTTTGCTATCTTTTTCTTTACTGCTTAAAAACCAAGGATGAGCATCTGATGTATGATTTGGTACAAAATCAAAAATAATTTTCATACCTTTTTGGTGAGCAGAATTTATTAAAGAAGTTAAATCTTCTGAAGTTCCAAAATATTCATTTATTGAATAATAATTCATAGTGTCATAACCATGCATATTTGCTTTTACATCTTTTGAAATATAATTACAAGTAAAAATAGGAGAAAGCCAAATTGCATCACAACCTACAACATTTTTTATATAATCAAGTTTTGATTCAATTCCTTTAAAATCTCCACATCCATCACCATCTGAGTCAGCAAAGGATTTTACCCAAATATGATAAAAAGAAGATTTTTTGTACCAATCCTTTTCTAAAGAATTTCCATTTACAGATGTATACTGATTTTTCGCAGCTGAAATTTCTGTATGATCATTACTTTTGTAGTTCACATCTCCTGTAAAGTCGAACAAACCAACTTGTTCTATAGTTTCATCATTTTCAGAACCTGAACAAGAAACAAAAGAAAAAACTAAAAATAAAAAAAAGACAGAATATAGAATCTTATTAAAAACTTTATAACTCATAAACTCCCCCTACAAACACTTTCCTTAATAACATTATTACATTATTTTAAATTTTTTTCAATACAAAATTTACTCTATATTTTTGCTTTGTTCCCTGATATTTTCCAGAGCATCTTTTGCATTTATTACTTCTTGAGCAATCTCAATAAATTGATTTTTTGAACCAATTGTATTAATTTCACGATTCATTTCTTGACAAATAAAATCAATTCGCTTTCCTGGAATCGGATTTTCTTCAATTTCTTTTGTTAAAGCGTTTATATGACTTTTTAATCTTACAATTTCTTCATTAATAGTATATTTTACCATTAAAGCAGCAACTTCTGTCATAACTCGCTGTTCATCAACTTTATCAGCCAAAAGTTCATTGAATTTCTTCAAAATACTTTCTTTGAAAGCATTTTCCATTTTTGGTTGCCATTCAGAAAATATTTCACTAGCTTTTTGAATTTTATCAAGTTGAAAAAGTAAATCATTTTTTAGATTTTCGCCTTCTCTTTTTCTGTCTGCAATATAATCTGTAAATGCTTTTTCAAAAATAGGCAAAATTAAATTCCAATAATAATCAATATCAATTTCTTTTTGACTAGTTAAAACACCTTCTTGACTTATAATTAAAGAAAGTGGAATATCTTTTTCAGTCTGTCCAATTGTGTTAGCAACTTTTGAAATAGCATCAAAATAAGACTTTGCCATTTTTTCATCAACAGAAATTGTAACTGGAGCATTGTTTTCTTTTATTCTTATAAAAACATCAATTTTTCCTCGTTGAATTTTTGATGTTATGAGTTCTTTAAATTTTGATTCCAGTCTACCTAAAAATGAAGGTAAATTAATTGATAAATCTAAAAATCTTGAATTTACACTTTTAATTTCTACAGAAACTGAATAATTTTCTCCTAATTCTTCATTGTAGGAATAACCTGTCATGCTGTTCATATATTAAAATCCTTAATTAATGATGTTCCTAATTTCCAGTTGTCACCGGCTCCCATTGTAACAAAAACAAAACCATTTTTTCCTTCTGGTAAAGGTGATGAAAAAATATTTTTAACATAATCTTTTGCATCTAATATTTCTTCAAAATAAACTACATTTTTATGATATTTTTTTGTTTTTTCAAAAAGAATTTGACCAGAAACAATTCCTTCAAAATCTTTTTTATTTTCACGAGCAGAACTGTAAATTTTATGTAAAATAACTTGGTCAGCGAAAGTAAATGAAGAAGCAAATTCATCCAACAAAGATGCAGTTCTTGAATATGTATGACTCATAAAATCTACAATTAGATATTTATCTGGATAAAAATCTTTAAATCCTTGCAATGTTGTTTTAATTGCAGTTGGATGATGACCATAATCATCGATAAAAATAATTTGTTTATTAGAGTCTGTTTTTAACTGTGCTAAAATTTCACTTCTTCGTTTAGAACCAGAAAAATCTAAAAGACCAGTTTTTATTTTTTCTACAAATTCAACTTTATTTTCCATTGAAAGTTCAGAAAAATTTTCAACTTCATTATTTTGATAAAATAAAATTGACATCAAAGCAATACTTGCGGTTGTGTTTCTTACATTATGAATTCCAGGTACTTTTATAGAAAAAACTTCATTTTCAAAAAGTTGAATTTTAAAATTTTGTAAACCACTTTCAATATTATGAGCTAAAATTTTAAAATTTCCGACAGCGTTAAATCCGTAAGGAATAAAATTTATATCATTTCTTTGTTTTTTTATTTTTTCAGCAGTGTCAATAGCACCTTTATCATCTGCACAATAAATCAAATTTCCATTTTTAGGAAGTAAAAGTACATAATCAATAAAAGCCTGTTGAATATCCTCAAATGTTGGATAATAATCTTGATGGTCACTTTCTACACTTGTTAAAATTATGTTTTGTGGATGAAAATCCATAAAATGTCGCTGATATTCGCAAGTTTCTGCAACAAAATATTTGTGTCCAATAGAAAGAGTACAACTTCCAAAATCATTTACAGTTGAATTATCAGAAAATGATTTAATTACACTTCCTGCTAAAACTTGAGCAGGCAAATTCAGTGCTTTTACCAATGTTCCAGCAATTCCTGTTGTAGTAGTTTTCCCATGGACACCAGCAATTCCAGAACTACAAGACATTGCAGAAATATTTCCTAAGGCATGAGAATATAACGTACAAGGAATATTTTTTTTTGTTGCTTCAACTAATTCTGGATTTTCTTCAAGTTTATATGCAGAAGAATATACTACAAGTTTTATATCATCTGTAATATTTTCTTTTTTAAATTCAGTATATGGGATAATATTTAGTTTTTTTAAAATTTCATCTGTATAAAAATGGTCAGGAACATCACTTCCTGTAACAATAGCACCTCTTGAAACACAAATTTCAACAAGAGCCGCCATTCCAGTTCCCTTAATTCCAACAAAATGTATTCTAAAATCTTTTAAATCTTTTGGAAAAAAAATTTTATTTTTAGCTTCATTTTCAAACATAATATTAAAAATTAAGGTGGCTGATTTTACTCAACCACCTTTTTTATACCTCAAAAATTATTTATTTCTGATTACAGCTTGTGCTGCTGCCAAACGAGCAATTGGAACTCGATATGGAGAACATGAAACATAGTTCAATCCTGCACGATAGCAGAAATCGATTGTTTGAGGATCACCACCGTGTTCACCACAAATTCCAAGTTTGATTTCAGGTTTTGTCTCTCTTGCTTTTTCTCTTGCAAAATTAACAAGTTCACCTACTCCATCTTCATCCAAAGTTTTGAATGGATCAGTTTCAATGATTTCTTGTTTTAGATATTCTGGCAAGAATTTTCCAGAGTCATCACGGCTAAATGCAAAAGTCATTTGAGTTAAGTCATTTGTTCCAAAACTGAAGAAGTCTGCAAAGTTAGCTAATTTTCCAGCCATAAGAGCAGCACGAGGAACTTCAATCATAGAACCAATTTTGATTTCAAATTTTACACCGTTTTCTGCAAGAACTTTTTCGATGATTTTTTCTGAACGAGTTCTAATCATTTCAAGTTCTTTGCTATCACATACGATAGGAATCATGATTTCTGGATTTACAGGAATGTTATTTTTTACACATTCTGCTGCAGCAGAAGCGATTGCTTCAACTTGCATTTCATAAATTTCTGGATATGTAATTGCAAGACGACAACCACGGTGTCCTAACATTGGATTCATTTCATGAAGTGCATCAAGTTTTGCTTTTAATTCTTTCTTGTTAACTTTCATGTGTTTTGCAAGTTCTGCTGTTTCTTTATCTGTGTGTGGAATAAATTCGTGTAGAGGTGGATCAAGCAAACGTACAGTTACTGGATGACCTTCCATTGCTTCGAAAATTCCAACAAAGTCTTTTTTCTGTAATGGCAAGATATTTTTAAGAGCTTCTCTTCTTTGTTCTTGTGTATCAGAAGCAATCATGGCTCTAAAGTGAATTAACTTATCCTTATCAAAGAACATGTGTTCTGTACGACAAAGACCAATTCCTTCTGCACCAAAATTGATAGCATTTTTTGCATCATTTGGTTGATCTGCATTTGCTCTAACAGAGAAACCTTTTCCGATTTTTCTTACGGAAGAATTTCTGATTTCATCACACCATGTTAAGAATGTATTAAGTTCAGCAGAAATTTCTGGATCAATAAGTTCGAGTTTTCCGTCGTAAACAAAACCAGTTGAACCATCAATAGTGATAAAGTCCCCTTTCTTATAAGTTTTGTTTCCGATTTTAACTTTATTGTCAACAAAAACAACTTCTGAAGCACCACAAACACATGGAGTTCCAAGACCACGAGCAACAACAGCAGCATGACTTGTCATACCACCTGTTGAAGTTAAAATTCCTTCTGAAACAACCATACCTGTAATATCTTCTGGGCTTGTTTCTTTTCTAACAAGAATTACTTTTTTGCCTTGTTGTACCCAAGCGTCTGCTTCGTCAGCTGTATAAACAATTTGACCACAAGCAGCTCCTGGAGAAGCATTTAATCCTTTTGTCAAAGCTTCAACTGATTTAACAGCTTTAGGATTTATCATTGGGTGTAAAAGTTGGTCGAGTTGGTCTGGAGTTACACGCAAAAGAGCTTCTTCTTTTGTGATAAGTTTTTCTTCAACCATATCTACTGCACATTTTACAGCAGCTTGACCAGTTCTTTTTCCGTTACGAGTTTGAAGAATGAAAAGTTTACCTTGTTGAACAGTAAATTCCATATCTTGCATATCACGATAATGTTTTTCAAGATTATCACGAATTGCAACAAGTTGTTCGTAAACTTCTTTATTTTCGTTTGCTAATTTATCAATTTTAGCTGGAGTTCTAATTCCTGCAACAACGTCTTCACCTTGTGCATTCATCAAATATTCACCATAGAATTGATTAACACCTGTTGATGGGTCACGGCTAAAACATACACCTGTTCCAGAATCATCACCAAAGTTACCAAATACCATTGATTGAATATTTACAGCTGTTCCTGCTAAACCTTTAATGCTATTTAATTCACGATATTTAATAGCTCTTTCGTTCATCCAAGAACCAAAAACAGCATTAATTGCACCCCACATTTGATCTTGAGGATCTTGAGGAAATTCATTTCCTGTATATTTTTTATAAATTACCTTGTAATTTGCAACAAGTTTTTCCAAGTCAGAAGCATCAAGTTCTGTATCAAGTTTTACACCTTTTGCTTTTTTGATTTCATCTAAAGCATCTTCAAAAGCATCAGATGGAACACCCATTGCAACATCACCAAACATTTGAATAAAACGACGATATGCATCCCAAGCAAAACGAGGATTTCCAGTAAGTTCAGAAACACCAACTACTGCTTTATCGTTCATACCCAAGTTAAGAATTGTATCCATCATACCTGGCATTGAAACTGCAGCACCTGAACGAACAGAAACTAAAAGTGGATCTTTTTCATCCCCAAGTTTTTTGCCCATAAGTTTTTCTAATTTTTCAAGGTTTTTTGCAACTTCTTCTTTCAATCCTTCTGGATAGTTCTTGTTATTTTCATAAAAAAGTTTACAAACTTCAGTTGAAATTGTAAATCCAGGAGGAACAGGAATTCCTAAGTTAGTCATCTCGGCAAGGTTAGCACCTTTTCCACCGAGTTCATTCTTCATTTTAGCGTCACCTTCAGCTTTTCCATCACCAAAGAAATAAACAAATTGTGACTTTGACATGATAAAAAATTCTCCTTAATTTAATCACTCTCAATACACTAAGATACCATTGAAGAATAATTTATGTCAATGTATAATGATTTCTATATGACAAAAATAAATTATTTATTTTGTAGTTTTGCGTTTTTTATATATATTTTTTTCTCGATTACTACTAGTTGTTCAACAAATAAAAATTTAGTTCAAGAACAGGATTATCAAGATTTATTTGAAATAAAAACAGAGTCCAAAACAACTTCAATTTCTCTTACATTTGCAGGTGATATTATGGCTCACACAAATGTTACAAGAATGAAAGATTTTTCATTAATTTATGAAGATATTTTGGATATTACACAAAAAGATGATTTAACTTTTACAAATTTAGAAACTCCAGTAATGAATAATAAAGATTATGAAAATTATCCTAATTTTAATGTAAAAGATGAATATCCTAAAGCTGCAATAAAAGCAGGATTTGATGTTTTTTCACTAGCAAATAATCACACAAATGACCAAGGTTTAGAAGGAATAAAATCAACAAGAAATTATTTTGAAAAATATAATTCTTCGGTTCCTGAAAATGAAAAAGTGTATTATGCAGGAATAAAACAAAATTCTGGTGAAGATTTTACATATCAAATAATAGAAAAAAATGGTTTTAAAATTTTATTTATGGCATTTACCGAAATTTATAATTCCCCAAGTTATCGTTCTTGGTTTGATACACAGGGAACTACAAAAAAAAATAGACAACATCTTTTAGAAAAAATTACAAAATTTAGTAAAGAATTTTCACCAGACATTTTTATTCTTTCAATACATTGTTCAGAACCAGAATATGTAAGAACTGTAACTAATACAAGAAAAAATTTTTATCATGAACTATTAGAAGCTGGAGTTGATATTGTTTGGGCAAATCATCCCCATGTTACTCAAGAATGGGAAGTTGTAAAATCTGATAAAACTCCATATAAAACAAAATTTATAATGTATTCAGTAGGAAACACGATTTCTGGTCAAAGATATAGAAGAAATTATGTAAATCCTGAATCTAGCAGAGAATACACTGGGGATTCTTACTTATTTCAAATAAAGTTTGTAAAAACAAAAAATATAGTTTATAGTGAAAACATAAATTCTATTTTAATAACAAATCATACAGATTGGAATGGAAATACATATATCAAAATTTTCAATCAGGATTTTATAGATTCAGTAAAATCCCCTGATAAAGAATATTATCAAAAAAGATTTGAATTAATGAATAAAATACAAGGAACAACAATATGGCAATAAATTACAAAAAATTACCAGTTTATGAACAAAAAGATAAAATTTTAGAAGTTTTAGAAAAGAATCAAGTTATTGTTGTTCAATCCCCTACTGGTTCTGGAAAGACAACTCAAATTCCTGTTATTTTACATGAAGCAGGATTTTCAGACTCTGGAATAATTGCTGTAACTCAACCACGAAGAATAGCGGCTCTTTCTGTAAGTGAATTTATTTCAAAACAATTAGGAACAACTTATCCAGGATTAGTTGGTTATAAAATGCGTTTTGAAGACAAAACCGATAGTTCCACAAAAATAAAAATTATGACAGATGGAATTTTGCTTCAAGAAATGAAACTTGATCCTTGGATGTCAAAATATTCAGTTGTAATGGTAGATGAAGCCCACGAACGCAGTTTAAATATAGATTTTGTTCTTGGATTACTAAAACGTGTTTTACAAGCTCGACCAGAATTTAAAGTTATTGTTTCATCAGCTACAATGAACGCAGAAGCATTTTCAACTTATTTTGGAAATTGTCCTATCGTAAACATTGATACTATAACTTATCCTGTTTCAGTAATTTACGATCCACCAGCAATTCCAGCAAGTACTTCTTCTCCAGCAGCTAGAGATGCTTTATTAAACAAAATAGAAAGTACAATTCAAAGAGTACTTTCAAACAAAGTACCTGGTGATATTTTAATTTTTTTACCTGGTGAAAAAATTATAAAAGATTGTATGCAAAAACTTTATAAAAGTTCTTTTTCAAGAAAAATTCATATAATTCCACTTTACGGAAGACTTGCAAAAGAAGAACAAGAAAGAGTTTTTGATTCAGCACCACTTGGAAAGAAAAAAGTTATAATTTCTACAAATATTGCAGAAACAAGTGTTACAATCCCAGGAATTACAGTTGTAATTGATTCTGGCTTAGCAAAACTAAATTTTTATAATCCACGCACTTTTACATCAAGTTTGATAGAAACTCCAGTTTCAAAAGCATCTTGCAACCAAAGGAAAGGTCGAGCTGGCCGAACTCAAGAAGGAACTTGCTACAGACTTTATCCTAGAAAAGATTATGAAACTCGACAAATGTACACGCTAGAAGAAATTTTTAGAACAGACTTATCAGAGGTTGTTTTAAGAATGTCTGAACTTGGAATTACAGAATTTGAACAATTTGATTTTATTTCACCTCCAGGAAAAGAAGGAATCATTAGTGCTATAGAAACATTAAATTTATTAAAAGCACTAGAAAAAGATAACACCTTATCAGAAATTGGAAAATTGATGGTGAAATTTCCATTGATGCCACGATTAAGTAGAATTATTGTTGAAGCAATTTTACATTATCCACAAGTTTTAGAAGAAACAATTATTGCTTCTGCATTTTTGTCTGCACAATCCCCCTTCATCTTGCCTCCAGGTGAGGAAATGGAAGCTAGAATTGCACATCACGCATTTAGAGATATTCAAGGGGACTTTTTAACTTACGTTAAACTATTTAAAAAATTTATTAATCAAGAAAAACCAGAAGAATTTTGTGAAAAAAATTTTTTAGACTATAGAGTTTTATCAGAAATTAAAAATATTAAAGAACAATTAGAACTAATTGTTAGCGATATGGGAATTCCAATTCTAAACGGTGGAAAAAATGATGATTACTTAACTTGTATCGCCTCTGGAATGATTCAATTTATTGCTGTAAGAGAAGGAAAAGAAAATTACAAAACATTAACAGCAGATAATATTCAAATACATCCAGGTTCATGTATGTTTAAAGTTTCTCCATTGTACATTGTTGCAGGTGAAATTGTAAAAACAAGTAGAATGTTTGCAATGTCAGTTTCACCCTTAACAAAAGAAAATTTACGCAAAATTTCAAATGATTTAGAAAGCAAACTTTCTGGTTTTAGAAAAAACATCTTAGCAGATGGAAAAAAATCAATTTTTGATGATGGAACAAAGAAAGATTTATATAAAACAAAAGATGAAAATAAATCAATTTCTGAAAATCAAATTAAATTAGGAAGTCAAATTTTTAATCTTCGTAAAATAAAAGGAAAAAAACATATTATTTTACCATTTGAAAAATTACAAACTTTTATAAAAGAAATTGATTTACAAAACTGGAAAAATGATTCTGCTTTAAAACAAGCCAGTGGATTAAAAACTCTTACAATTTTAAACGGATGTGAACTTCTTTCCGGAGAAAAACTTTCTACAATTTTAGAAATTTACGAGACAATTAATTTTTCAATTTTAGACGAAAAATCTTGGGCAAGACACGAAAATTATAATTTAAATGAAAATTTTAATGATTTTATCAACAGTTTAGATAATATTTTAAGAATTGTAATTGCAAAAGCAAAGAAAAAAGAATTAGGATTTATCTGTCTTTTTACAGATGAAAACAATAATTATTGGTACAAAGTTTCAAGAGGAATTGTAACTGCTGTTACAGAAACACTAAATAGTTTAGAAACATTGATTGAAGATATTAAGAAACTTGAAATAAATACATCTTCTGAAATAAAAGAAAAAATAAATTTAATTTATAGAAATGTAAAAGATATTTATGAAATTATTTAGTTTTTATGACAAATGTATCCTGAAAAATACTGTTTTAAATTAATTTATAAAATATCTACTAAAAATTGATTTAAAAATAACATACCATCTGGTAAAAAAGAATAATTATCATTTGAAATAATAGCTTTATTTTTTTTCACATACTTTGAGAACTTATCTTTTATAACATCTTCTAACTTTATTCCAAAACGATTATAAAAATCAGTAGAATTTACACCTTTTGAAGTTCTAAAACCTGTCATTAAATATTCAAAATAAACTGTTTTAAATTCTAAATTCTCAATATCAAATTTATGTGATGGAGAATTTTTTATATATTCTTCAATATTTCTAACATTAGTTTTTCGTATACCAGTTTTTCCATCTTCAGAAAAAATAGATTCAACTGCGCCAGCTCCAATTCCTATATAATCTTTTTCTTGCCAATATAAACTATTGTGTAAACTTTCTTTTCCTAAAATAGCAAAATTGGAAATTTCGTATTCGTTGTAACCATTGTTTAATAAAAAATCTCGTCCAATAATCCATTGTTCATTTGCTAAATTATCATCAAAAGGAATTATTCCGTTTTCAATATCTTTGTACAAAGGAGTATTTTCTTCAAGTGTTAAAGAATATAGAGAAATATGGGAAATTTTATTTTCAACAGCAATTTGTAAATCTTTTTTCAAAGTTTCGTTACTAGAAAAAGGTAATCCTGAAATAAAATCTACAGATACTCTAAAACTTTCATCATCAACCTTTTTTTGAAAATCTGATAATACTTTTAATGCATTAAAACTTTGTTCTTGATTTGCTCTTCGTTTTATACAACCTAGGGATTTTTCATTAAAGGTTTGAACACCAACAGAAATTCTATTTATTCCAACATTTTTTAAGAAATATAAAAAATCTTCGTTTATATCATCACAATTACATTCGAAAGTGATTTCTGTATTTTTGTGTGTAAATGGTAAAATATTTTTTAGTAAAAGTTGTATTTGATTTTCGTTTAGTAAACTTGGAGTTCCACCACCAAAATACACACTAAAAAAAGATTTTATTTTATTTTCAGAAATTTTATGGTGAAATTCTTTAATTAATGCATCTACATAACTATCAGGAACTGATTCATAAGGTTTTGAAAAAAAATCACAGTATGTGCATTTTGACTTACAAAATGGTATGTGAACATATAAAGCAGGTTTATTTACATACATAAGTTATTTTTTAGAATGTTAAAATATAGCAATTTTGTTTAGAGGGAAATACCTAATCAAAACTTTTCCTTGAATTTTATTTGATTTAACAGCTCCCCAAAGTCTTGAATCAATACTTGAAACACGATTATCACTCATAACAAAATATTCATCTTTACCTAAAGAAATCTCTTTACAATCCTTAAGAAAATCGATATTTTGTTCATCATTATTCATATTCTCTGCAATGACATCATATTTCTTTTTACAAACTTCAAACTCAGTTAAAAAATGAGAAGAATTAGCTGGCTTTATATAAACGATAAAATCTTTTACATAAACAGTATCTCCAGGCAACCCAACTACTCTTCGAATTAGAGGAGAATTTGTCATATTAGAAGAATCAGAAAAAGGAGCTATTTTTTGAAATGTAAAAAATAGAACAATCTTATCTAAAAAGGATTTTAAAACAGAATTTTTTTTATTCTCAAGAGGTTTTAATTGTACAACCTGCCCTCGTTCCAAAATATTGCTATCAGAAAAAATTGGATTTGCAGGAGATACAAAAGGACTTACAAAAACGATATTACTTTTATCTAAAGACGGAGCCATAGAATCAGATTTTACAAAGGTGGAATAAATAAAAAAAGAAGATGTAATTGAAACAAAAATAAAAATACAAAATATAAAAAGTAGAATAAAAGAAATTTTCTTTTGTAAATTTCTTCGCATCTGATACGAATAATCATAAATATTGTTTGCCATACTTTACAATAACACAAAATAACTATATTTTACAAGTATAAACTTATAATTTTCGTAACTAAACCACTTGAGAGGTTGTTAAAGATAGCGTATACTATAGATTATGGGACAGTTAGGTACTAAATTGATAGCTGAAAATAGAAAAGCTCGATTTGATTATTCAGTTGAAGATTCTCTTGAATGTGGAGTTGTACTTCAAGGTACAGAGGTAAAATCTGTAAAAGAAGGTAAAATCTCCTTTCCTGACGCCTTTGCTGAAATTATACAAAATGAAGTATGGTTAAAAAATTTTCACATTTCGGAATATGTATACTCTTCTATTTTTAATCACAATCCTGATAGACCTAAAAAATTATTGTTACATCGAGAACAAATAAAACGACTAGAACGAAAAGTTGAAGAAAAAGGTTATACTTTAATTCCTCTATCATTTTATTTGAAAAATGGTAGATTAAAAGTGTCTTTAGGTATTTGTAAAGGAAAAAAACAATTTGATAAACGAAACACTATAAAAGATAGAGATAACCAAAGGGAAATGCAACGAGAATTTAGAAAGGGGTTAAAAGGTTGATAAATAAAAAAGCTATTTTGTTAGCAATTATCAGTGCAATCTTCTCTTTCCAATTAATAAGCCAAAGCAAAGTCGGTTTTTTCAAGGCAGTTTCTGATTCTTCAGACACAGCAACAATAGATTTAACTCAAGATTTATACTTTCAAAAATTATTGTTATTATCAAGTGTTACTGTAAATGACTTTAGAGAAATAATGTTTGATTTAACAAAAATTTCCGAGTATCCAGATATTGATTATGTTTTTTATCCAGAAATTCAAGAAAATGGTACAGGATGGAAATGTATTTTTCATGCTTTTGATACAAAATCAAAACAAGAATATACTGCTACAACAGAATACGATTCTTATTACATGATTTTAATGGATGCAAAAAAGGAAATTACATCTTTTTTTGATGACTTAAAAAATAACATTCAAGAAATAAACACCATAAATAAAGTTGTAGAAAGGCAAAATCTAACACCATTTCCAAACATTTCTATCGAAAGTCTTTCGGGAACTTGGTCTGGCGAAGAATTTATTGATAAAATTGTTATTTTAAGAGGTGGAAGAGGTTTTGTTATTTTTGAAAACGGTGCTTCCATGAATATATCAATAACAATTGAAGATGGACAC
>CALBXN010000172.1 GCA_937890485.1 uncultured Treponema sp.
AGTTCCTGCAAAGTTTACAGTAGAACCATCATCTGATTTTACGCTTTCTGCATTTTTTACAAATTTATTGTAAGCACTAACAGCTTTCCAAGCCACATCTAAGTCGCGAATATTATTGTAAGAAAGTTCTTTCCCTTGGAACTGTTCCATTCCTCCAAAAGCACCTTTGTGGTCAGCAGTTAAATAGAGAGCAGCTTTTTGATGAGCATTTTCGCCATAGCGTAATTCCTGTGATTTTTCTAAAGGCATTGTGTAGTAGTGTTGCAATTCATTTTCTTCAGGATTTTCGCTACCAAGCATAAAGCGGCTAACAGCAGCATCATAAGCAGAAGTTAAATTGAAAACTTTTCCTGCTAAATATCTTTTTACTTCGACAGGAACATCACCTGTTTTTAAGCCTTCAATTACAACTTCGTAATCTGCTGGATCTGTTAAAACGATAACATCTTGATAATTTTTTGCAGCAGCACGAATCATTGTAGGACCACCAATATCGATAAATTCCACAGTTTCTGGGAAAGTAAGCCCTGCTTGTACTTTTTCAAAGAAAGGATAAAGATTTACACACACTAAATCAATTGTGTTAATGTCTAAATCTTGGATAGTTTTCATATGTTCTGGATTATCTCGACGAGCAAGTAAACCTGCGTGGATTGCTGGGTGAAGAGTTTTTACGCGTCCATCAAGACATTCTGGAAAATTTGTTACAGAACTTACATCTGTAACTTCGATTCCATTTTGTGTTAAATATTTTGCTGTTCCACCTGTTGAAAGAATTTCCCAATCAGCACTTTTTAAGTACTGAGCCAATTCAAGTATACCATCTTTTACAAAGACACTCATAAGTGCTCTTTTTTTCATGACAACCTCGATATGTAAATAATTTTAAAGTTGTACAGATTATAGCATAAAATGACAGTGTATGCAATTAGAGTAGAGATTTTGAAGATTTTTAGATGTATGATATTTCAAAATTAGTAGTTTTATCCTTGACAATAATTAATACTAGTTTTAGAATGAAATTTGTGTAAACGCGAAGTCGTAAATCTTTACGCGGCAAAAAATATTTTTACACAAGGAGATTTTATATGAAAAAAGCTATTGCTATTACATTAGCACTCGTAATGGTTGCATTATTTGCAGGTTGTGGACTTCAAGCTCAATTGACAGGTACAAAATGGGAATCGGTACAACAAAGTGGACTAGAAAAAACAGTTATTACTATGTCTTTTGAAAGAGGACATGTATACAAAGAATCATTAGAATATTATTATAATGGTGAATTAGTAGCTGACGAATCATTTTCTAACACAGCAAAATGGACTATTGACGGTGATGAGTTAACTGTTACTTATGATGATGGTGCATCTTTCACATTTAAAGTAGAAATTGATGGTGATAAGTTAACACTTTATGAAGAAATTGATGGCGAAAAATACGGAATGATTCTTACTCGCGTAGAAGAATAATCATATTATTTGATTTTCTCAGATAGAGGGCAAATTTCTTGCCCTCTATTTTTTTGCGATTATACATTTATAGGTACAACCAATTTAATATGAGTTCCAGTTTCTTCATCAGACTGAATTTGTAGATTTCCGTTTAGAAGAATAGCCCGAGATTCCATTCCCTTTAGTCCAAGTTTTGTACTTTTTTCTATGCCAATTTCTTTGACTGTTTTGTTATTAAAACCGCATCCATCATCAGTGATAAAAAAATTTATTAAATTATTTTCTAAATCTTCTCTAACAACAACTTTTATTTCAGTAGGATTTGCGTGTTTTGCTGCATTTGTCATAGCTTCTTGAACTATTCTATAAATATGAGTTTTCTGTTCAATATCAAGTTTCTTTAAAAGAACATTACTATTTGTGTAAAAACTACATTGAATTTCTCTTGTATTTTGAAAATTATGAACTAAATCATTTAGACTTCGCATAAAATCTTCCATTTCAACTTCTGGAGGAACAAGATTTTTTACAATCATACTTGTATTTTTTAAGCTAGATTTTCCTGAGGAAATTATTTGTTCAAGGACATTTTCAAGTTCTTCATCCTTTTCTTTAGAAGATATGATTTTCTTTAATTTATCAAGAAAAAATTGTTCAGAACGAATATCTTGCAAAACCGTATCGTGTAAATCTCTAGAAATTCGTTCCCTCTCTTTTTCTTGAACTTGCACAATTGTTTTTGTGATAAATTCATTTTCTAAAACTTTATCTTTAAGAATATTTTTTTCTTTTGTAGTTTTTACATGGCTCAAAGAAACCCAAATTATTGCTACACAAAACACAACAGAAATCAACAAGACAATTGTTAGGATTTTTGAAGAATAAGTAAAGTCCGAGTTTATTTGTGATAAATAATTGATAATTGCGTTTTGCAATTCCATAAAAAGATTAGAAATATTTTCAGTTTTGTTTTGCTCTAATTCTGAAAGAAATTTCAAAGCAACTTTTTCAATTTGTAATATATTTTGATAATTAGGAATTTCATGAACTTGAGAAAAAGTATATAAAGTTGAATCTCTATAAGAATCTGTAACTACAAGAAGTTCTTTTATTAATTCTGTTGTTTTTTCAATATTTATATCTGTTCCGTCTTTGTATTCTTTAGAAATTTTGCCACATAAAGAAATTAATTCATCATCAATTGAAATATTGGTTTGATTTGCAAACAAAGGAAGTACAAGAGTTAATAAAAAAAATGATAAAATAATTCTTTTATGGAAAATATTAAAAATCATAACTTATATATTGTAGCATAATATCTTCAAAGAATGTATAATGATTGTATGGTTTTTAAGAAAAAATATAGCATTTGGTTTCAGTTAATTTTAGGTCTTCTTTGTGGATTTTTAAATATGTGTGGTTCAAAACTTGCAGAAGGGCTTTCACTTCCAATTTTTAACGACACACTTTTTACAGTTTTAGCTTCTTTTTTTGGTTGGACAGCAGGAATAACTAGTGCTTTAGGCTACCACATTTTATTTTGTCTTTTTATTCAAAATGGATTTTCTGGCTTTCTTTTTGTAATTTGTAGTTTATCAATGGTGCTAATTGTTAGATTATACATTAAAAACAAAGAAACACTTTCTTTAATGGATTTTGTTTTTATGATTTTTATTTCTGCCTTGGTAATTAGTTTTGAAGGTGGCATAATTTTTGTATTTGTTTTTAATCAATTTGATTTTAAAGAAACTGTGGAAGTAAACAAAATAACTTATATTTTAATACGCCAACAAATTCCTCTTTTGATTTCTTCATGGCTTTCTAGAATTCCTGTAAATCTTTTGGATAAAACTTTAGCAGTTTTAGCAGGTGGTTACGGGGCTATTGGACTTGGAAAACTTTTTATGCGGGGGGGGGCGACTCTTTTCCAAAAAAAAGATAATTCTTTACCACAGCAAAAAAATTAATTTTCTTCTAAGTACTCTAAAAGTTGCTGTTTGTTATTTGTGCCAGTTTTGTCGTAAATTCGGCTAAGATAGTTTTCTACACTTCGTTTTGAAATATTCATATTTTTTGCTATTTCATCATTGGTGTATTTTGCAAAAACACAATTTAAAACTTCTTGCTCTCTATTTGTTAGCAAATTTATTTTTGCTTGTGCATTTATATAAGAAGTAATTAAATTTTGTTGAATAAATTTATCACCTTTTGCAATAGCTTCTAAAGCACAAAGAATGGTATCACAATCTGAATTTTTGCTAACATATCCACAAGCACCAATTTCTTTGCTTAATGAATGAGCAATAATTCCACCAGATTCATGGCTAGAATAAACCAAAGTTTTTATATTTAATTCTGGATTGTTAAACATTTTTAAGATTTCAAAACCGTAAAGTTTTTCAGTATTAACGCCACTTACCTTAAAAGATAAATCAACAATTGCAATAACGCAGTCTGTTTGTGATGGTTTATAAGATTCAATAAAAGTTTTTACTTCTTCTAAATTTCCAAGTTTTGCTAAAATCTGCCAATCGGAATTGCCCGAAACCCAAGAATTAATACCTTCTCGTAAAAGTTGGTGGTCGTCAATAATGATTATCTTTTTCATATTTTTATTTTAGCATAATTTATAAATTCTGTAATGAGTATAAACACATATAAAAATAGTGCGTTGAACGCACAGGATTTTTTTAGTTTTGAAAATTCACAAGCCAACTATAGGCACTTATTACAGAAATATTTTGATTTTCCTTTGGAATAGAATAATCATCATGGTTTGTTATCAACAAAAGATTTGTACAACCTGTTTTTTTTGCTGCAAGTAAAAGTCCGTTTATTTCTCGTTTTAATGTTTTGGGTGAAGATATATCATAACTAACTTGTATTAATTGATAAACTGTTTTACCTTGGCAAATTACAAAATCACATTCGCCAGAATTTTCGTTATAATAGTAAATATCATATCCTTGGTTTTTGTATCGTCGGAGTAATTCAATGTATATAATTGTTTCAAGTCTCCAACCAAAATTTTCTCCTGCAAAAGCATTTTGTCTATTATTCATAAGAGCAACATCAACTGCATATGTTTTTTCATCACGAATTCTAATTTTACTTTTTGCAGAATATTTATGCAAACCACAAATTAGATAGGCATTTTTACAATAATTTACATAGTTTTCAACTGTATGGTCAGACTTAAACCCAAAGGTATTTTGTAAGTCTTTATAATTCATTGTAGAAGGAGCATTGTTTAAAAGATGGTGTGCAAGTTGTTCAAAGGCAACTTTATATTTTATAGAATAACGATTTTCAATGTCATTTTGTAGAATATTATTAACAAGTGTATTTATATAAGTTTGTTTTCTATTTTCTTCTAGTAGTTCAGGAAACCCACCATCTTTAAGATATACCTCAAAAGCAGCCTGTAAAAGACCTTTTTCTTTTGTTGTTGAATAAGAAGTGTTAATTTTTTTGTACTGGCAATATTCTTTAAAAGAAAAAGGAAATAATTCAGTTTGAATATATCGACCTGTAAGATGAGTGGCTAATTCTCCACTTAAAAGTTTTGCATTTGAACCAGTAATAAGTAAATGCATTCCAGAACGCAAAAGTCTGTTTACAAAAAGATGCCAAGAATCAATATTTTGTATTTCATCTGCTACAAGAATTAGTCGTTTGGAAAAAGCCTTTTCCGTATCAGAAAAAGCAGCAATTGCTTTTTCCTGCGTCATAACATAAATATTCTTTTTATCTGCAGTCTGTTCTTCATCAAAAGAATTAGAAATCCAATAATCTTTTACACCAACATTTTTCAATTCGCGATTAAAATCTTCTGTCACTTGATTCAACAAACTCAAAGTTGGAACAATATAAACAATATCAATATTATCATTTATTAATCGATTAACAAGTTTTAACAATATAACAAATGACTTTCCTGCCGAAGTCGGTGCTGATATACCTAATATCTTGTCACTATCCATACTATCCCATATTTCTTTCTGATAATTTGTCAAAAGATATTTTTTATCAGCTACCATAACTTCATTTCTCATTTGATTAATTGTAGTAGCAACTTCATCTATCCAGCTATCTAATTCCGAAAAGATACCTTCCTGCTTATTAAAGCCTTTATCACAAATTATTGCCGACGTGGGATAACCAACTCGAGACAAAAACTTAATAATTATTTTTTTCAAATCATACTTTTCGTGATTTACATGCTCCCACATCAAACCTATGACCGTAATAATATAATTTACCGAAGGTTTCTTTTGCATAATTGACTCATAATCAATACAACGAATCGTAGACATTATCAATTCTTCACTCACCACAGGGACTTTTTCTACTAATCCCATCTTATTTGCCGTTTTATACAACTCTATTTGCAACCAATCTTGAAGAACTTCTTTCTTTTTCTCTACCATGAATCAACCACCTCATTCTATACCATGTTTTGAAACTTTTCTGCCAAATCTTTCAAGTTCCAAACTGGAAAAACGATATATGTAATCCGCTTCAATATAGGATTATTTTCAATATCTATTTTATCATTATCATATTGCTTATATCTGTCTGCTATTACTCTTTCTATCTGAGCTTTTATATCTTCTTCACTTTCAAGTTCTAACTGAGTCACTTCATTATAAGTAATTATGCTAACTAATTGAATTTCTACCTTTGCAAGCGTATTATTCAGATATTGCTCTGCAACCTCATTCATTTCTACATCCAAAAAATCTTCATGTACATAAAGATTTAATTCACTTCTGTGTTTCTTATATGTATTAATAATGCTTTCTAATGCGTCAGAAAATGCTTCTACAAATTTATATTTACTAGTGTAAGTTTTAGCTTCACCTAACACCAAAATATTCTTTCCATTTTCAATTTTATAGTGAATTGCATCCGCACCAAATCTTTCGTGTTCTGAAGATGTTGTAATATTCATCTTACGTAATAATGGAACTGCTTTCATACATCTTTGAATAAAATGGAATAGTAATAATTCTCCCATTTGCCCTTGGATAAGTAATTTATCGCTATTATGATTTGCGCGGAATTTCATCTTTGCCTTTCTACCCACCTCTTGTGCGGCTGCTGCTTCTGACTTTCCGTTGTTCATTGCCTTTTGCTTCAATTCAGAAAATTTTTCAGAACTATATATCCAATCAACAATCGAATCTATTAATTCTTCTAAAAACTCTTCTCGAAGTTCATTAATGTCTTGATACTCAATATAAGCTCCAATATGCTCTTTATCATTTGGAAGAATATCATATTTTTGAGTGACAATATGCACCTTCCTAAACAATGCATCATTTTGTATTAACTTCTTTAATATGTTCTTTTCTTCCATTAAACTGCACTCACTTTCTCATATAGTTGTAATCCATATTTTTACTTATTTCTTAGCAATTGGGTCTGCCATTCAAGGTATTCTTCCCAAGCGCGTTCATCCCAAAGTATCTTCATCCATTAGTCCTCTATCAATTCATGTTCAACAAGAACTGCTTTCCCTGATTCAATATCTTCTACTACCTTTTTCAAATATGTCATATTGCTTTCGGAATAAAATGGATCTACCGATACATCAAAAGGAATTCTTTTTTCTCTTGTCATCTTTTTTGCAAATATCGTAA
>CALBXN010000173.1 GCA_937890485.1 uncultured Treponema sp.
TACATCAGTTCGCAATGAAGTTATTGGTGTTATCACAACAGTCCTTGCAATGGCTTACATCTTGGCTGTAAACCCTGGTATGTTAGGCGGAACAGGTATGGGATTTGGTCCTGTATTCACAGCAACTGCAATTTCAGCAGCAATTGCTTGTTTATGTATGGCATTTATGGCAAATCTTCCTGTAGCTCTTGCCTCTGGTATGGGATTAAATGCATTCTTTACTTACACTGTTGTTGGTGGAATGGGATGTTCATGGCAATTTGCTTTAACAGCAGTATTAATTGAAGGTATTTTGTTTATCCTTCTTTCATTATTTGGTGTTCGTGAAGCAATTATTAACTCAATTCCTGCAACAATGAAAAAAGCAGTAGCTGTTGGTATTGGTTTATTTATTTGTCTTATTGGTTTAACAAATGCAGGTATTACAGTTGGTAAAGATTTAGGAACTGTAATTGGATTTGTAAACTTTGATGTATCAAGTGCTTTAGTTGCAATTATTGGTTTATTCATTACTATTGCATTATATGTATTAAATGTTCCTGGAGCAGTTTTATTAGGAATTATAATTACAACATTGATTGGAATTCCTTTTGGTGTTACAACTATTCCACAAGACTTCAAGGTTTTCTCTTTGCCAGAAGCACCTCACTTTTTTGCTTTTGAATGGTCAAATGTATTTACATTAAAATTCTTTATAGTTTTCTTTACTTTCTTATTTACAGACTTATTCGATACAATTGGAACTTTAATGGGTGTTACTCAACAAGCTAACTTAGTTGATAAAGAAGGAAATATTCCAAATGTTAAAGGTGCTTTGATGGCTGATGCTGTTGGTACAGTTGCTGGTGCTTGTTTAGGAACTTCAACAGTTACAAGTTATGTTGAATCATCTGCTGGTGTTGCTGCTGGTGCTAGAACAGGTCTTGCTTCTGTTGTTACAGCTGGATTATTTATTGTAGCATTATTCTTTACAGATTTGTTTGCTATTATTCCATCTGCTGCAACTGCTCCTGCATTGATTTTTGTAGGATATCTAATGATGAAACCTGTTATGCAAATTGATTTTGAAGATCCTACAGAAGGAATTCCTGCTTTTATTACAATTATGACAATGCCATTTGCTTACTCAATTTCTAAAGGTATTGCGTTAGGTGTTATTGCATTTGTTTTCTGTAAGATTTTTGGTAGAAAACTAAAAGATATTCCAGTTGTAACTTGGGTTCTTGGAGTAATTTTTGTTGCATACTTTATTTTTGAAGCAGTAAAATAGTTTTGTAAATTTAGTTTTTACAAAATAAATTCAATATAAAATCTAGGTGGATGTTTTTCTGCCTAGATTTTTTTTTATAGTTTTAAACAAAAAAAGGCGAGTGCAGAACAAAATTGTTTTACAACTCGCCTTATATTTTGTAGTTTTATTGATTATAAGTTATTTACTAACCATTCTTTAAAATCATCATAATTATTTGTCATGCTGATTGCGTGATCTGGCAAAGAAAGTACTTTTTCAAGTCTATCTGGCATAGAAGGTTCTCTTCCGATTTCTGCTTGTACAATTTCGCCAAATTTTGCAGGATGGGCTGTTTCTAAAACAATTCCAACAGCTTGTTTTGATGCAACTTTTTTACCCCAGAATGGAACGTTTGGTGTTAAACCAGGTTGTTCTGGATTATTTTTTGAACCAAAAATTAAGTCGCTCATGGCATTGTGTCTAATATCGTCCCAAGCTTTCCATGCAACAGCTCCATGTGGATCAATAATATATCCTGTTCTTGTGTTACATTCTTGAATTGCTTTACGAGTTCCTTCATCATCAAGCCAATAAGAAGCAAACAACTGACGAACTTCATCTAATGTGTACATTGCTTGAATTCTTTCATAGTTACTAGGTGCACCAACATCCATTGCATTTGAAATTGTAGCAACTGACGGACGAGCTTTATATTCACCAGAGTAAATCCAATCTGGAATTGTTTTATTTGAATTTGTTGCAGCAATAAATCCTGTAATTGGAGCACCCATTTTTCTAGAAATCAATCCTGATGTTAGGTTTCCAAAATTTCCTGATGGAACACTAATGATAATTGAAGGATCGTCAATTTTACTATCACGAGGGGCTCTGTGAGTTACAGTTAATGATGCGTATGTATAATAGAAACTTTGTGGCAATAAACGAGAAATATTGATTGAATTTGCTGATGAAAGTCTAAATTTTTTGCGTAATTCACTGTCTGTAAATGCTGTTTTAACTAAACGCTGACAATCATCAAAAGTTCCTGCTACTTTTAATGCTCTAACATTTCCTGTAAAAGTTGAAAGTTGTTTTTCTTGTAAAGGACTGATTTTTCCTTCTGGATACAAAATTGTTACATCTAAACCTGGCACATTGTGAAAGGCACTTCCTACAGCACTTCCTGTATCACCTGATGTGGCAACAAGGATATGTAATGGTTCATTTTCATCCTTATTGAAATAAGACATCATTCGAGCCATAAATCTTGCACCAAAATCTTTGAAGGCACATGTTGGTCCGTGGAAAAGTTCAAGTACATAAGTTACAGGATCGATAGGAACAACTTGAGATGTAAAAGGGTAGCAGTCGGCAATAATTTCTTGCAAATCTGATTCTGGAACTTCTCCGTCTGTAAAAAGTTTTGAAGTTTCAAAAGCTATATCTCTAAAAGATGGTTCTGGCATTTTTGTTAAAAAGCCAATATCAAGTTTAGGAATTTCAACAGGAATGTATAATCCTCCTGTGCTTTCATTCATTCCCTTTAGAACAGCAGTTTTAAAACTAACTCGTGCAGAACTATCTCTTGTATCTGTATAAAGCATAAATACCTCTAAATTTTATATTATAAACAAGTAATTATAACACTTTTTTTGTATGTGGTAAAGCATAAAGTTTTCTACTTTTTACGAGCAAGTGAAAGCTTCTCCTGAATTTTTTCTTGTTATGGTTAATATCTATCCACGGAAAAAAATTTCAAAATTTTTTCATAGTTTTTGCTAAAAAATGCAATTTTTTCACAATAATAAAGATGTACAAAAAAAATTATTTTTGAGGAGAAAGTTTATGTTTAAGAAATTTGAAGATTTAACATTTGCAGACCACTATATTTTTGAAAAAGTGTTGCATGAAAACCAAGATATTTGCCAAGAATTGTTAGAAAGATTGCTGAAAATCCAAATTGACCACATCACTTATCCTGAAATTGAAAAAACAATTTCGCCATATTACGAAACTAAGGGAGTGCGACTTGATGTATACATAAAAGATAGCGACAAAGTATTCGATATTGAACTACAAAACGCTATTGACGAAGATTTACCATTGAGAACTCGTTTTTATCAGTCGATGTTAGATTGCGATAACTTACTAAAAGGGCAAGACTACTCGGAACTACCCACAAGTTTTGTAATTTTCATCTGTAAATACGACCCCTTCAATTTAGGCTTACCGATTTATACTTTTCAAAACAGATGTGACGAAAATCACGAGTTACTTTTGAGTGATAAATCCATAAAAAAGATTTTTAACGCAACTTCGTTTAAAATTGAAAAAGACCTAGAAATTTCAGCATTTTTGCAGTATATTTGTAATCAGAAGCCTGTTGACGATTTTACAGAAAAACTTTCTTCTATCGTTGAAAAAATCAAAAAACACGAAGTCAACAGAAAGGAGTATCAGAGTATGAATTTACATGACAGAGACAACTTTCGCCGTGGACTTAAAGAAGGCATCTCACAAGGGATTAGTCAAGGTATTTCACAAGGTTCTCAACAAGCAAAAATCGAAACTGCTAAGAATATGCTCAAAGATAAATTAGATATTCAAACAATTTTGAAATACACAGGTCTTTCTATTGAAGAAGTAAACGAACTTGTAAAATAAAACCCAAATGCTTACAAAAAACTGTAAAACACTTGGGCTAATCTAGGAAGTTTTATCCTAGTCTACTTTTACTAAAGTAATTTTAGTATTTGCACTTGTTGCATTTCCATCAGCAGGAATTAAAATATTGAAAGATGTTTTATCCTCGTTAAAAGCAAATACGTTTTTCCAATCTAGTTTTTTTAGGTTTTCGATTGAACCACCTCGGAAGTTTACATTTAATCTAAAAAAATCTTTGTCATGACTGTAAATACCATTTGCTGTTTGAGAAACTTCTTTACCAGCAGCATTGTAAGTTGTAACTTTTACGCTACATTTTCCGTTAGGTTGCAATGTGATTTCATAATCGTAATCTGCATTTTCTGTAGAAACTGATGTTTGCCATGTTCCAACAAAATAATCTGGAGTTGGAATTTTATCTACACAATCTTTTGCAAATTTAGGAAGTTGTTTTTCGTAATCACTCCATACATCAAGAGACATTTTTGCAGAATGAAGGATTTTTCCGGTTTCTACTTCTATCATACGAGCGGTGATATAAAGGGGACAACCTAAAGTTGCAACACTACCCACAATGATACAATCTGCATTAAGCATTTTTCCTGCTTGTTTTATAGTTGTTTCATCTGTCCAGCCTTCAAGCTGAAATTTCATTTCATCTTTTACATATTGTAGATTTTTGCGTTCTACAAGTGTAATATTTCCGTTTTGCACAAGTTCATGACACAAAAGGTCTGTCATTGTGCCAACTTTGTCATAAAATGCGTAATCGTCACATTCAAAGTCAAAAACTGCCACAGTTTGAGCAGAAAGACTGAATGTGCCGATTAGCAAAAAGATTGTGATAAAAGTGATGAGTTTTTTCATTTTAGGGTTACTCCTTTTATGCGTTTAATTATTTTTTCAGATTTCCCATATATTGAAATCTGTTTAAACCACAAATCAGAAATTTTATTTATCAATATTTTTGAACGAATCTTATAAGTTTTATAATGTTTTAATAT
>CALBXN010000174.1 GCA_937890485.1 uncultured Treponema sp.
TAACACGCAAATTTAGAGGAATAGCCTTGCTCTCACCGGGGTTTAATGATATGCTCTCAATGAACTTTTCCGTCGGAGAAATGTTTTTATTTAAGTATTCAAAACAATTACTGTCTACACTATTATCAATGAAAGAAATTTCGATATTACTACAGGCTGTGCTATTATTATATATTGTGAGTAACAGTGTGAATGGCTCATTGTAATGCAAAATTGAAATATTCTTATAATCGATATAATCTTCTTCAGTAGTAATCATTTTAGAATAAATTGAGTTAAAAAACAAAACGGAAACATTCAGCGGTGAATTTTCTATTTGAATATTTCTTAGTAACTCATTCGGTATCTGAAATCTGAAAGGCAATTTATTGTTATACTGGAGGATTAGCTGTTCAAGTAATTTACCGTCATAAAATAAAATTTTTTTTGATGGAGTAATGGGAGTTTCTGCTGGTTGTGTTCATGGTGCAAGTTTTTTATCTGGACAAATTGGTCGCTCAATCAGGTACACAACAAAATATTGCGATAACTCAAATTACATGGGGATAGGTTCCCTTATTACTACAGGAAATTTTTTTAATGAAAAATTTTGTTATTATGATCTTCCACAAATTTTAGATCCATTTGACAATGATTCATTTGATAAAAATCAAACTCAGTTTTTTGCTGTTTGCACAGATGTAAAAACAGGAAGTGCAATTTATCATGAGTGCGAAACTTTAAAAGGTGAAAAAATAAAATGGCTTCAAGCTTCTGCTTCTATGCCTCTCGTTTCTAAGATAATAAAAATCGAAGATAATCTTTTACTTGATGGTGGAATTGCAGATTCTATTCCAATAAAAAAAATGCAGGAATTAGGATTTGAAAAAAATATTGTAATTCTAACACAAGAAGCAGGTTATCGAAAAAATCCAAATTCACTTTTACCGATAATAAAATTAGTTTACAAAAAATATCCCAAACTAATTGAGGCTATAGAAAATCGTCACATTATTTACAATCAACAACTTGAATTTTTAGAAGAGCAAGAAAAGTTAGGTAATGTGATTATCATAAGACCTTCAGAAAAACCAACTGCAAGTCGTACCGAAAAAGATAAAGAAAAAATTTTAGAAACATATAATCTTGGTAAAAAAGATGCTTTATCTATCATTAAAAATATTATAGAATATACAAATTAAAAGGATGGTAATATGAAATTTTTTGAAATTGGACAAGAGATTGAAACTTCAATCGTGGCAATTACTGATGATTGTATTTTTTTAGATCTAAATGCAAAGTCAGAAGGAATTTTAGAAAAATCAGAATTGACTGATGAAAATGGAATTGTAAAACAAAATGGCAAAGAACTTTCTGTAGGTGATAAAATAAAAGTTTTTTATCTAGGAAACATCAAAGGTGAAATGCGTTTTACAACAAAAATTGCTGGTGAAAAAGCTGATAAGTCAATGTTAGAAAATGCTTGGAAAAATGAAATTCCAGTTGAAGGAAAAGTTGAAAAAGAAATCAAAGGTGGATTTGAAATTAAAATTGGAAATTCAAGAGCATTTTGTCCATACTCACAAATGGGTTTTAAAGAAAAAGAAGAAGCAAGTTTTTATATCGGAAAAGTTTTAACTTTTAAAATTCAAGAATTTAAAGAAGACGGAAAAAATATTTTAGTTTCAAATAAACTTGTTGCTCAAGAAGTTTTTCAAGGTAAAATAAAATCTTTACAAGAAAGTATCAAAGAAGGATTAAGTGTAAAAGTAAAAGTTATTTCTTTGCAAAAATTTGGTGCCTTTGTAAATTTTGTTGGTGATGAAAGTGGTTTCAAAGCCTTACTTCCAATTTCAGAAATTTCTAGAAGTCGAGTTGATGATATTGAAACTGTTCTTTCTGTTGGACAAGAATTAACTGTTAGTGTTTTAAAAGCAGATTGGAAAAACGAAAAAGTTTCAGTTAGTTTAAAATCATTGTTAGAAAATCCTTGGGATAATGTTGCAAAAAAATATCCAGTAGATTCAAAACATGACGGAAAAATTTCTCGCATTGCAGATTTTGGTATTTTTGTTCAATTAGAAGAAGGTGTTGATGGTTTGGTTCACATTTCTGATTTGGATACAGATAGAAATACCAATCTTAGAAAAGTTTACAAAGTTGGCGACAAAATGTCAGTTGTAATAAATTCTGTAGATGCTGATAATGAAAGAATTTCTTTAAGACCAGCATCTTCAATAGAACAAGATAAAACAACAGCAAAATATCTTGATAATCAAGATGATTCTGCTGGCGAAACTTACAATCCATTTGCCGCCTTGTTAAAAAAATAGTTTTATCTAATAAAACTTGTGCGTGTTTTAGAAGCTACAGGAGAAGGTTCTTTTAAACTTTCTTTTGTGGCTTCTCTCATTTTTAGCATCCAAGCCATATTTTGTCCAAGGTTTTCTAAAATCTGCATACCTTCTTTATCTTGTTGAATTGTATCTTCTGATGTTCCATGTACAACATTCCAGTAAATTGAAGGAACTACAAGAGCTTCAGCTAGATATAAAAAATGATTTAATTGGTCAAAAGTCGCAACTCCTCCAGCTCTTCTAACAGAAACTACAGAGGTTGCAACTTTGTGTCTAAGATTACTTGCTCCTGCGTAAAAAAATCTATCTAAAAAACTTTTCATAGTTCCGTTGATTCCTGCATAGTAAACTGGACTTCCTAAAATTAATCCATCTGCATTTTTTAATTTTTCTATGGCAAGATTCACGCAATCATCATTAAAAACACAAAGTCCATTTGTGCTTCCTTTTTTGCAAGTCCCGCAACCTTGACACCCTCTGATTGATTTATTTCCAATTTGCAAAATTTCAGTTTTTATCCCTTGTTTTTCAAGTTCTTTTGCAACAATATTTATTGCTTGAAAAGTTCCTCCCTCTGAGTGAGGGCTTCCGTTGATTGCTAAAACCGTAAGTTCTTTCATAAAATCCATCCTTGTTTCAATTTTATAAAAATAAAAATTTATAAACATTATATCAATTAGTGGATAAGTTTTCTATAAATGTATATAATATTAGTAAATTAAGTAACACTTTTTTTTGTAGAAAGTGTTATAATATATGAGGAAATTTTAGCATTATGGAAAATATCAACTCGCTTTTTGAATTTATTGAATCAAAAACATCTAAAATGGTTGAATTGCAAACACTTCTTACTTCAAAACCAGCTCTTTCTCCAGAAAGTGAAGGAGATGGAGAACTTGAAAAGTGTATTGCCCTTGAACAATGGCTTAAAAATGAAGGATTTTCTGATTTACAACGCTTTGATGCTCCTGATTCTAGAGTAAAAAGTGGAATTAGACCAAATTTAGTTGCAACAATTCCTGGTAAAGATACTTCAAAATCTCTTTGGATAATGACTCACCTTGATGTTGTTCCTGTTGGAGAACTTTCTATGTGGCATTCAGACCCTTGGAAAGTTATTGAAAAAGATGGCAAACTTTATGGACGAGGAGTTGAAGATAATCAGCAAGGTTTAGTTTCATCAATTTTTGCAAGTCTTGCTCTCATAAAAAGTAATGTTCAACCAAAATATAATGTAAAACTTCTTTTTGTTGCAGATGAAGAAGTTGGCTCAACTTACGGAATTCAATATTTGCTAAAAAATCATAATTTGTTTAATAAAGATGATATGGTTGTAATTCCAGACGGTGGAGATTCTCAAGGAAAAACAATCGAAGTTGCAGAAAAAAATCTTTTATGGATTCGCTTTCATGTGCAAGGAAAACAAGCTCACGGTTCTCGACCAGATGAAGGAGCAAATGCCTGTTTAGCTGGTTATGATTTAGCTTTGCGTGTGAATAATCTTGAAAAAATTTTTAATAAGCGTGATGAATTATTTGAACCACCTTATTCAACTTTTCAACCTACAAAAAAAGAAAGTAATGTACCAAATATAAATACAATTCCAGGTGATGATGTTTTCTGTATGGACTGTAGAATTTTACCATGTTACAAACTTGAACAAGTAAAATCAGAAATTGATAAACTTGTTGCTCAAGTAGAAAATCAATATGGTGTAAAAATTGAATATGAATGTCCTCAGCAAGTGGAATCTCCTGCAACACCAAAAGATAGTGATGTTGTAAAACTTTTATCCAGCGGAATTAAGGCTGTAAAAAATATTGAATCAAAAACTATCGGTATTGGTGGTGGTACTGTTGGTTCTTATCTTAGAAATGAAGGATATCAATGTGCAGTTTGGAGTACGCTAGATGAAACTGCACACCAACCTGATGAATATTGTGTTATCAAAAATATGGTAGAAGATGCAAAGGTTTTAGCATACATTATGCTATAAAAATATTTTATATTACAGAGAGGTTTTTATGATTAAAAAATTATTTGTTGTTTTCAGTGCAGTGGTTTGTATTTTTTCTTTTGTAGGATGTATGTCTGTAAATTCAAGTGGACAATCTGTCGAAAGAATAAATCCAAACAAACAAACTGATTTAAGTGGTTACTGGAATGATACTGATGTAAGAATTATTGCAGAAACTTTAGTTGAAGAATGTGTAAATGCTCCTGCTATAATTCGTTACATAAAAGAAAATCAAAAAGAGCCAGTTGTTCAATTAGGAAGTTTTAAAAACAGAAGTGACGAACATCTTGACACTCAAATTCTTGCAACAAAGTTTAAAGTAGCGTTAATAAATAGTGGAAAAGTAAAATTTTCTGCGGAAAAAGAAATTAAAGAAGAATTGCGCGAAGAAATTTTAGCACAACAAGATTGGGCAAGTGAAGATACTGTAAAAATGCTTGCAAATGAAACAGGTGCAGATTTTCTTTTAATCGGAAGTGTTAGAACTATTGTTGATTCAATCCCTGGCGAAACTGTACGAACTTATCAGGTAATTGCAGAACTTTATGATATTGAAACTTCAGAAATTGTTTGGAGTGGAGAAAATATGGACATTAAAAAACATCTAAAGCAATCTTCTATTAGATGGTAAATTTTTTAGATAATTTGTAATTTTTATTTATGAGAAAATTAATTATTTTTTTGTTATTAATATTTTCTTTCTCAATTTTTTCTTGTACATCAAATGTAGATTTGCATTCTGTTTTTGTTCAAGATATAAAAAATGGAAATTATGAATTTGTTTATTCGAATTTAGAACAATCGTCTAAAAAATTTTATTCACAACATGATGATGTTTTAAAAATGCTTGATTTAGGATTACTTGCTCATTATTCAAATTTTTCAAAAAGTTCAATTAGTTATCTAAATCAAGCAGAAAAACTCATTGAAGAAAATTATTCAAAAAGTATTAGCCAAAATATTTCTTCATATATATTAAATGATAATATCATAGATTATCCTGGTGAAGATTATGAAGATATTTATGTAAATTTATTTAAATGTTTGACATTTATTTCTGAACAAAATTATGAAAGCGCTTTTGTTGAAATTAGACGATTTAATAATAAATTAAAAACTCTTTCTATAAAATATCAGGATAAAATTTCTGAAGTAAAAAATCATGCTAAAATTGAAACAGTGGCGTTAGATCAAGATGATTTTAAAATAAATTTTTATGATTCAGTATTTGCAAGATATTTAAGTATGCTTTTGTATTTATATGAAGGTGATGTAGATTCAGCAAAAATTGATTATAATTATTTAGTATCCGCTTTTAATACACAAAAAAATTTATATAATTTTTCTTTTCCAAAACAGATTGAAGAAAATTTTTATACACCTAAAGATACTTCAAGAATAAATGTAATTGCTTTTTCAGGATTGTCTCCAAGAAAAAAAGAAGAAAGTATTTCGAGTTTTTATTACGGATTTAAAATTGGATTACCTGTAATGTATAATATAAAATCTGAAGTATCAACAATAAAATTAATTGCAATAAATAAAAATACAAAAAAAAGTTATAAGAAAGATTTTGAAAAAATTGAAAGTATAAGTAATATTGCAGTTGATACTTTTAAACAAAAACAATCTTTGATTTATGCAAAGTCAATTGCTCGTTCTTTAATGAAGTATGGCACAACTGCTGTTCTTGGTGTAGCTAAAGAAAATTCTGAAAATGAAGGCCTCTTAGATTTTCTATATATGACATCATTGATTGTTAATCAAGTAACAGAAGTTGCAGACATAAGAACTTCAAAATATTTTCCATCAAATGTTTACATATCTGGAATTGATTTGCCAGAGGGAGATTATGATATAATCGTAAATTATTTTTCTTCTAATGGAAATCAACTTTATACAAAAGTTTTTGAAAATTATAATCTTTCAAAAAATAAATTAAATTTATTGGAGGCAGTATGTCTAAAGTAAAATTTGTAAAGATTTTTTGTGTTTTATTACTTGTTGTTTTTGTAACTTCTTGTTCATCTCTTAAAGGTAAAACTCCTAACTGGGTAACTGAAACTGAACATGAATATACAAAAAATAATTTATGTGCAGTTGGAATTGCAAGTTCTCAAGATCAAGCAAATTCTATTGCAATTTCAAATATTGGAAAGATTATCAAACAAAAAATTGAATCAGAAATTACAGTTGTAAATTCAGAAAAATTAAATTCAACAGGTAATGCAGAATTATCTTCTTCTATGAATCAAATTGTAAGAACTTCTGCTTTGATTGATAATTTAGTTGGCGTTGAAATTGCAGAAACTTGGATTGATAGAGATGGAAATTATTATTCCCTTGCAATTTTGAATAAAGCAAAAACATATTTATATTATTCTCAAAAAATTTCAGAAAATGAAAAAACAATTAAAGAAAATATAAATTTAATTTCAAGTGATAAAGATAAATTTTTTATTTACGGAAAATTACAAAATGCAATTAAACTTGCATTGGATAATGAATCGTATTTAGATATTATTTATGCAGTAAATAAAGCGTCTTATACAGTAACTGCTAAAACCATGACTAAATCAAATACTATAGAAAATATTGCAAGTGATTTTGCAAGAAAAATTTCTATAACAATTTCTGGTTTAGAAAATGAAGAACGAATAAAAAATTATTTTTATAAATATTTTACCAGTAAAGGTTTTTCTGTAAATGCACCACAACAAGATTATATTTTTGAAATTGATATGAAAATTGAAAATTCATCTTCTGGAGAATTATATTATGCTCGCTATAATTTTAGTGCAAACTTAAAAGACTTACAAACTGATTCAATTATTTATTCATATTCTGCTTCTGAAAGAGTTGCTCATAAATCTAACGCTGATGCAAATCAAAAAGTTGCAATAAGATTAGAGAAAAAATTGAATAAAGAATTTGATTCAGATTTTATAAATTCAATGAATGCAAATTAATTTTTAATCTATGAATTTACCATCTTTTATTTTTATGATTCTACGACAATGTTCCATAACCATTTTGTCGTGAGTTGAAAAAATAAAAGT
>CALBXN010000175.1 GCA_937890485.1 uncultured Treponema sp.
AGAGGTTTTTTTAGACTTCAATTTAAAAGACTTATGTATATGTGGGGGAATGCTGGTGGATTGTTGCTTGCTTTGCTTTCATCTTCAAAAGAATATACAAGTTTTGAATTTTCTAATGCCTTTAGGTTGGCAGGTTTATCGCATATTTTAGCTTTATCAGGAATGCATGTTTCAATTTTTTCAACTTTAACTGATAAATCTTTTTTCAAAATTTTAGGAAAAAATAAAACTAATTTTTTATCGCTGATTATAGTCTTGCTTTTTGTGTGGTTTGCAGGAATTGCACCTTCTTTAACAAGAGCGATGATTAGTACAATTATAATTTTTATTACTGCAAAATTAAATTTAAAATTAAAAATTATTGATGTTTTATGTTTATCATTTTTAATTCAATTAAGCCTTTATCCTCAAGATAGTTCTTCAATATCATTTATACTTTCATATTTAGCATTATTTGGTATTTTAACTGTAGGTACTTACATAAAACCATTCTTAACTAATTTTTTAGGAACAACTTTATCAAGTTCATTAAGTTCTTCTATTGGAGCCGTTTTAGTTACAATTCCTGTATGTGCTGTTATTTGGGGATACATAACGCCAATCGGAATAATTTCTACAATTTTTATTTCGCCTTTAGTTACTTTTTTCTTAATTTTTGGTTTAATTTCTGTAATTATTTGTTTAATTTTTCCTTTTTTTACCTACCCACTTGGTACAATTTTACAAATAGTGTATTATCTAATTGATAATGTGGCTACTTTGTTTGCAAAAGTTCCACCTATAATTTTTTGAGGTTTTATGAGTTTACCTGATTACGATTCACCTAGTGCATTAAAAGCGATTTTAGATTCTCGAGCAATGGCAATGCAAAAGAAATTTGGACAAAACTTTTTGATAAATTCAAATGCTAGAACAAAACTTGCCGAAAATCTTGATTTGCAAGAAAATATGAAAGTGTGGGAAGTTGGTCCTGGACTAGGGGCATTAACAACTGAAATTCTAAAAAGAAAAGCATTAACTGCTTTTGAAATTGATAGAGGTTTTGTTTCTTTTTTACAAGAAGAAATTCAACCTTTATTTAAAGAGAATTTTGAAATTGTATCAGGGGATGTATTAAAAACCTGGAAAGATTATTACTCAAAGAACGGAATTCCAGATAGATTTTTTGGAAATTTGCCTTATAATGTTGCTGCAACAATTATTGCAGATATGATAGAAAATGAAGTTCGCTTTGATAAGGCTGTTGTAACTGTTCAAAAAGAAGTTGCTCTTAGAATGGCTGCAAAACCTGGAACAGATGATTATTCTTCTTTTTCTGTATTGTGTCAGTGGGCTTATGATGTTTTTCCAATAATGGATTTAGCTGGTGGATGTTTCTGGCCTCGACCTAATGTGGATTCTCGTGCTGTAAAATTTGTAAAAAAAGAAATTTTCCCTGGTTGTAAAAATCCTAAACTTTTCTTAAAATTGGTTAGAACATTGTTTAGTTGTAGACGAAAAACAATTAAAAACAATTTAAATATTTACACTCAAAATTCAGATTTGTCAGAAAAAATATTAAATACTGCAAATATCGAAACTAATGTTAGAGTTGAAAAACTTGATATACAAACTTTATTGAATTTGTCAGATATTGTTTCTGATATAATGGGGTAGTTGTTTTAATGAAATCCAGAATTGAAACTATTTTACAAAATATAAATGATGCTTGCTCAAAATCTAATAGAAATTTCTCTGATGTAAAATTGATGGCTGTTAGTAAATTTCATCCAGTTGAAGAAATTTTGCAAGCATACAATTGTGGATTAAAATTATTTGGCGAAAATCGTGTACAAGAATCTTGTGCAAAATTCCCTGAAATTTTACAAAATAATACAGATGTTGAATTACATTTAATCGGTTCATTACAAAGAAATAAAGTAAAAAATATCGTACCTTTATGCTCTTGTATACAATCTTTAGATAGAATTGAACTTGCTCAAGAAATTCAAAAACAATGCGAAAAAATCAATAAAAAAATGAAAGTACTTTTTGAAGTTCATACAGCAGAAGATTCAAAATCAGGATTTCAAAATATTGACGATATAAAAACAACTTTAGATTATATTTTGTCCTTAGAAAATTCATTTTTAGAACCAGTTGGTTTTATGACGATGGCTCCTTTTACAGAAAATAAAATTGAAATTCGAAAATCTTTTATTACTTTGCGTGATATTCGTGATAAAATACAAAAAGAATATTCTGATTTTAATTTTACGGAACTTTCTATGGGAATGAGTCAAGATTACAAAATTGCCATTGAAGAAGGTTCAACTTTAGTTAGAATTGGAACTGCAATTTTCGGAGAAAGAAAATATTAATGAAAAAATTTATTGCTTTACTTTTACTGATAACTTTCTCAGCTTGTTTGTTTGCAAATACAAATACTACGCCCGAACCATACGGTGATGATGAATTTCCTGATTGGGCAAATTATCTTAGACGATATGAAGTTATAACTTTAGGTACATTACCATTTGCAACACTTTCTGTAACAACGATTTATGGACTTTACCGATACATAGACCATGATTTTGATAAAAACTACATTCCAAATCCTTTTGCATTTACATCAAGTGCTGCAAATTTAGACAAAGATGAACAAAAATTAATTCTTCTGTCAGCAATTGGAGTTAGTGTTGTTGCTGGAACTGTAGATTTAATAATTCATATTGTAAAAAAAGAAAAAGCTAAAAAGAAAAATGCTGAAATTTTTAAACAAGATGTAATTATCAAAGATAAAACTGAAAATTTAGAACTAAATTACGATTTACAAAATATTGATACAGAACAAAATGAAATACAAAATGATTCTTTATCCCTAGACGATTCTGTTATTGAGGAAAACTAGATGGCAGAAATTTTCATTGAAGTAAAAAATTTAGAATCTAGCCAAAGATTAGATACTTATGTTTCAAAAAATTTAGAAAGTTTTTCTCGTTCTCGATTAAAGAATGGAGTTGAAAAAATTTTATTAAATGACAAAATTGCAAAACTTTCTGCAAAAGTAAATAATGGCGACAAAATTTTTATTCAATGGCAAGATCCAATTCCTGAAGCGCTTATTCCTGAAAATATTCCTCTTGAAATTCTTTATGAAGATGAAAATGTTACTGTTGTAAATAAAAAACAAGGAATGGTAACTCATCCTGCTTGTGGAAATTGGTCTGGTACTTTAGTTCATGCACTTTTATATTATTGGGGAATAACAGAAAGTAAACTTGATGAAAAAGCGGGAAATCACAGAAGAGGAATTGTTCATCGTTTAGATAAAGATACTTCTGGAATAATTATTTGTGCAAAAAATTTTAATTCTGAAGAATGGCTTCAAAATCAATTCAAAGATAGACGGGTAAAAAAAGAATATATTGCAATTGTAAAAGGTATTCCCAAAGAAAAAT
>CALBXN010000176.1 GCA_937890485.1 uncultured Treponema sp.
AATCATTTCTTTTTAATCTAACTTGATTTATCCATTGATTAACATCATATGGAAGAATACCATCATCTTTTAATAATTTAATTCTGTTATAATGAGAGTTTTCTTTTTTATCTTCTGGCTCTGGTATATTTTCAATTCTAAGGATTTCACGAACCATTAATTCCAAAAATAAGCCAGATTTATTTTTACTAGACGCAGGATCTGTATAAACATAATTTTCTGCAAATTCCATGATTTTAGCAAAATCAGGCCAATAAGTATTCAAAAAGTCAAAATTGCCCATAAAATATTCTTCCGATAATACAAAACTACGAGAACATTATAACACATTTACTAGAATTTTACTATTTACAAAAAAAGATTTTCACGAACTTGAGAAGTGAAAATTGCATAATATCTTCATCTCACATTCAAAGAAGATATTATGCACGAGGGGTGAAAAAAAACTTGCAATAAGCACTCTGTTAAAGAGTGCAATATTGCACAGTTTTTTGAGGGGCGACCGCAAAGCCCCTTAAGACGGTTTCCAAAGGTGTCAAACCTTTGCCCGAACGAAGTGAGCGGTCAAACGAAGTGCAGAGCCCCAAACGAAACTGATAAAAGTGTTGCACTTTTGTCGGTTTCAGTGTGGGGTACACTGACATTGCGGAGCAATGAACCAGAGTAGTCAGGTTCTCTTCTTATCTTTATTATAAAAAGTGCAATGTTGCATTGTTTAGAACTCTGTAATAAATCTATTAGAATTTTATTTAGTTAGAGGTATCGCTTGTTTACTTATTCCTTTGTTCTTTATTGATGCTACTAAGTCTTTTGCTACCAATATTATCAGGACTGTTTTTTCTTACTTCGTTAAGGTTTTAGTTACTGTTACTATGTGTTTCTTTGCTCTTAATATGCTATGTACAAGTTGTGTTGATATGGTTTCTGAAGATATGGGGGCTGTTTCTGCTATATCTGGCGCACGAAGGGCTTTTGATACGACCACAAAAGGTCTTGAAGAACTTAATTCTGTTTACAAAGATAAAGGGGCAGCAGGTTTTTCTCAGAGTGAAATTGAAAACAAGGCTTTGGGTGCAGCATTTAAGACTATCGGTTCTGCGGGATTGCAATCTTTGGGCGATTCTCTTTATAAGACTTTTACTGGTCAAGATAAGAAAAGAGATACTTCTGACGGTGGAACTTTATCATTTGGTCAAAAACATATAAATGCAGAAGGACATCAAGATACTGCTAATTTTGGTGATATGCAAAGACAAGCAGGAGCAAAAGGTGATGCTATTGGTAATGATACTGTTGCAAAGTTAAAAGAACAATATTATAAGCATTTACCACCTGATGACCAAGATGCGTTTACTCCTAAAAAGAAATAAAAAAATGGTTTAAAATAATAAAGGCTCTTCATAATAGAAGAGCCTTGCTTGTTTATATATAAACAATTAACGACCGTAACCATAATCTTGTGATTTTTTCTTGGGTTTTGGTCTCATGAATACAGGTTTTCTTGGTCCGCCTGGTTTGTCTGCAACAGCAAGACCTTCTACAAATTGCCAACCTTCTTTTCCAAGTTGATTTAATGTTTCCAAGGTAGTATTTTCGGCTGACCTATATTCCCATTCTTGAGGAGATTGTTCTACTTGTACTGGTTCTGACATATTTGCTCCTTTTGATTGTAGTGTATTTATTTGTTGTTTTAATTGTAGGTTTGTTGTTTGCGTGTTTTCAAGTGTTTTTTGTAAATTTTCTATTTGTTTGGTAAGAAAATCTATTTGTTCTTGCATTTTATTTGTTGTTTGCTGGGCTGGGGTAGAGTTTTGTTGTACAGGGGCTGTTGGAGATGAGTATTTTGCTAAAAGACGGTTTATGTCTGATTGTAAAATCAGACGGGTTATGTCTTTTTGATAAGTATTTAAAAGACTACTAATGTTAATTTTTGCAAGTTCTTCATTAGCTTCAAATTTTTTAATATAGAGAGGAATATATTCTTTTATATCGTTGCACAAACTTTGTTCGGTTCCTTCACTGGTAATCCAGTTTTGAAATCTTTTTTCTAGGATAGTCATGCGTTCGTTTTCTTGTTCTGTCATTTTTCTCTATCTCCTTTGGGGTTTTGTAAATTCAATATGTACCCGAAAATCTGTTTTTGGGTACAGGTTAAAATTTCATGTACCCATTTTGACGGTTTGGGGTACATATTAATTATTATAACACACATTTGTAGGAAATGTGGTATATAAAAAAATTGCAAGAAATTTTTTTTTGTTGCAATTTTTTTAAATTTATGATATATTAACATTGTGGGTTGAAGCCTAACATAATATCTACTTTAGTAGAGAAAAAAATATGTAGTTCGAAAAAATCAAATATCTACTTTTGTAGAGTTGAGAACTATTTTAGAATTAAGGTCGGTTTATTTTACCGACCTTTTTTATTTTTAAATTTCTTTTTTATCTTGAAAGACCTTGAGTTCTCTTTTTATAAATCTCTAATTCTTTTTTTCGTTCTTCTGAAAGTTCTCTTGCACGATCAAAATGTTTTATAAAAAAATCTTCATTGTTTATCAAATCTCCAAAAGTATTTTTTTTGTTTTGTTTGCAAACATTAATTGCTTGTTCAATTTTATTTATCGGAGTTTCAAGAAGCATTTTTTTATAATCCTCTGAACCGTAAGTATATTCAACAAAAGCATTATTACCTTTTTTGAAAAATCTTTTTGTACCAAACAAACAATCTTGAAGATTTGAGATTTTTTCTTCGTAAAAATTTTTCATTTTGATAATAATATTTCTAAAACCATTTTTGATTTTTTCACAGAATTTTGAAAATGCATTTTCTTTATGCTTGTTTTCAGAATAAAGTTTGAACTCATTCGTAACCCAAGAATCTGTATTTTCAATTTCTTCATAAGCTCCTTCCCAGGAATTTATTTTTTCAATTTTTGTTTTACTTTCAACATTGAAATTCAAAATCATTTTTTCATTTTGCGAATACAAATCCTGAATATTTTTCAAATTGCTTTCTGTTTGATTTTTATTTTCAATGCTTTGTTGCAATTTTTCATTTACATCTTTTTCTTTTATTGATAAAGCGTTTTCTTTTTTCGAAAGTTCTTCTTTCTGTTTTTTTATTTTTTCCTCATTGGATAAAATATTTTCTGTTCGCAGATTTATTTCATTTTCTTTTTTTATAATTTTATTTTCTCTTTCAATTAAAGGCTGTTCTCCTTGTAAAACTTTTTCTTCTCGTTTATTTAATTCAATTTCTTTTTGATTTATTTTATTCTCTTTAAATTTAAGAAGCTCAGTCTTTTCAACAATTTTAATTTCTTCTTTGTTAAGACAATCTTGTTTGTAATTTAATTTTTGCTTTAATTCATAATTTTCATTTTTTTGTTTTTTTACTTCTTCAATTTCCTGATTTAATATTTTTTCTTTTTCATCAAGTTCATTTTTTTTATCTGCATTTTGTTTTTCAAGTTCTTCAAGATGTTCAATCTTATAATCAAAATCATCAATTTGATTTTGAAGTAAAATTTCTTTTGCTTTTAAAACTTCTTCTTTCTCATTTAATTCTTGTTCTCTTTCTGCATTTTCTTTTTCCTGAACATAGATATCTTTGTCTACATGGCTGTGCTTATATCCTTTTGTTCTATTAATTTTTATTCCCATGGATTCTGCAAAATCCATTAATTCATGTCGAATAGCTTCTTCGAATTGTTGTTGTGCAGTACCTTTTTCTTTTTCTGTAAAGAATCCCATCTCAGCACAAGCAGCAGACATTGAAGTTTGCAATTCCATTCCTTTTTCTAATGATTTACCATAACGAGAAATCATACCTTTTCGCCAATCTTTTTGTTTCCATTTTTCTTCGTCCCATTCAATTCCTTGCTTTTCAAATTCTAATTTTTTTAATTCTTTACATTTTTTTCTAAATTCTTTTTCTTCTTTTAATTCTTCATCAGTTAATGCATGAGCAACAAAAACACCATCAACATGAAGATGTAATGGAGATTCAAATCGATTACCTTTTCGATCAAAACTATATTCGTCATTATGTAATGCAATTGTTGTACAAACAAAATTTGGAAATTTTTTAGGAAGTATTTTTGTGACAAATGCAACCAAAACTTTTTCTGCAATATCATCAGGACAATGTTCTTCTCGATTACCTAAATAGAATTGAAACTCATACATAGGTTTTCTATCAGAAGATGCTTTAATTGATTTATGTTTTCCTTTTCGTTTATCTTCAATTACTTGTTTAAGATAATCTGTAATTCTTCGATCTTTTCTTTTTTGTTTTGCATTATATTTTTTTATCGATTCACCAAAAATTTTTTCATAGACTTCTTTTTCATCTCCTAAATGCAAAATTACTTTGTGTGGACGCGATAAATCAATATGTTCTTTTTTTTGTTTTTCAATATATTCTGCTAATCTTAGATTGTGTCCAATGCTAACTTGAGGACGGCATAAAGCAGTTGCTCGATACCCTTGTGAATTATTAGTCATAATTTTTCTCCTTATAAATTTGAAAAAAGTCTGTAGAAAAGTTCCACAGACTTTTTGATTTGATTAATTTGTTTTTAATAAGTTCAATTCTTCTTCTGTAAATTTGAATTCAGATAAATTCATTTTTGTTTTTTTATTCACAGAATTAATTATTTCTTTATTAAGTTTTCCCTTTGATTTTTCAATTAAAGCAAACTTAATTCCAAGTAAAAAAATTTCTTTGTTTGAAAGTGGATTGGCTAATTCAAGTTCTTTCTTTTTCAGTTCCAATTCTTTTTCTTGCAATTTACGATGCTTTTTTTGAAGTTCATTTTTTTCATTGTTTTCTAAATCTGCATCAATGTTTTTTGTTCCTTGTTCAACAGAAATGGAAAGTTCTTCAAAATTATTTTCTTCTACTTTAGAATTTTTCTGAGCTTCCAATTCTTGATTTTTGATTTCGTTATAAACCTGATTAATCGAAACCTCTCCATCGCGAATTGATTGTAATTGCTCTTTTGAAGATTTTGCAAAAACCTCTTGAAGTTTAAAAATATGCCTTCGTGATTTTTTTAGTCGTTCACTCATTTCATTGGCAGTAAGTTTTCGGCCGTCAATTTCTTCTTGCCGTAAAATTTCAAACTGTTTGAATAACTCCGAATCCTCAATGTTACGACGATTGAATTGTTCTTTCATAGAATAAAGTAATGCTTGATTAATGGAATCAAATTGATGAACCTGAGCCCAAATAGTTTTTAATTCAAGTTCTTTAGCTGCTGTATAACGAGTATGTCCATCACACAAGATCCATTTTTCCTCCCACCTAAAAATATGAATTGGATGAGCTTTGCTAAATCCGTTAATATGCATGTCAAGTTTGATTCTGTTTTTTACTTCTTCATCCATCTTGAATGCATTTTTTAATTCAGAAAGAAGTGAAATTTCTTCCAAGTTGATTTTTATAATTTTCCCTTCGATATTTTTATCGAAGATAGTAGAAATTAAGTTTTGTTTCATTTGTTTTCTCCTTTAGACTAATTAATTAGTCCATATTCGCGATAGAATTCTTCTTTTTCATTTTTTATAAAAAAAAGCCTTCCAATAGATTTTAATTTTTTATCCATAGCCATCTCCAATTTATCTCGTTCTTCGTCATTCATCTTCAACAATGCTCGTGCAATCTTGATTTCAATTACATTATTTTCTTCTATAGATTTGCCATCTAAATTACATTGAGGACAATAATATTGGAATTCATCGAATTCAATGTTGCATATTGGACAAGTGAAGAGTTTGACCACAGGTTTCAACTCTTTTTCATTATCTAATTTTTCATTATTTTGAATAACGAAAGATTTTTTAAAGTCGATTAAAATCGATTTAGAAAGTGCAAGTTTTCGGAATAATCCCTCGAAAGATTTTTTAATGTTACATAATTTTGTTCTCTCAAAAACATAACTTAAGTAATCTTCAAGACTATCATCATTCAATTCGTTGTTTTTAATAAACAAAAGAACAGAAGATTCAAAATTCTTATCAAAAGGATATTCGTCTTCGAATAATTCCTTAATTTTTTTTACAAAAACTGTCTCGCTAACTTTGTTCTCGTCATGGTTAGTTAGTTCAGTTTTTATTTTATTAGTATTTAGTATATTAGTAGTTAGTAGTGTCCGATTATCCAGAACTGGATTATCCATATCTGGATTTTCCACATCTGGAAAATCGGAATGTGGATGAAGTTCTACATCTAACTCAGCTTTTTCAAAAACTTGATAAACTGTATTATCAAAACATCCATCTTTTCTTCGATTCCTTATTTTTTTGATATAGCCATACTTTTCAAGCATTTGAATTGCAGAATATAAAGCAGCTTTACCATCACAAGAATGATTTACAATTTCTGAAATATGAATTTTCCAATCATCTGGTAAACTCATCAGATATGTATGTACGCCTTTTGCTTTCCAAGACAGATTACAATCTCTAATGCAGGTATTATCAAGAATTGTGTAATTGTCTTTTTTATGTTGTTTTACAAAATATGTTTCGCTCATAAGTTATCTCCATAGTGCAATAACCACAGGACAACTTATCAACTTGTTTATTATTATTTTTTATGTTATAAGTTTGACTGTGGAAAATTTTTGATTCGTCGTCAAAATATTCTACTTGTGTCATCGAGTTGCCGCTCGATGGCACACCTTTTGAATTTTCCATCATAATTCACCTACCTTTTCTTTCGCCTTTTTGGCTAAAATGGCAAACTTTTCGGGGAGAATTGATACTCCACAACGCTGAGCATAATCAGGATAATCAGCATCTGTAACATGTAGCCATTGCATTACAACATCTCGCGAGAAACATAAACGACCACCAATATACGAGGCGAATTGTGGATTGCCCGCACCTGGGAGTAATAACCTATTTGCCTTATATGTATTTAGTGCGGCCCCACCTTTTAGGTTCGCACATTCCTCAATTGTGTAGAATTCCTTTTTGTTTTCTTCTTGCGGTTGAACTGAGGTCAACAATTCGTGTACTTCTACGAGTTCTCGCAATAATTTTTCGTTCTGAAGCTGAATCTCTTTCAGCTCGAGATCTAGATTTTTCATTTTTTTCTCCTAAAAATTAAAAGATATCATATATTGACCAACGGTCAACTAAAAATAAATTACCTCCTCCGTTGAACTCATAGGGGTTTTAGAATTTCAACTAATATGTTATAATTGTTACAAGCAATTAATAATCTGTTGACTATTAATAATCTAAATAACATATACGAAATCTTGTATATATGTATTACCATAAGTACTAATTTTCGTATGAATAATAATACTGTATCATTATTATTATTCACTGTCAAGGAAAAAATGCGTACCAGTAGTGAATTTGTTGAAATTTTAGAAAAATACCTCAAAGAAAAAAAAATAAGCCGACCTCAATTTTGTGCTTTAGTTGATATACCAAATACAACTATATCTTCATGGAAAACAAAAAATACGCTACCTTCAATTGAATTTGTTGCTAAAATAGCAAAATTTATGAATGTTTCTTTGGATTGGCTTGTTAATGGTGAACTATATGAAGAGACTCTAAAAGAGAATAGTGATTCAAATATTTATAGTCGCCAAAATATTCTCTATAGAATTGAAATTATTCTACGCCAAATGCATAATGATTTCGATTATGACTTAGAATCTTTACATAATAAATATTTACAAGATATTGTAAATTATGAAACCTTAATAAATTGGGTTAATTATAAAGTATGTCTACCTGAAAATACACTTCCCAATATTGCGAACGCATTAAAGGTTTCTTTACAGTGGCTTTTAACACAAGAAGGTTACTACCCAGATGATAAAGACAACTACTTATATGAACTTTCAAAAAAATATCCCAATTTACTAAGAGGTTATAATATTTTAGATGAAGAAGACCAAAAATTCATAGACCATTATATAACATCCAAATTAGAATTGAGAGAATTAAAACGACAAAAAGAACAGAATGAAAACTAATAAAAAAAGGTTGCACACAATGTGCAACCTTTTCACTTTTCTAAGCCGACTTATTGCATTCAATTGGTTGAATTAGGATTTCTGCAGAAATACCTAGTCCTACAGATAACTTTCTAATCATGTTTAGGCTCAATGAACGCTTTCCTGATAGAACTTCCGAAACTTTAGATTTTGATCCAATGTATTGAACTAAATCCTTTTGGGTTAAATTCAATTGTTCCATTCTAAATTTAATTGCTTCAATTGGGGTTGGTGATTCAATCGGAAAATTATTTTTTTCATACAACTCAACTAATGTAACAATTAATTCTAACTCATCACCTTCAGGAGTATTTGGTTCTGAATCAAATAATTCATCAATTCTTTTTAGAGCTGATAAATAATCACTTTCAGTTTTTATAAGTTTAATATTCATAATCACACCTTATCCGCATCAATTTTATCATACTCAGCATGAGTTCCAATAAATCTAATATAGACAATGTGAAATTTATAATTTATTTTCACAATAAGTCTAAAACTATTTCCTGCAATATTAAAACACACTCTGTTATCTGCCAAAAAACTAGCTGACGGATAACGCTTTTTAATATCACTAGGTGTTTCCCAGTTTGAAAGTTCCGTTTCCTTAAACCATGCTTCTAACTGATTTTTAGCAGAAGGATGATTTGTCCAATAATCAACAAGAGTTTTTCTTGCAATTATTCTCATAATTTTCCTTTAGAAAAGTTCCCAAAACAGGAACATTAATAATATACTCTAATAAAATTTATTTGTCAAATTTTATTACCAATCATATCTTTATTTAAACAATGAATTTACAGCTTCTCTTGCAGGTTCGATAGCTTCACATAATTCAGTAATTGCTGAATGTGTGTAATAATCAGTCATTGCTATTGAAGTGTGTCCAACAAGTTTTTGAACTGTTTCGCCAGTTAAATTTCGTCGCATTCTGGTAACATAAGTGTATCGTAGAGAATGTGGTGTAAGTTTTCTATCGCCTACATATATTCCTGAAAGTTCCAAAGCTCTGGCAAACCATTTTTCTGCAAGATGTTTTCTAATAGGCTTTCCATACCGAGAGAATAAATAATCATCAGCAGATAAATTATTTTCAACAATAAAGTTTTGAATTTTTAGAATAAGAGAATCGCTTAAAGGAACAACTCGAATTTTTTGGTTTGTTTCTGATCCACATTTGTTAAAAGTAGTTCTTTCTTTTTCTTGATATCGATAAAAACCATCGATAATTAACATTTTTTCATCGAATAAAATTTGACGAACTTTTAATCCGATAGCTTCTCCTAAACGCAATCCGCAATTCATACTTGTTAAAAACAAAAGATAGATAGACTGATAGCCTTCATCATATTGAGGTTGCTTTGAATACATTTGTTCATTCAATTTTACCCACAATGTTTCTTCAAAAAGAATTTTTAATTCTTCAGTTGTAAAGATATCTTTCTTTTTCGAATTTCTTGCAAACTTTGGAAATGATGGAGTTGCAAGATAAGGAACACCATAGAATGGAGCCTCAGCATATACTTCTCCCACCACAGTTAAAAAGTTATTCTTCCAACTTCCTGAATGATTGTCATCCATAAGAAATTTTATCACCATTGGAATTGTAAGTTCTTTTAACTCCAAATTTCCAAACTGTTCGATAAAAATATCGAGAAGAAACCTTTTAGATTTTAAGGTTTTCAAGTTGTGAGATTTTCCTAATTTTTCTTGGCGTTGTATATGTTCACTTCCTGGAACATACATCCATTCTGCGATTTTTGCAATTGTAACTTTGGTAGATTCATAAAGAGACGGTAGAGAAGATACAAAAGCATATGCTTCTGCTTGTGTTTTACAACCTTTACAAACTCTTTGAATTTTCTTACCAGAAATTACATCGATAAAGTAATAATACCAACGATGAATAATTTTGTTTTTTGATTTTGTTGATTTTTTGAAAATGTGATAATCCATTCAAACCTCCTAGAATTTTGATAGCCGAGTTTACATTCGGTTTACATTTCAAAACTTCTGAAAGTCAGACAGATTTATAAATGCTTGTAATATAAAGAAAAAGCACCTACCCCTAGGTGCTTTTTCTATGGGCCCACCTGGACTTGAACCAGGGACCTACGGGTTATGAGTCCGCAGCTCTAACCAACTGAGCTATAGGCCCTTAATGCAATTAGAATATCACAAAATAACGCTGAAAGTCAAGGGATATTGTATCGGTATAATTACAATAGAAGTGTAAAATCTTCTAAAGAATTTAGTATCTTCCAACAAAGTTTTTTCATGGTTTCATCTGGTTTTACTTGATCAGGAATCATAACAACTTTTAAACCTGCCGAAGTTGCACTTTTAATTCCATTAAGGCTATCTTCAACTGCAATACAATTTTCTGGTAATAAATTTAGTTTTTCAACAGCTTTTAAGTAAATCTCAGGGCTAGGTTTAGTATTTTGTACATCATCGCCACAAACTGTTACATCAAAAAAATCCCAGA
>CALBXN010000177.1 GCA_937890485.1 uncultured Treponema sp.
GCTTTTAGTAAACCTTCGGTTTACAATCAAGTTTTGCTTCACAAAACTTGCGGCGTTTCAATTTTTGCTTACGCATTTTTACGATGTTTTGTAAATAAAATTTTCCACTTTTGCCAAGATGTTTTTATAAAAGCGTAAAAAAGGGAATATTTCGTAAAAGGGAAATCTATCAATTCTCGCGAAACGAAAGAAGGGGGCAAAATTCTGTAGTACTTTACCCAATAAAGATATTCTGTTATATTTAATAGAAATAATTTACAAATAATGTTGTTTTTTTTGCAACAAAACATATAAGGTTATCAATGAAATTTACAGAATTTAATTTAAACGAAAATCTACTTAAAGGAATTGAAAAAGCTGGTTATGAAAATTGTACACCTGTACAAGAACAAGTTTTACAAACAGCTCTTACGGGACAAGATTTATATGTTCAATCCCAAACAGGAACAGGAAAAACTGCTGCATTTTTAATTTCAATTATTCAAGAATTATTATCAGCATCTGAACAAAATCAAAAAAAAGCTTTGATTATGGTGCCAACTAGAGAACTTGCAGTTCAAGTTGAAGAAGAAGCAAAAACTCTTTGCTCTGGAACAAAATTAAAATGTGCAAGTTTTTATGGTGGAGTTGGATACACTCGACAAACTGAACTTCTCAAAAAAAATCTCGATATTCTTATTGGAACTCCAGGACGTTTAATCGATTTGCAAGAATCAGGAGCCATGGATTTATCAAAAGTAAATTATCTTATTGTTGATGAAGCCGACAGAATGTTTGATATGGGATTTTATCCTGATTTACGAAAACTTATCAAAGTTTTACCAAGTCAAAAAGATAGACAAACAATGCTTTTCAGTGCAACACTCAATACCTATGTAAAAAATCTCGCTTGGGAATATACTGAAAACGCAAAAGAAATCGAAATTGAACCAGAAAACATTACAGTAGAAGAAATTGACCAAGAACTTATCCACGTTTCAAGTGACGACAAAATGAAACTTCTGCTTGGAATCTTAAAAAGAGAAAATCCAGAAAGCGTAATTATTTTTTGTAACACAAAACGCACTTGCGAAGTTATTGCTCAGCGTCTTAAAATCAACGAAATAAATGCAGATTTCATAATTGGAGATTTACCACAAGCAACTAGATTGAAGGTATTAAATTCTTTCAAAAATGGAAAGCTAAACTGCTTAGTTGCAACTGATGTAGCTGCTCGTGGAATTGATGTTGACGATTTGGCAATGGTTATCAATTATGATTTACCAAACGAAAGCGAAAATTATGTTCACCGAATTGGACGAACAGCACGAGCAGGAAAATCAGGAAAAGCATATACTTTATGTAGCGAGCAAGATGTTTATAATCTTCCTGCAATAGAAAAATATATTGAAATTTCAATTCCTTCTGTTGTTGCTTATGAAGATATGTTTATAGAAGATAAAAGTAAAGATATTTACATCAAAACAGGAAATTATCACGATGATGAAAAATCAAATTCAAAATCTTATAAATCAAACCGTGATGGTTCTAAAAAAGGAAAATCTGGATATAAATCTTCTGGTAAAAAAGGTTCTTATTCAAATAAAGAAAACAACAAAAAAGATTACAAAAAAACTTCTTCCTACAAAGGAAATAATAAATTTCAAGATAAAAAATCACAAAGTATTTGTGAACAACAAGATTTATCAAATCTTTCTTTTGAAGAACGCATGAAACTTTACAAAGAAAAATATGGTCAACAAAACAATGTTTCTTCATCTTCAAAGAAAAATGATAAAAAGACTACAAAAAAACAAAGCAAAAAATCAGTTACAAATTCTACAAAAACAACAGAAAAATTGTCATTGTTAGATAGAATAAAGAAATTTTTTGGGAGGTAAACTTTGGTTACTGTATCTGACGTTAGTTTAAGTTTTGGCGAAAAGCCACTTTTCAAAGACGTAAATCTTAAATTTACACCAGGCAACTGTTACGGAATTATCGGTGCTAATGGTGCAGGAAAATCAACATTTTTAAAAGTACTTTCTGGAGAACTTGAACATGACCGAGGGGATATTATAATCACTCCAGGTGAACGAATGGCAGTTCTTAAGCAGGACCACTTTGCTTACGATGAATACTCTGTAATGGACACTGTAATGATGGGGCATCCTAAATTATACAAGTGTTACAAAGATAGAGAAGAAATTTACGCAAAAGAAGATTTTACAGAAGAAGACGGAATTAAAGCCTCAGAACTTGAAGGTGAATTTTCTGAACTTGGTGGCTGGGAAGCTGAAAATCAAATTGAACAAATGCTTTCAGGGCTTGGTTTGGAAGAAGATTACCATGGAAGAATGATGAGCGAACTTGATGAAAGCCAAAAGGTGCGTGTTCTTTTAGCACAAGCAATTTTCGGTGAACCAGACATTCTTCTTCTTGACGAACCTACAAACGGTCTTGACTTAGAATCAATCGCTTGGCTTGAAGAATTTTTGATTGACTTTCCTAACACAGTTATTGTAGTTAGCCACGACCGACACTTTTTGAACGCAGTTTGTACTTGTATTTGTGATATTGATTACGGAAAAATCACTCCTTTTGCAGGAAACTATGATTTCTGGTATCAAATGAGCCAAATCATGCAACGACAAGCAAAAGACCAAGCTAAAAAACGCGAAGAAAAAATGAAAGACTTGCGTGAATTTATCCTTCGATTTGCTTCTAATGCTGCAAAAAGTAAACAAGCAACAAGCCGAAAGAAGATTTACGACAAACTTGCTTTGGAAGAACTTCAAGTTACAAGCCGAAAATTTCCTTATGTAAACTTCAAACCAGACAGAGAAGTTGGAAACAATGTTTTGCGAGTTGAAAAATTAAATTACAATGTAGAAGGTGTGCAACTTCTTAAAGATTTCAACTTAACTGTAAATAAAGGTGATAAAATTGCTTTTGTTGGAATGGAACATAAATCAAAATCAGCATTTTTTGATATTATCACAGGAAATGTAAAAGCAGATTCTGGGGAATATTATTGGGGACAAACTGTTTCTAACACATATCTCAGTATCGACAACTCAAGTTACTTCAAAAATGATATGAACATCACAGAATGGCTAAAACAATATTCACCAGACCAAGATGATGCTTATGTTCGTGGATTTTTAGGAAGAATGCTTTTTAGTGGTGACGAATCTTTAAAACCTGTAAAAGTTCTTTCTGGAGGTGAAAAGGTGCGTTGTATGCTTTCAAAAATGATGCTTTCTGGAGCAAATATTCTTATCCTAGATGAACCAACAAATCACCTTGACCTTGAAGCAATCACAAGTTTGAACGAAGCTTTAATCAACTTTCCTGGTGTTGTACTTTTCAATAGTCATGACCATGAATTTATTTCTTCTATTGCAAACCGAATTATCGAAATCACACCAAATGGCGTAATCGACAGAATGATGGATTTTGATGATTATCTAAAAGATGAACAAATTAAAGCAATGCGTCTTGAATACTACAAAGACACAGGAAAAAAAGTAAAATTCTAAGTTAATGACTAAAAAATTGTCATGCTGAATTTATTTCGAAATCTACATAATATATCGTAGAAATATTCCGAAACGAGTTCGGAATGACACGATGATTCATTCTTATAAAAAAAAATTAGGTGTGCTAGAAAATTTTCTAAAGCACACCTTTTTTTATATGCAACCTACCCTTTTGAAAAATCTAAGCCAGTTCCATCTGAATTTTTAGAAATTTTAATCGTTGAATCTTCAAGGAATTTTCCAGAAAGAATTTCTTTTGCTAAAGGATTTTCAAGATAAGTTTGAATTGCCCTTTTTATTGGTCTTGCTCCAAAAAGTGGGTCATATCCAACATCTGATAAAAAGTTGATAGCACTTTCATCAAAATCAAGTTTTATACGACGAGTTTGTAAACGTCTTGCAACTCTATCAAGTTGATTTTTAACGATTGAAGTGATACAAGATTTATCAAGTCGGCTAAAGGTGATAACTTCGTCAATTCTGTTGATAAATTCAGGTCTAAAAGATTTCATCAACATATCTTGAATTTGAGGTTTTAATGATTGAAGTTTTTCATCTGTATCTGCTTCAAGTATTAAATTACTTCCAAGATTACTTGTCATAATAATAATTGTATTTTTGAAATCTACAATTCTTCCTTGACTATCAGTTAATCTACCATCATCTAAAACTTGAAGTAAAATATTAAATACATCAGGATGAGCTTTTTCAATTTCATCAAACAAAACTACACTGTATGGACGACGACGAACAGCTTCGGTAAGTTGGCCACCTTCATCATAACCAACATATCCAGGAGGAGCACCTATCAATCGGCTTACAGCAAATTTTTCCATGTATTCGCTCATATCAATTCGTGTAAGAGATTTTTCGTCATTAAACAAGAAATCTGCTAAAGTTTTTGCAAGTTCAGTTTTTCCAACCCCAGTAGGTCCGATAAATAAGAAACTTCCTAGAGGTTTGTTTTCATCAGAAAGCCCTGCTCTATTTCGGCGGATTGCATCAGCAACTGATTGTACAGCCTCGTCTTGTCCAATAACTCGTTTATGCAAAACATCTTCTAGTTCAATGTACTTTTGCATTTCGCTTGCCATCATTTTACTTACAGGGATTCCAGTCCAAGTTGAAACAACACGAGCAATATCTTCCTCTCCAACTTCTTCTCGTAAAAGATTTTCGTCTTCAGATTCTTCTTTGGCAAGGCGTTTTTCAATTTCTGGAATTTTTCCGTACTTGATTTCGGCAGCTTTGTTAAAATTTCCCTCTCGAGTGTATTTTACTTCATCAATTCGTAATTGCTCTAATTCTTCTTTTAACTGACGACCTTCATCAATTCGCTTCTTTTCATTTTCCCATTGAAGACGCATGGCTTGTTGTTTTGAAGTAAGTTCTGCAAGTTCTTTTTCGAGTTTTTCTAAACGCTCGATAGAAGCAGAATCAGTTTCTTTAGAAAGAGCTTGTTTTTCGATTGTTAATTGCAAAATTCTTCGTTCAACTTGGTCAAGTTCAGTTGGCTGACTTTCAATCTCCATTTTTAGTCGGCTAGCAGCTTCGTCCACAAGGTCGATTGCTTTGTCTGGCAAAAATCGGCTTGTAATATAACGATTTGAAAGTGGGGCAGCGGCAACAAGAGCTTCGTCCCTAATTCTTACCCCGTGATGAACTTCGTATTTTTCTTTTAGACCACGCAAAATTGCAATCGTATCTTCTACAGAAGGTTCTGCGCAATAAACTTGTTGAAATCGTCGCTCTAGGGCAGAATCTTTTTCGATGTATTTTCGATATTCATCTAAAGTTGTAGCACCAATAACATGAATTTCGCCACGAGAAAGTGCAGGTTTTAGCATATTTGAAGCGTCCATAGAACCTTCACTAGCACCAGCACCAACGAGAGTATGAAGTTCGTCAATAAATAAGATGATTCTTCCTTCTGATTTTTGTACTTCGTGAATTACGCTTTTTAGTCGTTCTTCAAATTCGCCCCGAAATTTTGCACCTGCAACCAAGGCACCTAAATCTAAACTTAAAAGTCGTTTATCTTTTAAACTGTCTGGAACATCCCCAGAAACGATACGACGGGCTAAACCTTCTACGATGGCAGTTTTACCAACACCTGGTTCACCAATCAAAACAGGATTATTTTTTGTTCGTCGGCTAAGCACCTGCATCACTCGACGAATTTCTTCATCTCGCCCAATTACAGGATCAATTTTTTCTTGTTTTGCAAGAGTTGTTAAATCTTTACAATATTTATCTAAAGATTGCATTGTAGCTTCTGGATCTTGATTTGTAACTCGCTGATTTCCACGAACGGCTTTTAATGCTGATAAAATTGAATCTTTTGTAATTCCGTTATTTTTTAATAAAGTTCCACATCTACCATCAGATTGAGCAATGGCTAAAAATAAATGTTCTGTGGAAAGATATTCATCTTTTAATGCAGAAACTTCTTTTTCAGCTTTGGCAATAATTTTTTGTGCCTCTGGCGAAAAACTTATTTGTGCATTTCCTGTAATTCTAGGATAAGTTGCAAGTAAATCTTCTACTTGTTGAATTAAAGTTGAAACTTTTAAACCAATTCTTTCAACAAGAGGCGGAATTACTCCATCTTCCTGTTCTAATAAGGCCAAAAGCAAATGTTCTGTGCCGATTTCGCTGTGGTCTTCTTGTTGAGCAATTGAGTTTGCTTCTTGAATAGCATCTTGTGCTTTTAGTGTAAATTGATCATAGTTCATATCTAAAATGTAATGCTATTAATTTGGAAAGGCAAGTATTTTTTACAAATTAGAAAAATATTATTTAATATTCGCCGTATTCACAGCCACAATTTTCTACACGAGCATGTTCTACAATTTCAAGTGATTTATTGATTTTTTTGTAAAGACGAATTTCTCCAGAACCGCTTCCACCACTCCAAAGAGTTTTATGAGGAGCAGAGCCGTCTGGATTTATGTAATTCATAAAAATCATATCATTTTTTTTGCAGAAAATATCAACATCAAGAAGATATTTTGAATTTTCGGCAGTTACAGTCCAATGACCTGCCTCTTCATTTTGAGTAAAATCAAAATGAATTTTATCTTTCCTTAAGAATCCACTAGGAGAAAAATCGTAAGATTGATTTTGATTTGTAAAAAAAAGTTGTAATCCCTTAGGTTTGGAATTTACAACAGAAACACCACCAATATCAAAACAAGAATGATTTAAGTTTTGTCCTGTAATCAAACTTGTTAAATTTGAACTAGATAACCACAACCAAGGATTTGAAAGTTTTTTACCCCAAAATTTATCTGCGTGTCCATAGGATTTTTGAGGAACAACAACATATTCAATTCCGTCAAAAACTACAGTTCCTCCATAAATAGTTTTTGCACCTTGAGCAAACCAATGAAGTTTTGTGTCTGATTTTATTTTTTTTGCAACAAAAGGAATTTTTTTATCCATCTTCAAATTCCAAGACATAGAACCTGAAGTACACAAATATTCAGGATGAGAAGAAGCTTTAGAAAACGAAACTTCTACAGAACCTGACAACTCATTTTCTGTAACAACAAAAGTATTTGATTTAATTTCTAATTTGCGTTTATTTATTGAAATATCACCGATAGGAAAGAAGGAATGTAATTGTTTGCCATCTTTTCCCCAAGAACCTGCTTTTACCATGAAAAAAGAAGGCTTAAGTTCTTGAGAGGATAAAAGACCACTTCCAAAAGAAACTTCTTTTAAAGAAACTCCTGGATTTACGATATAGAACTCTATAAAAAATGAACGAATTTCGCCTGTTAACTTGTTATAACCTGTAAACGAATGGCGCCACATATCAAAACCATTTTTCTTTGCAGCGCCACGAAGCATAAATCTGTTTTTCTTTCGATTTTCCCTTGAAATTCCCATACCCTTATCCTTAACTATAATTCCTCTAGTTAATTTTCGGTATTTTCTTAGAAAATCTTAGAAAAATCTGCAAAAAATCCAATTTATCAAATAAATTTTAGTCAGCGATATTATCCAATGCTTTTGAAATATCTTTTTGATCAGTTGGGAAATATTCATCTAAGAATTCATAGCATTCCATAGCATTTCTTTGTACATGTTCGTACCAAATATAATACAATTCATCATCTACATTTCCAGGATATGGTGCTCCTTGGATATCTGAAACCAATTTTCTTAATTTTTCTGAACATTCTTTGAATTTTTTATCCATAATCAAACCTGCTTATAATTTATTTTGTAAAGTACAATGTCTATGTATCATATTATAAAGGCAAATTCACAAATTTGCTAGTAAAATCTTCTATTTTTGTAAAAATAATTGCTGATTTACTTGTTTTAGAATCTTGGCAAATAGATTTTGCATTATCAATTAAATTATCAACAGTGGCTTCTAAAACCAATTTTGTGTTATTAAATCTATACTCATCATCAATACCATATAAAAGCCTACGGAATTGAATAAATCCTTTTGCAGAAGGTGCTTTTGGCTGCGTTATTTTACTGTAAAAACCAGTTTTTATTCGCTCAAATTCAGTTTCATCAATAGTCCAGTTATCAATATTTTCAAAAATATTTTTTACAATTTCCTTTGATTTATATGGATTTGGATCTCTATAGGTTGAAATATTAAAAACATTATCTTGCATATCAAAAGATGAATGAGCACCATAACAACCACCAATTGTTCGTAGTTGTTCCCATAAAACTGTATTAGAAAGCCAATGTGCAAACAATGAAGTATACACATTTGATTTTACATCAGTTAAAGAAGTAGAAAAAGCTTGGGCATATATTCCAACTTGAGTAGGAAACACAAAATGTTCTAATTCTTCACTATCACCTTGAATTTCAGTTAATTTGTAAAATTCATCATCTGAGCACATAAATGGAGGCTTTATTTTACCTTTGTAATAAGGAAATTCCTGAATTTGTTGTTTCAAACAAGATTTTGCTTTTTCAAGACCAGATTCTTCTGCAACTAAATGAACAATAAATCCACTATCAATAACAGTTTTATGAATTTGTTCTAATTTTGATTGTAATGACTTTATATTTTGTTTAGAAAAATCCTGAGATTTTATTGCAAATAATTGAGAAACGCCACATAAAATTTCATCAATAGCGTTATTTTTTGACATCTTACAAGAAGCTCTCATTGATGGATAATTGTATCCCATAGAAGTGATTGATGAACATAAATCATTTGTATATTCTGTGAGTAAATCTGATAATCGTTCTGTATCAGAAAAATCTACAGTTTTTATGGCAGAAAAAAGCATTTTTACAGCTTCTTCAGTTTTTTCTTCTAGCATTTTTATACGAACAACAAGCCAATTTCGTGCAATATTTGGATCATACTTGTAAAGATATTCCATCAATTTGGCATCTTTTAAATCTTTACAGCCGATTTTTTCGTAAAAAGATTTTGGACATGAAGAATTAATGATAGTTGAAGTAAAATCCCCTGTACATTTTGTACTTATTAGAGAACTTTCAATCCAAGATTTTCCATCAAAGCCCAAATTAGTTAAAACATCTGCATAAAAAGACAAGAAGAAATAATCTTTTGGTTCAAGCAAATCAATAGGAAAACACAAATTGACATAAACAATTCCATTTACGTTTTCTTTGTTTTCATAAATATCAACACCTAAAATTTCAGATTTTTCAATCGTGGCTTTTTCAAACTTCACTTTTATATCTTTAGAAGTTAGATGAGGAATTAAATTACAATTTTCTGGAGTTTCTGGTGTTTTTTGAAATTCATTTAATTTTTTTGTATCTGCTTTGATTTTTTCAAAGAAGGATTTTCTTTCTTTTTTAGGTACAGATTTACAAATTAAATCAATTTTATTTTTTAGAATTTTATCAAACTTCTTGTTATATTTTTTATCAGGAATTACAGTTAAACAAATTCTACTGTTATTATTCAATAAATATTTTTCGATTAAAGAATTCAAATAATCCTTGTTATTCTTAATATTTTCTTTTATTTCATTAAAAATTACATTACAAGAAATTGAACCAGCTGGATTACTGCCATTCATCCAATTTCTATAAGCTCGTTGCATTAAAACTAAAGAATATGGTCCACCACTGGCTCTCCGAATTTCTCGATTAGAAAAATCTTGTGACATTAAAGCACTTTCAATTTCATCTTGTGAAATACCATCTTTTATTATTTTATTTAGTTGTTCAAAAATAAATTTTTCAAAAAGTTTTTCTTTGCCTTTTTTTACACCTCGTACACCAAAACCATACATTATGTATCGTAAAGCCGTGGAAAAATAAGAATTGCTTAAATCTTCACATAAGCCACTTTGCAAAATAGCTCTGTATAAAGGTGCTCCATCGTGTCCTAAAAGAATTTCAAAAATTAATATAAGTTCCATAAGTTCTAATTGATTTGTAATTTCGTTGCTTTTCCAAGCTAAAACTACATTAGAACCTTTACTTGAGTTTTCAATAGGACCTATTTTGGTAATATATTTAGGACTATCAAATTTTTTTGAAAAAGTCATTTTTTCAATTTTATTTACATCAAACTCTGGATGAGATTTTTCTGTGATTTTTGACAAGAATTTTTCATTTATAAAATCAAGTTGTTTTTTTGTAGAAATATTTCCGTACAAAAATAATTTACAATTTGATGGATGATAATAAAATTTGTGAAATTCAATAAATTCTTCGTAAGTTAAATCAGGAATATAAAAAGGATTTCCACCTGAATCATGGGCGTAAGAAGAATCTTCAAAGAGAGATTCAATTACATAAGTATGAATGAGATTACTTAACCCAGAATAATCTCCTTTCATTTCATTAAAAACAACACCCTGAAAATTTAATTTTCCATTTTTATCAAATTCAAGTCTGTGGGCTTCTTGCATAAAAGTTTCTTTTGTCAACAAAGGAAAGAAAACCGCATCTCCATAAACAGCCATAAGGTTAAAATAATCAACTTCTTCTGTAGAACTAGCAGGATATAAAGTTTTATCAGGAAAAGTCATTGCATTTAAAAAAGTCTGCATGCTTTGATTTGATAATTTTATAAATGGGTCTTTTAAGGGATAATTTTTGGAACCACATAAAACTGAATGTTCGATAATATGAGCTGTTCCTTTTGAATCTGATGAAGGAGTTTTAAATCCAAAAGAAAATAAGTTTTCTTCATCTTCATTCAACATATGAAAAACTTCTAAGCCTGTTATTTCGTGTTTTAACAAAATTCCTACAGATTTGTATTCTGAAATTTCACTAATATCAACAACTTTAAATCCATTGTAAACTTCGTTAAGTTTTAATTCATTTTGAGTCATGTTCAATTCCTATTTCATAAAAGAAAAAATATTTTGAATATATGGGTCTACTAAAACAAAAATTACTACTAAAATCATTGCAGGTAAATAATTTGCTGTTTTAATCTTTTTTATTTCCAAAAGATTTATTCCAATCATCATAATTATACATCCACCTGCTGCAGAAAGTTCTGTAATCAATCCATCTGTAACATAAGGAGCAATTACAGAAGAAAGTAATGTCAACGCACCTTGATAAATTAAAATTGCAATACAAGAAAATGCAGTTCCTACTCCCATCGAAGCAGCAAATCCAATTGCCATAAAACCGTCAAGAACTGATTTTGTAAAAATAATCGTATAATCTTTTTGAATTCCAGCCTTAAAAGAACCAATTATTGCCATTGCTCCAACGCAAAACAAAACAGATGCGTTTAAAAAAGCATAAGCAAAATTTTTTTGTGAAGAAAGTGGTTTTGAAATTTCATTAATTTCTGGATTTTCTTTTGTTTCTTGATAAACTTTCTTGTGGTAAAAATGTTTTTCTAAAAATTTACCAAATTTTAAAATTTTTCCGTCAATATCTGCTAAATTTCCTAAAATTCCACCTATAATAAGGGATAGAATAACATAAATAATGTTGTTATAAGCTAGTGCCATCTGCAAGCCTATAACTAAAGTTACAATTCCTGCGGCATCAGAAATAGTAACATTTAATTCTTTTGTCATTTTATTTGAAATAGCAAGGCCTAAAATAGAACCTAAAATTATAGCAATACAATTTACGAAAACAACAATCATAAAAAAAAGACTATATATTTAGGTTGATTATGTCAAGTAAAGTGATATAATATAGTAAAATAATTTTTGAAAGAGGCAAAAATGCGTGCTACTGATATCATCATGAAAAAAAGAGGAACTGTAATAAATCCTAAAGGACAAGAACTTTCAAAAGAAGAACTTGAATTTTTAATCAAGGGATATGTGGCACAAGAAATTCCTGAATATCAAATTTCTGCTTGGCTTATGGCAGTTTACTTTAACGGAATGACATTTTCTGAAACTGCAAACCTAACAGAAGTAATGTTACATTCTGGAGACTTAATTGATTTTTCAAAAATGAATCTTTCTGGTCCTTTTGTAGACAAACATTCTACAGGAGGTGTTGGAGATAAAATTTCACTTCCTTTAGCACCTATTGTTGCTGCTTGTGGCGTAAAAGTTCCAATGATGAGTGGAAGAGCTTTAGGGCATACAGGTGGAACTTTAGATAAATTAGAATCAATCAAAGGATATAATGTAAATCTATCTAAAGAAGAATTTGCTTCAATCATTGAACAAGTTGGATTTGCAATGACAGGTCAGACAAAACAAATTGTTCCAGCTGACAGACTTTTGTACGCTCTAAGAGATGTTACTGCAACTGTTGAATCAATTCCGCTAATTACAGGAAGTATCCTTTCTAAAAAAATTGCAGAAGGTTCACAAGCTCTTGTATTTGACGTAAAATATGGCACTGGTGCTTTCATGAAAACAGCTGAAGATGCAGAACTTTTAGCAGAAAGTCTTGTAAAAACAACTCAGCAAATGGGAAGAAAAGCCTCTGCTTTAATTACTAATATGAATACACCACTTGGCTATAAAACAGGAAACTTTTTAGAAATTGAAGAAACCCTAGATTGTCTTGAAAACATCGGTCCAAAAGATGTAATGGAACTAACCTACGCTTTAGCCGTTCAAATGATTTTATTGGCAGAAAAAACTGATAACAAAGAAGAAGCACTTGCAATGTGTAAAAAAGCAGTTGAATCTGGCAAAGCAATGGAATTATTTTTAAAAAATGTGGAACTTCAAGGTGGAAATGTAAAAAAACTTTTGGAACAAAGAAATAACCGAAGAAGTCAATTTTATCGCAAGATAAAAGCCAGTCAAGATGGTTTTATCAAAATTGATGCTTATCAATGTGGATTGGCAGGAATTCATCTTGGTGTTGGAAGAAATGTTACAACAGAAAAAGTTTGTGCAGATGCAGGATTTATTTTGCACAAAACAGAAGGAAACTTTGTAAAAAAAGATGAACTAAAAAAACTTCTCAATACAAATAT
>CALBXN010000178.1 GCA_937890485.1 uncultured Treponema sp.
TTTTTTTGCGTTTATAGATCCTGAATCAAGTTCAGGATGACAAGAAGAAGTGCAAACTGTCCACAAATGCCTTTTACATTTCGCACATTTCTCATACAGCCTCATTCTATGCCACTTGAGCAAAACAAAGCAAGAAACAATGAGTAAACACAAAATTGTAGCCAACGCGTAGATGGAAAATGAAACAGTGAAGTCTTGCAAGCGTAAGCGCAGCACTAACGAACTGGGGCATTTTTCATCGAGAGCGTTGGCTAATAATTCTGCATTTACAAAATTTATTTTTGCTTTATTTTTACCCAAATTTTTTCAAAATTTCTTCCACTTCATCCACAATTTTCATCATTTCTTCTCTTGTGGTGCTGTGACCAAAGGAAAATCTAACTCCCCAAGTGGCAATATCTTTTGAAATTTTCATTGCATCTAAAATTGGTCTTGATAACTTTCTTGAAGAACAAGCAGAACCTGTAGAAATATAAATTTTTCGAGAACTTAATTCTCTAACTAAAACTTCCCCAGGTAAATCTTTGAAGGCAACTTGTACAACCCAAGGCGAAAATCTCTCGTCTTGAGGCTTTCTTGTTTTGGGTAAAATTAAGGTTTTAGGATTTTCTTGTAATTTAGAAATAAATTCACTTGTATACTCAATTTGTTTTAAATAACGTTTGTAAGAAATACTTTCTGTATCTTTTTTTCGTATAAAATATTTTTCTAAGCAAAGTGAAATTGCTTCAGCTCCAAAAAGATTTTCAGTTCCGCTTCGTAAACCGTTTTCTTGACCACCACCACGCAAAAAAGGCTCAAATTTATCTTTTGCGTACAAAATTCCTATTCCTCTTGGACCACCGATTTTGTGAGCGCTAATTGAAGCAAAATCTATCCCTTTGTAAGGTAAATCCAATGGAATTTTCCCCGCTGCTTGAACTGCGTCTACATGAAATTTTGGACGTCTTTTTCCTGCACAATGATTTGTTAAAGCATCAGAAATTTCATAAATTGGCATAATGCTTCCTGTTTCATTGTTTACAGCCATAACGGAAACTAAAGCTGTGTCATCTTTCATTGCTTTGATAACTGATTCTGCTGTAATTATTCCATTTTCATCACTTGGAATTTTGTAAACTTGCCATCCACATTTTTTCATCATTTCTGCTTGTTCTCTGATAGCTGGATGTTCAAGAGAACTAACTAAAATACTTCCCTTAACTGGACGATTTAACAATGATAAAATTGCAATGTGATTACTTTCTGTTCCTCCAGAAGTAAAAATTATGTTTTCTTCTTTTACTCCAAGGGAAGTTGCGCATCTTTTTCTAGCGTTTTGAAGAGTATATTTTGCATCAATTCCTTTTTGATGAACACTAGATGGATTTCCTGCAAATTCAATCGAAGTTTTATATGCTTTTTCTAAAATTTCTGTATCAAAAAGGGCAGTTGCTGCCCAGTCGCAATAAATTTCATTCATATTTTGATTATACAGTCTTTTATGTTTTTTGTTCAATCTAGCAAAATCCTAGAAAATTGTATTGTATTTTTACTAAAATTTGATATAATGGAGATATATGGCAAAACACAATATTTGGAAAAATCTTGAACAAAATCTTCCAAAAGAAGATTTTTCTTTAGGTGCAAATTTTAATCCTTCTACACAAGAAGTATCTTTTTCGTTATGGGCACCAAGTGCAACATCTGTTTCTGTATTAATTTTCTCTGATGGAAAAATTGCAGAACCTTCATTTCAATTTCAATTAAGTAAAAATTCTGAATCTGGAATTTGGGGACTTACTTGTGCTTTAGACGAGTCTTTAGATGGTTGGTTTTACGAATTTGAAGTTACAACAGAAAAAGGCAAGCGTCGTTGTCTTGATCCTTATGCAAAATCAATGGCAGCTTTCTTAAACGATGGAACTTCAGGACGAGCTGCAATCATAAATCCTGAAAATCCTAAATATTTACCTCAAGGTGGTTGGTCTTCAACTGATAAAAGTGAAGTTTGTTCAACTTTGCCAGAATTTTCTGATTATTCACAAGCCATTGTTTACGAAATTTCTGTTCGTGATGCAACAATTTCTTCTGATTCACCAGAAAAAGAAGAATTTAAAAAAGGAACTTACGCAGGTTTTATTTCTGTACTTCCTTATATCAAAGAGTTGGGAATTACACATATTCAACTTTTGCCTGTAATGAATTTTTATAATAATAATGAAACTATAAAAACTTATGAAAATTCAGGAACAACCCACGGAAATAACTATAACTGGGGATACGACCCACACAGTTATTTTTCTCCAGAAGGTTGGTATTCTACTGAGCCAGAAAATCCTTATTCAAGAATTTCAGAATTAAAAACTTTGATAAACGAAGCTCACAAACTTGGACTACGTGTTATTTTGGATGTAGTTTATAATCACATGGCAAAAACTGATTTTCTTGATGATATTGTTCCTGGATATTATTTTAGACACAACAAAGATGGAAGTTTTACATCAAATTCAGGTTGTGGAAACGATGTGGCAACAGAACATGCCATGACAAGAAAACTTATTGTAGATTCTCTAGTTTATTGGACAAAAGAATATCATGTTGACGGTTTCCGTTTTGACTTAATGGGTCTTTTAGATGCTCAAACTGTGATGTCTGGCTACGAAAAATGTGCTGAAATTAAAAAAGATGTGCTTTTTATCGGTGAGGGATGGAAAATGTACAATGGTGAAAAAGGCACTGTTGGAATGGACCAAAATTACATGACAAAAACCGAAAAAGTTGCAGTTTTTAACGATGAATTTAGAGATTTAGCAAAAGCTGGTGGAATGAGTGAAGCTGGTCAAGGTTTCTTAACAGGAAAGAAAGTTTCTATTCCAGATTTATTCTGTAACTGCTCTGGTAAGCCTGTTCACAATTATTCAGTTACAAAACCGTCTAGTAATGTTCAGTATTTTGCTTGTCATGATGGTCTTACTTTACATGACAGTATCGTGAATAACATTCCTCTTGATGAATCAACCGAAGATGGCAAAATTGAGGCTGTTAATCGCTTAAAATTAGCAAATGCACTTTTGCTTACAAGTCAAGGAATTGCATTTTTACACGCAGGACAGGAAAGAGGACGAACAAAAACCGCTTTTACTACAGCTGGAACTGATGATTGCGAAACAATCGGAAATTTTGTTAAAAATAGCTATGATTCATCTGATAATATTAACAATTTTGTATGGAATATTTCTGATTTAAACAAAGATTTACTTGAATACACAAAGAATCTAATTTCTTTAAGAAAAAATAATTCTGCATTTACAATTTCAACTCAAGATGAAGTTATGTCAAGAATTTCTCTTTTAGGTGAATATTGTGATGATTTTTTTATGGCATATAAAATTGCTGATAGTGAAGGAGATTGGTATTTGTTCTTCAATAGCAACAAAGAAGACAAAAAAATTGATTTTCCTATCGAAACTCATACAAAATTGTATGCAGATAAAGAAAAAGTGTATCCTTTTGGTACTGAGTGTTGTTTACAAGACGTAGTAGTAAAGGGGAGTTCAGTTTTATTTTTACGAAATGTAAAATAAAATTGAAAATGAGTGAAGAAATAATTTGACAATTCTATAATGTGTGATATTATAGTAGTTGCAATTATTTGCTAAAAAACCGTTATTTTCATAAATTAGTTTAGGAGGAAACATGAAAAAGGTTTTAGTTGTATTATTATCATTATTGATGGTAGTATCAGTATTTGCACAAAAAGGTGCAAGTGCTCAAAAAGGACGCGTTGAACCTGATGCAAAAATTCGCATTGGTGTTGATAACGACGAATGGGGAGCAGCTATCGTTGATCTTTGGAACGAAGCTTTCCCAAGAAGTAAAGGTGCTCTTGAATATGAATATGTTGGAGCTGCTGGTGCAACAGACTATGTAGGTCAGCTACAAGGTGATGCTGCTGACGTTGTTCTTTGTATCGACGGTGAAGTTTCAAGACAAGCTCAGTCATTGTTAGAAATGGACAAAGTAGTTGCTAAGTTCTCAAAAACTTTCGCTATTGAACCATTCTACACAAACACAAACGAAACAAAAAATGTTTACGTTCCTGTAGCTTATGACGGACTTGTTTTCTCATGGAACAAAACAATGTGTGAAGCTATCGGTCTTGATATTACAGACGCAGATGGTGATGGTCTTCCAGAAGCATTCGACACATGGGAAGAAATCTTCGCATGGTCAGCATCATTAAAAGATAGACCAGTTTACAAAGGAAAGAAAATCAACGTTGTATACCCAATGTCACTTGCTAACCAATGGGGATGTTACTCAACATTAACAGCTGGTGGATGGCAAATCTATGCAGAAGGTGATACATCAAAACCTGGTTTCGACAAACCAGAATTCAAAGCTGGACTTGACTTCCTCCGTGAAGCAGCAAAAGCAAAAATTTCTGTAGAAGCTAATGGTCAATTAACACCAGGTTCATCAATGGCTGAAAGATGGCAAGAATATCTTGATGCTGAAATCTCTCCATTCGCATTGGTAGGATCATGGATGGACGTTAAAGGTGCTGAAGCTGCATCAGGAAGCGATTTCAAATTCTGTCGTATGCCTACATGGAAAGGTAACCAACTTACACCTCTTGTAAAAACAAAAGGTTTCGTAATCAACGGATTTACAAAATATCCAAAAGCTGCAACAGAACTTATCAAACTTCTTGTTTCAAAGAAAGGTATGCAAGTAATGGTTGATCATTCATCATACATTCCTGCTCTTACAGCTAATGCTCCTACAATTCCTGATTACAGCAAAGAAGAAAACAAACGTGAAATGCAAGTTGGATTTGCAGCATGTTATGCAGAACCATCTGATTCACTTCCTATCAACAAACAAATGGCTTGTATGCAATGTTACTACAACATCGCTATTGAACAATCATACTATCCTGTATGGGATGGAACAACAAGTTCAGAAAAAGCACAAGCTGAAATTGTAAAGAACGCAGCTAACTGGTTCAATACAAACAATAAATAATATCTAAAAATATTAGATGATAGGTCGTATTTATACGGCCTATCGTCATATCTTTTATTTGGGTTAAAATTTAAGTAATTAAATTGCTGTACTAATACGAGGAGTGCTGTAATGTCAGAAAATACAAAACCCATAAAGAGTTCAGCCAAGGCATCTGGAAAGTTGCATCCTGCGATTCCTGGTATTGGTTCTTTTTTGTTAATGGGTGTTGGACAGGCTATAAACAAAAACTGGATTAAAGCATTGTGCTTTTTTCTTATTCCTGTTCTAGTGTGTGTAGTAGAATTCTCATCTTCTAACTGGGGAAAATATATTAAGTTGAAGTCTGGCTCTATGGACGAATATATTTCTCAACAAGTAGTTGATTATGGAGAAGAATCTATCGATGAGGAAGCTGATTATCTCGGAATTGATGATGAAGAGTATGATTGGGCTGCTATGTTCGGTGGTGAAGAAGATTTTGCTGAAGAATCAGAAGAGGATTTAGCAGAAGAAGATTGGAGTGAATTATTTGATTTTGGGGAAGGCGATGAAGAAGATTACTACTATGAAGAAGTAGTTGAATATCAATATCCACAATATGATTTATCTCCTAATGGTGAAAAATACATCATTCGTGACTTTGGTGGTTTTTTCACAAAAGGTATTTGGGGTTTAATTACTCTAGGGCGTGTTGTACTTGATCAAGAATACGCTGGAAAAATAATGACATTGAATGACTATACATCAAGATGGTTAACTGCTGATAACTCTACTGTTTTATTGGGTAACGGTCTTATCACTCTTGTGTTTGTTATCTTATATATTATGGCATGGGTACTTTGTATCATTGATGCTATTAAAGAAAGAAAATCTATTAATGAAACAGGTGAATCAGAGTCTTTTAAAGACTTTGTAAAGAGATTGTGGAGTAATGCATACGTTTACATTATGTTGATGCCTGCATTTATCTTAATCTTGTTCTTTACATTGATTCCTTTCTTATACACATTCATTATCGCATTTACAAACTATACATATCGTATCAAACTTGGTGCTGCTCTTGTTGAATGGGCTGGTTTCTCAGCTTTTGGTCAAGCAATTACTGATCCAGAGTGGTTAACTATCTTTGCTAAGGTATTCTTGTGGACTGTATTCTGGGCATTTATGTCTTCATTTACAGTTTACAGTTTAGGTTTTGTAAACGCTCTTGTTATCGAATCTCCAATGGTAAAAGGTAAGAAATTTTGGCGTATTATCCTTATCTTGCCTTGGGCTATTCCTGGTTTGATTACATTGATGCTATTCAAAAATGCCTTTGCAAAAGACGGTCTTATCAACCAGATTTTATATGCAACAGGTTCAATGGATGGTTTCTCAAGTTTCTTAACAAATATTGGTTTACAAGGTTCTGTTGGTCCATATCTTGAAGCTATGGTTGAAGGTGAATGGAAGACTGATTTTGCTCCATTATTAGCACAATATAATATTTCAGAAGAAGCTATTCGTACATATTTGGAAACAGGAAGTAAGGAATTAATTCCTGCTGGAATTGGTGCAGACGTATTGAATATGTTCCGTTTAAGAAATTTCGATACACCTATTTTCTGGTTTGCTCCTTGGTACAATGGAAATCTTGCAAAAGCTTGTGTTATCTTTGTAAACTTGTGGCTTGGTGCTCCATACCACATGATGATGATTATTGGTTGTCTTGCAACTATTCCAAAGGACTTGTATGAAGCTGCTAATATCGATGGTGCAACTGGTTGGCAACGATTTAAGGCTATTACATTGCCTTCTGTATTGTCAGCTACAATTCCATCATTGATTATGACATTCTCATTTAACTTTAACAACTTCGGTGCTATCTACTTCTTGACTGGTGGTGGACCTGCATGGAATCCATCTCAAGTTCCAGATACAATGCGCGTTCTTGGTTCAAGTTTGCCAGGACAAACAGATATTCTTATTTCATGGATTTACAAACTTTCATTTACTAAGAACTCTGAAATGTTCAATGTAGCTGCTGTATATTCTATTTTCATCTTCTTAATTGTTGGTGGATTTGCTGTTTACAGTTTGCTTAGATCTAAATCTTTCTCTGAGGATGGTGAATAAGATGGCTAAGAATAAAACTGCAATTAGTTCTTATGTTGTTAAAGAACGACTTCAACAAATTTTCTTATATGTTTGGTTGTCATTAGCATGTATTATTGTTTTAGTGCCAATTCTTTGGATGGTTTCAGCATCATTTACTAAAGGACGTTTGCTTGAAGGTGTACCACTATTACCAGATCCAAGTAAGTTTTCATTAGAACACTTTCAGTATTTGTTTACTTATAAATCATCAACAGATGCTATTGCTTCAGACTTTATTCTTTCATTCTTGAGAACATTGTCTGTTGCAGTAATAACAACAGTTGGTATTGTAATCATTTCTGCTATGACAGGTTACGTATTCTCACGTTTCCGTTTTGCTGGAAAGAAACAGATGCTTCTTGTTATGATGCTTTTGCAAATGTTCCCTTCTTTCATGGGTATGCTTGCATTGTTCATGATGTTCAGAAGTTTCGGTTGGTTAAACAATCCATTGTATTTGTCTTTGATTTATATCGCAGGTAGTATCCCAACAAATACTTACTTGTTACGAGGTTACTTGCGTGGTATTCCAATGTCTATTGACGAAGCTGCAACTATCGATGGTGCAACTCAGACACAAATCTTTATCAAATTGATTTTGCCTTTGTCAAAACCTATGATTGGATTCGTTGCTGTAAGTGCTTTCATGTCACCATGGATGGACTATATGCTTCCTCAACAGTTGTTGAATATTCCTTTGCAAGTTCTGGGTTATGTGTAACCATAATTACTAATCGGTCTTTAGCAACTTCTTTTAATAGTTCCATAATTTGCGTACTAGTTTTTGAATCAAGGGCTCCTGTTGGTTCATCAGCTAATAAGATATCTGGATTATTAACAAGTGCACGAGCAATTGCTACTCTTTGCATTTGACCACCAGATAATTGATTTGGTCTTTTTTTGATATGATCTTCTAAACCGACTTCTTTTAAAGCTTGAAGAGCTTTTTTTCTTCTTTGAGTTTTTGAAACACCAGATAAAGTTAGAGCTAATTCAACATTGGCTAAAATGTTTTGATGTGGAATTAAATTATAACTTTGAAAAACAAAGCCAATACTATGATTTCTATAGGTATCCCAATCTCTATCAGTATATTTTTTAGTACTTATTCCATTAATTATTAAATCTCCTGAGGTATATTTATCTAATCCACCAATAATATTTAATAAAGTTGTTTTACCACTACCAGATGGACCAAGTATTGAGACAAATTCATTTTCACGAAAACTAATACTTACTTTATCTAGAGCAGTTTGTTTAAAATCTTCAGATTCATAAACTTTACTTATCTTTTTTATTTCTAACATATAGTTCCTCCTTTATATTTTTTGCTTATCATACTATTATATTTTTATTTCTATTTTATTATAACATATTTATTTTTCGATATTTAATTAATATTGAAAATTATTTATTTTTATATTAAACTATTTTTAATTTTAGGAGTGTTTTATGAGAAATAGAAAATTGAATCAAAAAGAAATTGATGCTATTAATTTATTTATGAGTAATATTTGTGATATAGATATTGTTGAAGGTGTATATATTGTACCTTACTTGGATACTTTTAATAGAAAACAAGGTGTTAGAGTTATTACTATTTATAATACTGAATCTGATTATTTAAGGGAATTAAATGGTAATAATCAAGGCCTTACTGAACTTGATTATACTAATCTTCATACGACTGTTACAAATTATAATGGATTTTTCCAAAATACAACAGGATTATCTTTTTTTGCCAATGATAGAAAAAACTACCGTTATAGCGAAGAGTTAAGTCATGCTAAAAAAATGTCATTTCAATCTTTAGTTAGTGGAACTATTTTATTTGATAGGTTTGGAGATATTGAAAAGACAAGATTTAAAGCATTTAATCATGTTCGTCCCTTTAAAGAGGCAATTCAGTTAAGAAACGTTGATAAGATTCTTCCAACAAATGAAGCTATTCAATATCAAAAAAATATTGACTAATTATTTTAATAATTTATTTTTTATAAAAAGATAATTGCTACTGCTAAGTAGCTTTTTTTTCATAGAAAAAAGAGAATAAGTCTCTTATTCTACAATTAATTCTATTCTATTTAATCTTTCTTTATTTAAAGATACTATATATTTTTTATTATTAATTGTTGCTTCTGCTTTATTAATACTTCCAAAGATATCATTTATTTCACCATAATCTTCAGAATCAGTTGTTTTTGTGTATACAACCATTGAATATGTACCTTTAGGTAAATCTTTAACATCAACAGTTTTATTATACCAAGCATATTCTTTACTCTTATTGTCAGTTGAAGTAACTGCATAACTTCCATCTTTGGTACTTCCTAAATCATATGTATATCTTTGATAAGTTGTCGTATTTTCTAAAATAAGTTTTCTAGTTATTTTAGTTGAATCATTATAAGTACCATCATAATTATATGAAGTTCCAATTAGTTTTAGTTTTCCATCTACAAATTTAATATCATCATAGTTATTAATCATATTTCTAAATGTATTAGATGTTTTTGTTGTTATTAAATTACCTTTTCTAATATTTAGCTCTATTTTCTTAGTTTTTAATGATAATTGTACTTTAAAGTTATAACCATTTGTAGAATCTTCTTTTCTTCTATCAATTGATTTATTAAATAAATTTGTTACTTCTTCCTCAGCGTAATAATCATTTTTAATAGTTTTCATATATAGATCATAATCTCCTGCTGGAATAGTACTTAAATCTATATCTCCTTTAAACCATGATAAATTGTAATCATATCCATTATCAGTACCTAAGGCATATGGAACATTTTTAGTCCATTTAGCTACTTCTATTGAGTATTCTTTTTTAGTATTTTTTTCTTTTAAAATCAAATAATACTCTGCGTTTTCATCATCATTTTGAGTATTTAAAATAATTAAATAACCACTAATTGTATATTTTTTAGATGTAGTATTCCAACTTAGACCATTTAAGTAAAATTCACCATCTTTTTTAGTAAGATTTCTTTCAATAACAGTTACTTTAATTTCTTTAGTTACAGAATTTTTAAAGCTATCTGTTACTTTATAAATCACTTTGTATTCTCCTACTTTGTTTATATTTACAGTATTTTCTACTACTTCTATTTTTTCTATTTTCCCGTCTTCTGCGTCTGTTGCGGTAACATTTTTTAGTGGATTAAAACTTTCTCCTCTAGCAATCTTTTTATCAGTGGCATTAATTACTGGTAATTGATTTTCTACTACGGTTACTTTTATTGTTTTAGTAACTGATTGATTGTAACTATCTGTTACTTTATAAGTTATTTTGTATGTTCCTACTACTTTATTGTTAACGGTATTTTCAATTACTTCTATTTTTTCTATTTTACCATCTTCAGTATCATTAGCTGTTACATTAGTCAATGGATTAAATGAAATTCCTTGAGTAATTATTTTATCAGTAGCAGTAATTGTTGGTTTTTTATTTTCAGTTACTGTAACATTTATTGTTTTTGTTGTAGATTTATTTTTTGAGTCTGTTACTTTATATGTAATAGTATATTTACCAACTTTATTAATATTTACTGTTGATGATTCTACAATTACTTTTTTAGTAATATCTCCATCTTCTTTATCAGTAGCAGTTACGCCTTCTAGTTCATTTAATTTCGTTCCTTGAATAATTTTTTTATCCACAGCATTTATTGTTGGTGCTTTGTTTTCCACAGTTACTGTGGATAAAGTTATTTTAACTCCTGGTGCTTCTGAAAGTGTCCAACCATATGAATTCGAATTACCTGTTAAATTTACTGGAACTTTATACCATAAGTCTTCTCCTACTTGTTTTTCTTCTAAAACTGGAACATAGGAATTTGTATATTGACCACTTATTAAAGTAGCTTTTGTATCTTCCGTTGTTGAGTTTACCCATGTATATTGATTACCTGATACATCTACCTTTACATGTCCATATTTTGAAGTAATAAAATCTAGCGAATCAGCACTTACCCAATGTTTTTGGTCATACCAGTAATTTGAAGTTATTAAATATGATATTGGTTTATTATCTTGTAGTGCAGTAGCATATACCATGACATATTTATCTTTTAAGACTTTTGTTCCTTGTTTACTTTGTAATGACGAATCATAATAATATTCTGCATCCTTTACTGTTTGAGCAACTTTTGGTTCTAGTATTAAATTTTTATCATATAAATCATATTCATAATCATGATCGTGATATTCAGTTACATCATTTGGTGATATATAACCATTTTTACCTTCGTTAATCTTTTTTACATAACTTGATGGAAGATAAACTACTCCTTCCCAATTGTAGTTGCCATTTTCTATTTCTTTAAAATTTGCATCAATATTTAAATCACTTACGACTTTGTACCAAATTTTAGAACCATTTACTTCTTCGCCTTCTTTTTCACCAATAATGACTACTGCATCTTCTTTTTCAGGATATGTATAAACTTCATGAGATTTTGTTGTGGCATCACTCATTGCGGTAACGACATCAGTCACAACTCCAAGTTGATAGAAATTATAGTCTTGAAGACCTTTGGCTTTATCTAGCGAATAATAATTAGCAGCCATTTTTTCACTCCAGTATGTATCTGATGCATAATTGACATTCATACCTAAACCCTTATCACCAAACTGAGGTCCAAAATAACGCCAATCACGTGGATGAGCATAACCGTATGTAACATATTCATTTGCATATCCTAAAATACTACTAGCAAATGATGCATACCAAAATGCAGATTGTCCAGGACTTGAATCAACAGCATTTAGTCCAAAACCATTATTTTTATTAATAGCTAAATCACTACGACCATGTGCTGTTTCATTACGACTTAAACTTAATGAAAGAATGGCATTAACTCCATACTTTTCTTGAGCATGATAGAAAAATTGACCTTTTCCATAAAGTCTTGAACTACCATTTGCAGTTGCATTACCAAATGCATCTTGAGTAATTCCCATATTATTTCTAATATATTCATCAATATTTAAACTAGAATATGTTGTCCTAGTATGATTTGATAAATACATATAATAGTTATAATATGGTTTATCTTTATTTACTGAGTTTTCATAGGTATTATTTTTATAATCCTTAATCATTGTTTTTAAATCAGTATAAAAATAATGACCATCATAACTATAATATGTTCCTGGTTCTAGCATTGTTGGTTTTGGTCCAATTGTACTTCCAGCAGAACCTGTATATGTTTCTTGAATTTTAGCAACATAATTATGTCTTATATAATCTTTTGTTACTGTATAACTACTTGTTGATTTTACCCATGTTAGAGGTACTACTTCATATGCTTCTTGCGAAATCCAACAGTCACTGTTAGCAATTCTTACCTTTGCAGACCAAACATTTTTTGTCGAATATACCGTATCAAGTAACGCCGCATCTACTCCACCATATAGTGAGCCAGTATCCATATAAGTATAACGATATGTATTCATATCACTTGTACGATAAAAGTAAGTTAGTGTCGTTGGATTAACGCTTAAATCAAGTAGCCCAACATTAACATCTAATAATTGATAATTGTTCAATGCTTGAAATAAATCAACGGCATAAAATTTGCTGTCACGCGTGGTAGACTGTGGGATTTCTTCAAAACATGCAAATAGCATGTTGGAGAGCAAGTGATTGGCAAGGGCACGATTCTTCTCTGACACGGAAAAGGAAAGTGCGCTGGCTAATTGGGATAAAAAAGCATGCTGAATTCCAGAAAGTTTCTTTTCTACAAAGGGTGTGGCAAGAATTTTATCTG
>CALBXN010000179.1 GCA_937890485.1 uncultured Treponema sp.
TCTTGGATTGGCGTCAATTTGCAAAGTTCAAAGAACATGTGAAAGAACGTATTCCAAATGAGTTGATTAAGGGATAATTGAAAGTTGATAATAATTCTTTTACCTCCACACATGCTCATATAAATAATTTTCTTGACATTTGATTTTCTGTGAATTATATTTTTACAAAACAAAGGGGGAGTAGTTTTCCTTCTTCAGAATCAACAGCCGACTTTTAGTCTGGTTCTGAGGCTTCTATACAAAGTAGAAGAAACAAGACCTTTTGCTTGAAATTTTCAGGCGAGAGGTCTTTTTTTTCGCTTGAAACAAAACTTTTTATAGGAAATATTTTGAAATGCTACGCACAAATGGTGCTTCGCATTTCAAATAAAGTTTGCATATTAGCAAACTTTCCTATTTACAGCAGTTTCTCATTACATTGCGAAACTGCAACTAAAAAGTTTTTCGAAAGTTGAAACTTTCTTCAAAACTTTTTATAGGAGATATTATGAATCAGATTTTTAGTTATTTTACGGAAGGTTTTTTGTCATTATCTTGGCAAAATTTTGTGATGTACGGAATTGGGGCTTTATTGATTTATCTTGCAATCAAAAAAAAGTATGAACCAATGCTTTTGCTTCCTATCGGGTTTGGAGCAATTCTTGTAAATCTCCCATTTGAAATAGTCTGGCAACATGGAGAAACTTCTGGAGTATTAAAAATTCTTTTTGAAACAGGAATAATGACAGAGTTGTTTCCTCTTTTAATTTTTATTTGTGTGGGAGCAATGATTGATTTTAGACCTTTACTTTGTCGTCCTTGGATGATGATTTTTGGAATTGTTGCTCATGGTGGAATTTTTATTTCAGCTTTTATTGCATATAAATTTTTTGGATTTTCTATTCCCGAAGCTGCAAGTATCGGTGTTATAGGAGCCGCAGATGGTCCTACATCAATTTTAGTTACATCAAAATTTGCTCCTAATTTACTTGGTCCAATCACCGTTGTAGCTTATTCATATATGTCTTTAGTTCCAATAATTATGCCGCCTGTGATTAAATTACTAACTACCAAAAATGAACGCAAACTTCATGTAATTTCAAAAGATTGGAAAATTCCTCAATGGGTAATGATTGCATTTCCTATCGCTTTAACTTTGATTGTGGGAATTCTTGTTCCTATGGCAGCTCCTCTTTTGGGGTTTTTAATGTTTGGTAATTTGATTAAAGAAAGTGGAGTTTTAGAAAAACTAGCAAAGTCGGCACAAAATGAACTTGCAAATATTGTAACATTACTTTTAGGAATTAGCGTAGGTGCAACAATGCGAGCAGAAAATTTTTTGCAAATTCAAACTTTACTGATAATGATTTTAGGTTTGATTGCCTTTGTTGGCGATACAATTTGTGGAGTTCTCTTTGCTAAACTGATAAATCTATTTAGAAAAAAAGAAAATCACATTAATCCTATGATTGGTGCTTGTGGGCTTTCGGCATTTCCAATGGCAAGTCGTGTTGTTCAAAAAATTGCATTGGAAGAAGATAATCAAAACTTTTTGTTAATGCATGCTGTAAGTGCAAATGTTTCTGGACAAATTGGTTCTGTTTTAATTGGTGGATTAATTTTAGGAATTGTTCCATTGCTATAGTTTAAAATAATATGATAAAATCATACTAGGAGTAATTTATATGATTAAAATTTATTGTTATCCTCGTTGTACAACTTGTCAGCGTGCAACAAAATATCTTGATTCAAAATCTGTTGAATATGAATATATCAACATTAAAGATGATAATCCAAGTAAAGAAACTTTGCGTGGCTTGTGGCAAAAAAGTGGATTGGAATTAAAAAAGTTTTTTAACACAAGTGGTATTCTTTACAGAGAAATGGAACTTTCTAAAAAACTTAGTTCAATGACTGATGAAGAAAAATTAGACTTACTTGCTTCTGATGGAATGCTTGTGAAACGTCCAATTTTAATCACAGAAAACGCAGTTCTTGTAGGATTTAAAGAAAGCCAGTGGGTTGGGGAAGTGTAATTTGATTTCTCATTTTCATCTTCCTGGACTTTTTGAGTTTTATGAATTCTATAAAAAATTTTTACCTCTTTATCGATTTCATAAAGAATATTTTTATGATTGGTGTGATATTGCTTCAATTTACGGAGCTCCAGAGGATTGTCTTTGGGGTGGAGGTAGAACAAGTTTTGGGATTGCTGAAGCAAAAGATGTTTTCGAGTTGATGAATGAATTCGAAATTTCTCCCAGGTTGACTTTTAGTAATTCCTTAATTCGTTCAGAACATCTTGATGATAAAAAATGTAATCGATTGTGTAAACTTTTTGAAAATTCAAAGGTTGCAACAGGAATAATTATTCATTCTGATTTGTTATTGAATTATCTTAAAAATCAATTTGCAAATTTTTATTTTATTTCTTCTACAACAAAAGTTTTAACAAATTTTTTGGATTTTGAAAGCGAACTTAATCGTGAAGATTTTTCTTTTGTGGTTCCGGATTTTAGATTGAATAAATCTTTTGAAAAATTTAATTTTCTTTCTCAAAAACAAAAAGATAAAGTTGAATTTCTTTGTAATGAGTGTTGTGATTTTACCTGTACAGAACGAAAAACTTGCTATGAAAATGTAAGTCGTAAAAATCTTGGAGAGAAAGTTATCTCTCATAAATGTACGGCACATAATTCAGAAAATGGTTATCGTTTTTCTTTAGCGATGAAAAATCCTGGATTTATTAGCGTAAATGAAATTGAAAAAAAATATCTACCACTAGGATTTTCAAATTTTAAAATTGAAGGGAGAGGACTTGGTAGTGCAATCCTTTTGGAATTCATTCTTTACTACATGATAAAACCTGAATATCACTTGAAAGTTAGAGAAGAAATTTATTTGGATTCAATGTTAGATTTATTTTGAGAAAAAATTTTAATACAAAGTTCATCTTTTATTTGTTAGTCATCAGTTGGAAAAAAATTTTTACTTCGACTCTTTTTTATTTCACTACGGATTTTTTTTAGTTTTAGTTTTTCTTCTTTACTTGCTTGAGTTGGCTTTGTCTTGATTCGCTTTTTTGGAACTGTTAAAGCTTGTACAATTCTATTTTCAAGCCGAGCGAATGCAATTTTCCGATTTAATTCTTGATATCGTTCATCATCTACATCAATAAAAAGACAATCATCTTTATTAATGATTGAAGAAAGTTTTGTGCGAAGTTGCTCTCTTTCAATTTCCGAAATTCCAGAAATATCAGTTATTGCTAAAACAAGATGAACTTTTGTATTTAGTTTGTTTACATTTTGTCCACCGTGTCCTCCAGACCGAGCAAAAGAAATTTGAGATTTATTAACGATTGATTCATGGAGTTCAGATTTATTCATAGATATAGTATAACATAAAATTTTGTGAATGGGGATAAAGTTGTAGTTTAAATTAATATGGCTTTTTCTAGTTTAGCGATTTTTTGATTTGATTTTGCGTGATGAATCATGAGCTCGCGAATATCAAGCAAAACTCCGTGGATTTTGTAGTAAGGTTTTTCTGGAGTTTTATTATTTTGCATTGCAGA
>CALBXN010000180.1 GCA_937890485.1 uncultured Treponema sp.
TTAGAATTGCAAAAGCAAAAGTTGTTGTAATTGCAACTGGTGGTGCTGGTAGAATGCACTATCAAAATTTCCCTACTTCAAACCACTATGGTGCAACTGCTGACGGATTAGTTTTAGCATACCGAGCTGGTGCAAAATTATTATATCAAGATTCTTTACAATATCACCCAACAGGTGCTGCATACCCAGCTCAAATTTTAGGAGCATTGGTAACAGAAAAAGTTCGTTCCCTTGGTGCAAAACTTGTAAACGCCAAAGGTGAAGTTTATATCCATCCTCTTGAAACTCGTGATGTAAACGCTTCTGGAATTATCAAACAATGTAAAATCGGTAACGGAATTAAGACAGCAATTTCAGAAGGAGTTTGGCTTGACACACCAATGATTGAAGCAATCCACGGTGAAGGAACAATCGAAAAAAGAATTCCTGCTATGCTTCGTATGTTTGGTAAATACGGAATTGATATTCGAAAAGAACCAATTCTAGTTTACCCTACACTTCACTATCAAAATGGTGGTGTAAAAATCAATAAAGATTGTCAAACTTCTGTACCTAACCTACTTGTTGCTGGAGAAGCTGCTGGTGGTATCCATGGAACAAACAGACTTATGGGAAATTCTCTCCTTGATGTTGTAGTATTTGGTCGACAAGCTGGTATGGCAGCAGGAAGAATGTACAAAGATATTTCAATGCCAGAAAAATTAACATTAAAGCATGTTGATGATTTTGAAGCAGAAAGAAAAAATGCTGGAATTACAGATGAAACTCCATCACCAAAACTATTACCAAGTTATACACACGGAAACCCAAAATTAGAAGGAGCTAATAAATAAAATGGTACTAGGCGTTTTATCAATTAAGACAATTTCATTTTTAGTTTTTTGCGTATTTGCAATTGCTGGTTTAGGTTATCTTTTAGGAAGAGTTACAATAAAAGGCGTTTCTCTTGGAACTGCTGGTGTTTTTATCGTAGCACTTTTGTTTGGAGCATTATTATATAATCCTTTAGCAGAACAATTAAAAGTAGCAGGAACAACTTATGTAACAAATGCTCTTAAAATTGTAGAAAATCTAGGATTGATTTTATTCGTAACTTCCGTTGGATTTATTGCAGGACCTAACTTCTTTGGAGATTTCAAACGTAACTTCAAATCTTATATCGTTTTAGGCTTGATAATTATTCTAGTAGGTGGAATTTCTTGTTGGGCTTGTACATACTTTGACATTAAAGTTTATGGACGAGATGCAAAAGAAGCTGCTGCAATGCTTGTTGGATTGCTTTCAGGTTCCCTTACTTCTACACCAGCATTCTCAGCTGCAAAAGCAACTGTTGCAACAGAATCTTTAGAAGCAATCGTTGCTGTAGGACATGGAATTGCATATTTGTTTGGTGTTGTGGGTGTTGTACTTTTTGTACAGTTAGTTCCAAAATTTTCTAAAGCAAATATGGAAAACGAAAGAGCAAAACTTTCAGAAAACAATCCTGAACAACCATCAAAATTAACAGGCAAAGAAATTGAACTTGATCCATTTGGATTTTGTGCTTTCTCATTAGTTGCTGTTATTGGAATTTTAATCGGTTCAATTAAAATCGGAAACTTTTCTTTAACTACAACTGGTGGATGTTTATTAGCATCACTAATTTTTGGACATTTTGCTAAAATAGGAAAAATTTCTGTTACACCATCAACTCCAACTTTGAAAAATTTCAGAGAATTAGGACTTATGCTTTTCTTGATTGGAGCAGGTGTTGCAGGTGGTGCAGAATTTGTTAAATATTTTGAATGGGTATATTTCATCTATGGAATCATTATGACAATGTTACCAATGATTGTAGGTTATCTATTTGCAAAATATGTACTAAAATTAAATTTATTAAACAATTTAGGTTCAATTTGTGGTGGAATGACATCAACTCCAGCTTTAGGAACTTTGATTTCTACAGCAGGAACAGAAAAGGTTGCAGGTGCTTATGCTTCAACTTATCCAATCGCATTGATTTCTGTTGTTATTGTTTCACAAATACTAATTTTAATGTTTTTATTTTAGGAAAAACAGAAATAAAAGAAAAACCAAATTTAGATGATATGAAAAAGAATGTAAGGGTGTTTGCACCAGGTACTGTTGCCAATATGGGCTGTGGATTCGATGTCATGGGTATGACTTTGAATGGAGTGGGAGACATTGTCTCTGTCAGCGTAAGCGAAGGCGACGGTCTGTCGATAGAGAACAAGAGCAGTGTGGCTCTGCCGTCTGAACTGGATAAGAATGTGATAACTCCTGCCGTGAGGGCTCTGATGAAGGAATTCGGGGAGCCGAGGATGGTGGAAGTGGTCGTCGAACATAAGATATCTCCGGGCAGCGGAATAGGTTCAAGTGCTGCTTCAAGTGCAGCTGCGGTATATGCCTTGAATGAGGCCTTGGGTTGTCCGTTCACTCCTGAAAAGCTTGTGGAGTTTGCCATGGAAGGAGAGAAGCTCATCAGTGGAGGTACTCCTCATGCCGACAATGTCGGTCCTGCGATTCTCGGTGGAGTCGTGCTTATGCGCGGTTATGAGCCGTTGGATA
>CALBXN010000181.1 GCA_937890485.1 uncultured Treponema sp.
GTATCATGACGTTGGCAACCTCTTACACGGAGGAATTGACCCTGACGCCTCGTACCCAGCGTGATAAGATTCTGGCGGCCATCGGCACCCTGAAGGACAAGGGCCCCGGCGGTACCATTTTCTCCCTGGCGCTGGAAAGAGCCGGTATGGCGCTGTCTGCGCTGTCCGATGTGGAAAAGCGGCACATCATCCTCATCACCGACGGTGAACCGGAACTTTTAACGTTAATTGAGTAGATATTGATAAGGGAGGTTTTATCCTTGGCAAAAGAAGATGTTTTTGAATTAGAGCCTGTAAATGAAATAGAAGAATTATCTGAAATCGAAGAACTTGTTCCGTATGAAGATGATATGATAGAGGAAGATTTTATGCCAGAAGCTGAATTAGAAGAATTAAGTTCTTTTCATATTTTTTCTCTTACTCCTGATTCGACTTTGAGTTTTTGCTCTATTGCAAAGTTAGAGGAATTGCAAAGTGTAGAGAATTTATCACAAGATAATAAAGAAATTTCCATTGTAGAAAGCGCAACTGGAATATTTTCTATTCGTGATAAACTTGATACTACAGATGTTAAAATTGATAGTGAATTTAAGAATTTAGTTGATTCAGTTTTACAAAATAATGTATAATGTCATTTATGAAACACATTGCAGAACATATTGTACGCTCTTATGAGTGTGATTCTTACAGTCATGTAAATAATTCAGTTTATTTAAATTATCTTGAATATGCTAGAATGGAATATTTACATGCTATTGGTTTTGACTACAAAGGGCTTGTAGAAGCTGGTTATTATCTTTATGTTACCCATGTAGATATTTATTACAAAGCTTCTGCCTTTTTAGATGACAAATTACTTATAGAAGTTTTTCCTACAAAACTAAAAAAGATTTCAGGTGAATTAAAACAAATCATCAAAAAAGAAGACGGAACAATTTGTGCAGATGCAACAGTTACTTGGGCTTGTGTAACAAAAGAAGGTCGTCCGTCAAAAATTCCTGAAGAATTTTTGGTTTCTGGATTAATTCCTGATGAAGCCTAAGGCTTTTGCTGTATCGCAAACTTCTATTCCTAAGTTTTTAGCAAACTCTTTTGCTTTTAACGCACCTTTTATAACATTTTCTGGAAGGTGAGCATCAGAGTTTGCTATAATTTTTGCTCCTTTTTCTTTTGCTAAAAGCCAAAATTCATCATAAGGGTATTGGTATCGTAATCCTTTTTCAGATTTTATCATTGGTTTTAACATTCCTTGGCCGTTTACTTCTAATGGTAAATTGTTTGCAATAGCACAATCGATTATTGAGCCAAAACAGCTTTTTGCTTCTTCTTCCCAAGTTTTCCAGCCTGCCATTGCTAAATCAGGGTGTGCAACAAAAGAGAATAAACCACTTTCCATTGCTTGTATCATTGAATCTGTGTAAATATGCAAAAGTTTTTTATCTCCAAATTGTGGTGCGTACACAAAACTTCCTTCGTGTTCAACCCAGTGAGGTCCAAAGGCTAGATAATCAACTTTTAATTCATCAAGTAAAAAATCTTTATAAAAATTTTTATATCTTACTGACCATTCACATTCAAAGCCTGCAAAAACAGGAAAATCATAATTTTTTGCTTCTTGTCTAATTTTCTTTATATAATCATAAGATTCTTCTATTGTCATTCGGATTTCTGGCCAGTTATCTATGTTATCTTGTGGTAAAGGACAATGGTCTGAAAATCCAAGTGCGATACAACTATCTAGTTTTGCTTGTTCAAGGTAATCTTTTATATCACCTTCTGCATGTTTGCATAAATATGTGTGAGTGTGAAAATTTGAAATCATATTTTATATTGTACTAAGACTGGATTTTCTTTTCAATAAGTTCTTTTTAATTTTTAATATTACTGTAATTAAAATATAGTCTTCCAATTTTGACAAAAAGTGTTTAGAATGTATAAAAGGTGGTTATTTCCTATGAATATTACTTTAGAAAAATTAAAAAAGACTTATACTTCTTCAGAAGGGACAGTTCAGGCTGTAAAAGAAGTAAGTTTAAAAATTCCTTCAAATAAAATTTTTGGTATTATCGGAAAGAGTGGTGCAGGTAAATCTTCTTTAGTTCGTTTAATCAGTTTGCTAGAAACTCCAGATGAAGGGAAAGTTTTTTATGATGATAAGCGAGTTGATAATCTTTCAAAAAAAGAATTGATTTTACAACGCCGTAGAATCGGAATGATTTTTCAGAACTTTGCTTTATTTTCTTCAAGAACTGCTGGTGAAAATATTGCTTATCCAATGGAAATTTGTGGAACAGATAAAAAGAAAATTGCTAGTAGAGTAGATGAACTTTTAGAAGTTGTAGGATTATCTGATAAAAAAAATTCTCCTATTAGTACTTTGTCTGGTGGACAAAAACAACGAATTGCCATTGCTCGTGCTTTGGCAAATAATCCTGATGTGCTTTTTTGTGATGAAGCAACTAGTGCTTTAGATCCACAGACAACAAAATCAATTTTAAGTTTGATTCGTGATATTCAACAAAAGATGAATTTAACTGTTGTAATGATTACTCACCAAATGGAAGTTGTGCGAGATGCTTGCGATTATGTTGCAGTTCTTGACGATGGTCTTGTAGTAGAAGAGGGGAAGGTTTCTCAAATTTTTACTCATCCAAAATCTAGCGTAACTAAAGATTTTCTTTCTCATATTTCTGTTTCTTCTGAGGAAGCATCTAGTGGCGAAGAATTTGTTAGATGGTCAAATGATGGTGGCGCATACATTTTGCGTTTCAAAGATAATTTAACTGGAGAGCCTATTTTAAGCCGTCTTGCGCAAGAACTTTCTATGGATTTTAATATTCGTGCTGGTGGTATTCAGCATTTGAACGAATTTGATGTAGGAACTATGCTTGTAGATTTTTACGGAAGCGATGAAAAAATTAATGAAGCAATTTCTTACTTAGAAAAAAATGGTGTAATCGTAGAAAAGGAGGAAAAGTAAATTGATTAACTGGTCAGAACTTTTTACACTTACAGGAAATGCTACTTTACAAACTCTTGCTATGGTAGGAGCTTCTACTGTTTTTTCAATGATATTAGGTTTACCTTTAGGAATTTTACTTTGTGTTACTGATCCCGATACAGGAATTATTCCAAAGCCAATTCTTTATCAAGTTATAACTAGAATTGTAAATGTTTTGCGTTCTTTTCCCTTTATCATTTTAATTATTCTGTTATTTCCTCTTTCAAGATTGATTTTAGGAACTTCTATTGGAACTGCTGCAACTATCGTGCCTTTATCTATCGCTGCTGCTCCTTTTGTTGCAAGAATTATTGAAACTGCCTTAAAAGAAGTTGATCCTTTAGTTGTTCAAGCTGCAAAATCAATGGGTTCTACAAACTCACAGATTATTTTCAAAGTGCTTTTACCAGAGGCAATGCCTTCTTTAGTTTCTGGTGTAACTTTGACAATTATCAACTTGATTGGATATTCTGCCATGGCTGGAGCTGTAGGTGGTGGTGGTCTTGGAGATTTAGCAATTCGTTATGGTTATCAAAGATTTAATACACCAATTTTGATTGCTTCTGTAATTGTTATTCTTGTTTTGGTTGAAGTTATTCAATTCATCGGTACTAAAATTACAAGTACCTTGATGAAGAAAAGATAATTTTATACAATACTACAAATTTATTTCAGGAGGAAATTAAAATGAAAAACAAAATTTTATTTGTGGTTTTAGCTTTGGCTATGTTATGTTTTGTTGGCTGTTCAAAAAAAGATTCAAATGTTTTAACTGTAGGTGCAACACCAGAACCTCATGCAGCAATGCTAAAACTTGTTGAGGATAATCTTGCAGAAGAAGGAATTACTCTCAAGGTTATTGATTTTACAGATTATGTTACTCCAAATGAAGCTTTAGAGGGTGGTCAACTTGATGCAAACTTCTTTCAACATCTTCCTTACATGGATTCTTTCAATGCAGAAAGAGGTTATCATCTTGTAAATGCTGGTGGAATTCACATTGAGCCAGTTGCTCTTTATTCTAAAAAAATTTCTTCTGTAGATGAAATTAAAGATGGTGCAACTATTGCAATCCCTAACGATCCTACAAACGAAGGAAGAGCTTTATTGCTTCTTCAATCAGCTGGTTTAATCAAACTTGATGAAAATGCAGGAATTACAGCAACTCCTCAAAACATTGTTGAAAATCCTAAAAACATTAAATTCCATGAAATTGAAGCTGCTTCATTGCCTCGTGTTTTATTGGATGTAGATGCTGCTGTTATCAATGGTAACTATGCAATCCCTGCTGGTCTTAGTGCAAATACTGATGGTTTAGTTGTGGAAGGTGCTGATTCACCTTACGTAAACATCATTGCAGTAAAAGAAGGAAACGAAACATCTGAAAAAATTGTTGCACTTGTAAAAGCTCTTCAAAGTGAAGAAGTTGCAGAGTTTATTGCAGAAAAATATCCTAACGGTGAAGTTGTAAAAGTATTTTAATTAAACTTCTTTAATTAAAAAGGCTGTCAGATAAGTGAAGTCATATTGAATGAAATTTCAGTATAAACTTTGGTTTTTAGACAGCCTTTTTTGTTTTAAATTTATTTTTTTAAGAATAATTGCATTAAAGTAACAAAGTTATAAATCTTTTTATATATATCCACACCCATTTCTCTGATTGGTTTTTCAGCGTAGTGTTCTAGTTCTTTCCAATTTATTAATAATTGTGGTTTTGATTTTTCTTTATCTTCAATTAAGTTTTTTAATTCTCTTGCGAAACTTACTAATTGTTGCGCTCCCATAGTTATGATTGATAATGCTTTATCGTTTATATCACCTAATTGTGTTTTGATATATCGAGCAGAATCCTTGTCTCTATCGCAACGAATAAGTAGATTTTTTAATTTAATTCCAAGTTCTGAGTCGTCTGCTATTGAATTATCAAAATCGTTTATTCTGTCAGAAACTGTTAAAATCGCGTGGTAGTTGTCAGATAGTTGATTTGACAAAGCAGCTGAAACCCACTTTCCTCTGACAAGAACTAAATCTGTATATTCTCGAATGTCTTTTTTGAAATAATCAATCAAGAAAGCTTTCATGTAGTTCATCGGCTGATAATGAAGATAACCATTAATATTTCTCTTTGTAAATTGTGAATTAGCGCTTTCTGAATAATTTTTAAGTCTTGAAACACTTGTTGTACCAAAAAGGTTTTTTAATATTTCTTCTACTTTAGAATTTGTTCTTGTTTGTTCAATTTTTTTCAAAGTTTGGGTTGTCTGATTTTTGATTTTTTCCAAGTAAGGTTCAAATACTTGCTCTTGAAAAATACCTGAAGGTTGTCTGTAAACAGGATTCTTTGTAATTAGTTGAATCATCATTTCAAAAACTTTTGTGTCTCGAATTGTTCTAAGTCTTACTAAAAGTTTATTCCAAGCTGCTTGTTGAACAGGTTCCACCCCTTTTAGAGTTTTGAATAATTGCATAACTGGAGACCAATCTTCTGTGAAAGGTAATAGCCATGCAATTTCCATAAAATCCATTAAGTCATCACTTATGTATTCAGCTCTGATTGTATCAAATTTAGGAATATAATTAAAATCTCTTTCTCTCAATGAGGATTCAAATTTCTTTAGTAAGAAGAAATAATCAAATGTACAAAATTCTTTAAAAGCAACAACTTTAGAATAAAGTTTATCAATTTGTTGTATTTTTTCAGTATCAAAATCTGTGATAAAGTTTGAAAGATTTGTTTTTATTTGTTCGCTAAGTTGATTTAGTGGAACTTTTTGTGATTGTTCCATAATTGCTTCTTCTGTAAGTTGATTTGCTAATTCGTGTTGTCTATCAGTAAGCGAAAAACTTATAACTGCATTTTTTATAGCATTAGGATTTTGAATTCCCTGAATCATTGCTTGTGCAGGTGCAATGGTTTTGTAAATATCATAAAAAAATTTGGCAAGTTGAGGTAAAGCCTCATCTGAAGAAAATCTATAGAATTTATATTTTGAACGAGATAAATCTTTTGCTATTCCTTTTAAAAGTCGTTTTTTTTCTACCTCAGGATCGGAATTTCCTAAAAATATAGAGATAAGTCTTTGAAAAAAATTTTCTTCTTTCTTTATTTTGTCTTTTGCCATACTAATATAATGTTAGAAAATTTACTAATTGTCAACGGTTATATAGAATAAAAAAGGCATCTAAAAGTTCAGTAAGACAAAACTTGTTAGATGCCTAAAATTAAGTTACTTAGTTATTTATTAAATAAGTGATAAAACTTTTGTAGGACAACCGTTTACACAATCACCGCAAGCAGTACATTTTGCATAATCCACAACTGGAATTAAATCTACAAGATGGATTGCTTCTTCCTTACAGAGTTTTTCACATTTTCCACATTTTATACAACCTGTTTTGCAAAGTTTAAGGATTTGTGTTTTGTTTGGATTTTTGTTAGAACATCCCACAAATGCACCTTTTGTTTCTGCATTCATTGTTGATAAAATTTTTTGCGGACAAGTTTTTACACAAAGGCCACATCCTGTACATTTTTCTCTATCAATATGAGGAAGTCCATCTTCACCAATTTTTATGGCATCGAATTTACAAACTTCAACGCAGTCTCCAAACCCGATACAGCCCCAACTACAAAATTTTGTTCCGTTAATTGCAATTTTTGCTCCAGCACAAGATGAAACTCCTGTGTAAACTCCTTTTGCAAGGGCTTTGTCGCAACTTCCTTGACAGGCAAGAACTGCAACTTTTTGAACAGCATTTGTTTCTACACCAAGAATTTTTCCGATGGCTTTTGCTGTTGCAACTCCACCTGCTGTACATCCATCTGCAGGGGCTTTTCCTGCGGCACAAGCGGTTGCAAATCCATCACAGCCTGGATATCCACATCCACCACAGTTTCCACCTGGCAAACATTCTCTAATTTTTGCAACTGTAGGATCAACTTCTACATGAAAAACTTTTTTGAAGAATCCTAGTAAAAATCCTAAAATTAAAGCTAAAACTGCTGAAATTATAAATGTAAATAAAATTGTTGTCATCTAAATCCACCTTATTTAATTAAACCTGCAAAGCCACCAAATGCTAAAGATAACAATCCTGCTGCAACAAATAAGATAGGTGTTCCTTTTACAAAGGCAGGTACATTTGCGATTTTTATTCTAGAACGAATTCCAGACATCAAAATCATTGACATTAAAAATCCACAAGCGGTTCCTAATGCATAAACGATTGATTCTACAAATGAATATTCTTTACTAATAACATTTAATGTAACAGCAAGAATTGCACAGTTTGTTGTAATCAAGGCAAGATAAACTCCCATTGAACTGTACAAACTTGGTGCAGATTTTTTTAAGTAAAATTCAACAAGTTGAACAAGAGATGCGATTACTAAAATAAAAATCAAAGTTTGCAAAAATTGTAGATTCAATGGTGCTAAAATAAAGTGATATAAAGGATATGTTACAACTGTAGCTAAAACCATAACGAAAGAAGTTGCAATCCCCATTCCAATGGCTTTCCCTGTATCACTTGTCATTCCGATAAAAGGACACAAAGCTAAAAACTGAATAAGAACAACATTATCTATCAACATAGATTTTAAAAAGATACTTAATAAATCGTTCATTATTTTTCACCTCTTTTTCTAATTAATGTTGTTACTGCAATAAACATTGCAAATACAAAAAATCCACCTGGTGCTTTTGAGAAAAATCCGATAGTGAATTCTTCTGGTAAAATTTGAAATCCTAAAAGAGTTCCGTAACCTAAAAGTTCTCTTACAAAAGAGATTCCTGTTAGAACCCATAAATATCCTAATCCCATTCCTAAGGCATCTAGGAAAGATTCTCCAACAGTTCTTTTAGAAGCAAAAGATTCAACTCTTCCCATGATGATACAGTTTACAACAATCAATGGAATAAAAACTCCCATGGATTTTGATAAGTCAGGAAGATAGGCTTGCATCAATAAATCTACGATTGTAACAAAAGTTGCAATTACAATGATAAAAATTGGAATACGAATTGAATCTGGAATTAACTTTCTAAAAAGACTGATGATGATTTCACTCATTACAAGAACAAAGGTCATCGCTAATCCCATTCCAAGACCGTTTAGCACTTCTGTAGTTACTGCTAAAGAAGAGCAAAGTCCAATCATCAATACTAAAAGAGGATTTTCTTTTACTAATCCATTTGTAAAAATATCTAAATATTTTTTCATTTTGAAATCTCCTCTTGATTTTCTGTGTTGAGATATTTTGCTGCTTCTTGAGTTGATACTTTTAAGATGTTTCCAATTCCCTGTCTGGTGATTGTTGCTCCTGAAAGTCCGTCAATATCTTCGTGGGCAGAAAATTTATCTTCAATGGATTTTCCTGCAAATTGTGTATAAAATTCTGGTTTTAAGGCATTTTGTCCAAATCCTGAAGTATCAGAAATTGATAAAATTTTTATGCTAGAAATTGTACGATTAGGCAAAATTCCTGTTAAAATTGTTGCTTTATCGTAGGTTGGTCCTGTTGCTTGAACTACAACTCCCAAAGTTTTATCCCCTGATTTTGCAATATAAAGTTGTTCTATTGAAACACCTTCTTTTGTTTCAGGTGTAAAATTTTCAGGACTAACAAAATCTGTAGCATCTGCAAAAATTTCTTTTAACCCTGCTGTAAGTTCTTGATTTTTTACAGCTTGAATTGCTGGTAATGTTGCGTTATTTACAAAGGCTAAAAGTACACAAGCAACAGAAGCAAAAGCGGCTAGAACTAAAGCTAATTTTATCATTTGTTTCATGCTTTACCTCCAAATTTATATCCGTATTTTCTTGAGGTAAGTTTGTTCAAAAATGGTGTTAAAGCATTCATGATTAAAATACTAAACATAACGCCTTCTGGGTATCCACCAAATTTTCTTATTAAAAAGGTGATAAGTCCACAACCAATACCAAAAACAATTCTTCCCCAAGATGTAACTGGAGTTGTGGCATAATCTGTTACCATGAAAACTGCACCAAATAATAATCCTCCAGAAATCAATGCCATTGTAACATCGCCTCCTGAAAGTAAAGTTGCTAATGCCACAGTGATTATCATTGAGATTGTTGCTTTTCCGTCAATTATTTTTGTAACTAAAAGATATACAAAGGCAAGTAAAATTAAAGCAATACTTGTTTCTCCGATACATCCTGCTCTGTTTCCTAAAAAATATTGCAAATAAGTATCAGAATTTGCTGTAAAAGTTCCTGCTTTTACTGTTGATAGAATTGTTGCAGAAGAAATTGCATCAACTCCGGAATTAACTGGTTCTAACCAAGTTGCTCCCAATGCAGAAGGAAAACTTACAAACATAAATGCTCTTCCTGCCAAGGCTGGATTAAAAACGTTTGCTCCGAGACCTCCAAAAAATCCTTTTGCTACGATAATCGCAAAGGCTGAACCTAAAATTGTCATCCAAACTGGTGTTGTTGGAGGTAGAACCAATGCAAGTAAAATTCCAGTAACGGCTGCAGAACAATCTTTTATTGCAATTTTCTGTTTTGTTGCCATTTGAAAAAGCATTTCAAAAACAACACAACAAGCTGTTGAAACAATTAGTGTTACTAAGGCTGAATAACCAAAAAGAATTACTCCGTATACACATAATGGCAAAAGAGCAATAATTACTCCTAGCATAATTCCAGATGTAGAAGATTTATCTGAAAAGTGTGGGCTAGAAGAAAGGTAAATTTCATTTTCATCTGATTTTGACATCATTTACTCCCTGTTTTGTTTTGCATTAAATTTCTTACAGTTTGTTTTCCCATTCTAAATCGTTGAACAAGTTTTACATTTCCTGGACAAACATAGGAACAACATCCACATTCAATACAATCCATAAGACCATATTTTTTTGCACTTTCTATATTGTTTGCTTTTAATTCTCTAATCATCATTACTGGAGTTAATCTGATAGGACAGGCTTTTACACATCTTCCACAACCAATACAAATTCCTTCCGGATTTAAGTCTGCTTCTCTTTCTGTAAGGAAGGTAACTCCTGACGTATTTTTTACCACAGGAAAACTTGTATTTGCACAAGAAAATCCCATCATTGGCCCACCTGAGATTATCTTCTTTACGTTTTTATCAAGGGTGATTACTTCTGGAATTAAATCTGAAATCAAGGTTCCAATAGGAACTACTACATTTTTTTGAGTTTGACATGCACCTCCAGAAAGAGTTAATGCTCTATCAATTAAAGGTTTTCCTTCTCTAAAGGCTTCTGAAATTGCACACATTGTACCAATATTGCTGATTACGCAACCTACATCCGCTGGTAATTTTCCTGCTGGAATTTCTTTTTTTAGTACGGCTTTTACAATGCTTTTTTCGCCACCTTGTGGATATTTTGTTTTTACAAGTACAACTCTCATAGAATCTTTGTAACCAAGTTTTTCTATTGCTGTTTGCAATATTGGAAGACAATCTTTTTTGTTATCTTCAAGAACGATAATTCCTTGTTCTGCTTCAGTAATTTTCATTTCGATGAATAATCCATCAATGATTTTTTCTGAAGATTCAAGAATTGTTCTGTAGTCTATGGTTAGGTAAGGTTCACATTCTGCGGCGTTGCCTAAAATATATTTTATTTTTTTATCTTTAGGAGGATTTAATTTTACATGAGTTGGGAAAGCTGCTCCTCCCATACCAACAATTCCTGCTTCTCTTATGCGTGCAAGAGCTTCTTCTTTTGTACAATTTTCAGGATTTAGTGGTTCCATAAAATCTGTACGGTCAGAGCCATCGTCTTCTATTACGATGCAAAGGCTATCCATATTGCCTGCTACTGGACGCATCTCAATTTTTTTTACCACCCCAGAAACTGATGAATGAACAGGGGCTGACATAAATGCATCTGATTGTGCAATTTTTTGTCCACGACTAACTAAATCCCCAACTTTTACTAAAGGTTGATTAGGTGCACCACCTTGAGTAACGGGAATACTAACTAATTTTGTTGAAGGAAAGGCTTTTTCAATTTTATAATTTTCTGAAAGATCCTTGTGTTCTGGTGGATGAATGCCACCTTTAAATGTAAAACTTCTCATACTTATATTTTATTGTGCTAATGTCTTGTCGTCAATAGACTTTTGATGATAGGTTGTATATAATAGAACAATGTTATTTACTTTGGAGGAAAACTATGAGAAATAAATTTTTGCAAAAAATTATTATTGCGTTAGTAATAACTTCTTCTTGTTTTTGTATATATGCTTATAATTCAATTGCAAATGGAAATAACCTTTTTGAATTTACAAGTCCAAGAATGATTTCAAGTGCATCTTCCGTTGCTGGTGGTGGATTAAAAGGAATAACTTCTGCATCTACAGTTGTAAATCCTGCTTTAACTGCTGGGGAGCAGCGTTGGACTTTAGATTTGGATTACAGCGCCTTTATAGGAACTTCACCTGAATCTTCCTATGGACAAGGGATGCAAATTGGGCTTATTATGCCAAGCCGTTTTGGTGTTGGAACAGTTGTTTTACAAGGTTTGTTTCTTGATAAAACACCACAACTTAATTTAGGCAATGTTTTTACAATTAGGTCTTCTTTTGCAAAAGATATCACTGATGAACTTTATTTTGGAGTAGGGCTTTACGGAGGATTTGGACCTGATTGGGCTTTGGCTGCCGATATTGGATTTTGGTACAATATAAAACACATAAAGTGGCTTCCATTTTTGAAAGATGCAAGATGGGCATTCTCTGTTACAGGATTGGGAAAATCCTATCAAAAAGATATTGTTGCTCTTAACGGTGAATTAGTTTCTGATTTTCCTAGTCCATTTACACCAAGAGTTGGAGTTGCTGGAAATTTGTTTGATGTAAAGAATTTTTCTGGTGGAATCTCATTAGATTTATCTTTTCCAACTTTTCAGAATGTTGTATTTAATGCAGGTTTAGAATTTATGATTGCAAATATGATAAGAATTTCTACTGGATGGAAAGCAGATTTAAAAGAAATTTTAGCAGAAAAGACTGCTTTATTACCAACTGCAGGAATCAGTTTTAAATTTAATTTTTCTGGTTCAGAAGATTCTTTCTTAGCAAAGAAAGGTTGGCAAAAAAGCGAAGCCGAAGTTTCAGGAGCTTATCAATATTTCAAAGATGATTTACATCTTGCTTCTGGAGGAATGACTTTGAAACTTGGTCAGCGTGATACTGTAGCTCCAGAAATTATTTTATGGGATAACGAATAAGGAATTGATAAAAACTTCTTCTAAGATTGCGTCGAAGTTTTTATCTAAAGTTTGCGTTGCAAATTTTTAAAATTGATTGCTGTTTCTCATTGTATTGCGAAACAGCTTAAAAAGTCGTTCCTAAAATTGATATTTACTTACGACTTTTTTATGGAGATATTATGAAAAAAATATTTTTTATTTTATTTACATTAATTTTAACTGTAAATTTTTTAATTGCTCAAGAAACTACCACAGATACAACATCAGAAACTGTTTCTTCAAGAATTGATTATATTTCTCCTAATAATGATGGTGTTCAAGATGAATTAGTTGTTCCTATTGATATTAAAGACAAACGATACATTAGCGAATGGTCTTTCGTCATTACCGATAAAGATGGAAATATTTTAAAAACCATCGGAAATAAACATAAAAGAGCAGATACTGCAACTGATGTTTTTAAAAATCTTTTTTCTGGTGAAGGCATAAAAGGCTTTTTTAATAATTTAGGAAAAACTTTTGCTCCAAAATCTGGAGTTGAAGTTCCAAGTGAAGTTAGATGGAACGGAGTTTTTGATTCTGGAGAAATTGCTCCTGATGGAACTTATTTTTATTATCTTACTGCTTGTGATGATAACGATAATCAAAGCAAAACTCAAACATATCAAGTTGTAGTTGATAACACTCCACCTAAAATTGAATTAAAACAACCTTCCGAAAGTGAAAAAATTTTCGGGGCTGGATTAAAACCTACAATAAACATTAAGCAAACTGGTTCTCAAGAAGATTTGTGGACAGCAAAAATAACAGATGTTTCTGGAAGTACAGTTAGAAATTACTCATGGAAAAATTCTTCTCCTGCAAATATTTCTTGGGAAGGTGAAAATGACAACCTTTCTCCTGTTTCAGAAGGAGTTTATGTTTATGAAATTTCTTGTACAGATAAAGCAGGAAACACTTCTGAAAAAGCGTTAGTAACAAATATCATTTATGATGCAGTTCCACGTTCTGTAAATCTTTCTATTCAAGGAAGTCCATTTTCTCCAAACAACGATAATGTAAAGGATACTGTAAAGATTTTCCCTTCAATTCAAAATACCGCAGGTCTTGAAAGTGCTAAAATTGAAATTTTGGATAAGACAGGAAAAATTCACAGAAAGATAAATTTTGATAAGAATGATTTTATTGAAAACAAAATTTCTTCAATCGATTATGATGGAAAAGACGATAAAGGATTTTTTCTGTTTGATGGAGAATATCAATTAGCTTTTACTGCCATCTTTAATAATGGTCAAGAACCAAAAATGACAAGAAATATTTTTGTAGACAATCTTGCTCCTCGTGCTTCTTTATCAGCAGAAAGTGATGTGCTTTCTCCAGATGGTGATGGAAACAAAGATTCTATCGTTTTTGTTCAAACTGCTTCCTCTGAAAAACTTTGGAATGCAGCCATTGTTGACGAAAGAGGAAGTCCTGTAAAAACTTGGTCTTTTGGCGGTATTCCACCAGAACAAATTACTTGGGACGGAATTGATGATAATGGAAATCTTGCTGTAGACGGATTTTATTATTACGTACTTTCTGCAACAGATACAGCTGGAAACACTGGAGAATACAAAACTGAAAACGGATTTGAGTTAGATACTCAAAAAACAGAAATCATTTTAAAAACAACTGATGTGGCTTTTTCTCCAAACGGTGATGGTGTAAAAGATGTAATGGAATTTACTCCAATTATCAAAAATACAAGTGGAATTGATAGATATTCATTGTCTATTTTAGATTCAACAGGAAATGTTGTAAAAATGTGGTATGACACAAAAAATCTTCCTTCTGTATTTAAATGGAACGGACTTTCTGATGAAGGAGAACGCTGTCCAGATGGAACTTATAAAGCAACACTTCAAACAATTTCTAAAAACGGAAGCGAGGCTTTAGCTTCAACTCAACCATTCACAATCGACACAATTTATCCAAAAATTGATTCTTTGGAACTTCCTTATTTAACTTTCTCTCCTAATGATGATGGAAAAAAAGATGTTTTAAAAATAAATCTTGAAACTTCTTCAGAAGATTTATGGAATGCTTCTCTAAAAAGTTCCGACAAAGCTACAAAAGGTAACATTGTTAAAAATTTAACTTGGCAAGGAAAGGCAACTTCTTTTGATTGGGACGGAAGTGACGAAGAAGGAAATCTTGTAAAAGACGGAGAATATGTTTTTGAAATTTCTTGTACAGACAAAGCCGGAAATAAAGTTTCTAAAAAAATAGATAATATTATTTTGGATACAAGAGCAACTAAAGCATATTTTACAGCAGATTTGGATGCTTTCTCTCCAAATGGTGATGATGTAAAAGATTTACAAAAACTTAACATAAATGCAACTCCAAAAGACGGAATTGAATCTTGGAAAGTTTCTATTTTAGACGGTTCTGGAAAAATTGCTGCTTCTTGGTCAACTGAAGATTCAAAGGATTTACCTTCAGTTATTAATTGGGACGGAAAAGTAAATCAAGAAGGATATTCTATTAAACTTTCTGATGTAAATATTCCAGTTCCAGTTGGTTCAGTTGTGGAAGGAACTTTTATTGCTCATTTAGATTTGCAATATGTTAAAGGTGATACAGTTTCTGTTACAACTTCAAACTTTATTTGTAGCGTTACACCACCAAGTTTAACTGTACAAACTGCACCAAAATATTTTAGTCCAGATAATGACGGTTTAGATGATGACTTATATATCAGATTAAAAGGCGAAAGTTCAGTTCCTTTAGCTTCTTGGTCTTTTGAAATTAAAAATCCGCAAGGCTCTGGTACTTTCTGGAAGCGTAGTGGAACTTCTACAATTACAGAACGCTTAATTTGGGACGGATTTAGCGACAAGGCCGAACTTGTTCAATCTGCAACTGACTATCCATATCTCTTTACTGCAACTGATACTTTAGGTATGACATCAAAAGTAGAAGGATTTATTGCAGTAGATGTTCTTGTAATCAGAGTAGGGGATGTTTTGAAGATGCAAATTCCTTCTATTATTTTCCGTGCCGATAAAGCAGACTTTGTTGGAAAAGACAAAGATGCTGTTCATGGTCTTTCATCTGAAGTAATTACAAACAACGAAAGAGTTTTACAACGAATTGCAGATATCTTAAATAAATTTAAAGACTACAATGTAGTAATTGAAGGTCATGCAAATAATCTTTCTAACACAGAGGAAGAAGAAACTGCAACAGTATTAAATGGACAACCAAACATTCCTCTTGTTCCACTCTCAAAAGAAAGAGCAGAATATGTAAAATCTCGCTTGATAAAATACGGAGTAAATGAAAGTCGTCTAACAACTGATGGAAAAGGAGGCCGATTTCCTGTTGCTCCATCTACTGACAGAAATGTTAGTTGGAAAAATAGACGAGTGGAATTCATCTTGCAGAAATAAATTTTGCAAAGTGAATTGAAACCAGAAAAATAGGCTTTCGCCCAAAATTGCTCCACGACCTGCGGTTCCTCACTTCGTTCGTCAATGCAGGTGTGAGTCAATTTTAGGCTACGCCTATTTTTCTGCACGCATTGGGGCTTTGCGGAATTTATTGTCTTTATAATAAAAAAATGTCGTTTCCTTGAATGAAAACGACATTTTAAATCTAATAAGTCTAAATAAAAAATGATAATTATGTGTTAGTTAATGAACTAATTTTACCATTTTCTATTTTTTTTGTAAAATGATTCTATTTCTGCTAAAGAAACAGTATTTTTACTTGTTATTTCTTTCAGCCAATTTTCATATTTTGAATCACTTGATAATAATTTTTTCTCCCAAAGTACTGCACAAAAATACATATCTGCAAAATTTGATTTATCTACATTAAAATTAATAGATTCTGTTGATGGTTTACGCTCAATATATTTTCTATAATTAATACAAGCGTTTTCATAATCTCCTTTTGCCCCATACGCATCTCCAAGAGAAACAAAAATTGGATAATAACTAGGATCATAATTATTTTTTACAATTAAGTAATCATCAATTGCTGCATCATAATTCTTAAGTCTATAATATGATTTTCCTCTATATAGATATGCGTTAATTTCATATCCTGTCCAAGTTCGGCTAAATTGATATATATCACGATTCATGGCTTTTGCTCTTTCTTTTGCTTGTCTTTCTTTAGCATTTTCTTCACCTAATCGGATATCAATTACACGTGTGTATGCTTTTATTGCATTTTCATAGTTTTTTTCATTATAATACTCGTCACCCATAATCGTATATTTTTCGATTTCTGAAGTTTGAGCATTCAAAAAACTAATAAAAAGTGAAAACAATAAAAATAATAATATTTTCTTTTTCATTATATTCTCCGAATGCACAAAATTTATAAATTATTATTTTCTACATAGAAAAAATAATATTTATCTACAACTGCTAAAAGTCCAGGTACATAATAAAAGTATGAAACTTTTTCTTCAGTAATTTGTTGAATTACTTTATCAAGATTTGATAAATATCCACATTTTTCAGTAAAAAACTCACGAAGACCTTCTTCGTCTGATGTAAAATAAACATTATTTTGAGAAGTTGAGCCATCTATGTATTGTAAATGCTCTTCTGCTGTAGCATTTGACGGACGATCGGCATAAATTGAAGAATTAATTTCGAACCAATGTACCTTGTACCCAGACATATTACATCCAACTAAAAAAAATACAATTCCTACTATAACAGTAAAAATTCCCAAGTGTTTGATAAGTTTTTTCATAAAAACCCCTTATAAAATTTATTTTGAACACAGTGATAATACATATGTCTTTTTTTATGTATTTGTTGCAAGTGTCCATTTTTATATAATATCAGACAGTTGTAATAAATGCAATAAAAAAAGACAATAGTCATATTAAAATTAAAATATGAACTTTTGGAAAGTTGTTATTGATGAGTTAGAATTTCAAAATAAAACACGCAAATGGCTTGCTATGGAAGCATCTTTTGATGTATCAACAATTGGTACAGGATTAAAACGTCAAAGTATGCCCCAAGTTGACTTAGCATTGAGAATTGCAGACGTTCTTGAAGTTCCTGTTGAATATCTTGTAACGGGGAAATCGACATATTCAGATTCTAAATTAATTGAAATAGATATTCATAAATATCATAAATATTCACGTGTTATAGAGAATCTTGATACTTTATCTGAAAAAGATAGAAAAGCAATAATTAAAATGATAGAAGAAATATCTAAAAAATAATAATTTCCTTTATTTTCATCATAGTTTTTTTATGCCTATTTCCTTTCTCCACACATTGTTTCTTTGCAAACTTTATTGTAATATTTTTCGTGGAGAACAAAATATGAATAATATAAATCAAAAAATTATTGATGCAATTATTGCAAAGGCTGAAAAAATTTGTCCTAATTCATTGGCTCTTATTGGTGTTTATGGTTCTTTTGCAACTGGTGATATTTACGAAAAATCTGATTTAGATTTACTCATTCTTATTCAAGATGATGATGGCTGGAAACTTGGTACAGGTTTTATTTTAAATGACATTGGGGTAGGTTACGACATTTATTGCACTAATTGGGATGGATTGAAATATGATTCAGAATGTCATCATGCACATATTTCAAAACTGCTGGATTCTAAAATTGTTTATGTAAAAAATCAAAGTGCTTACCAACAGTTATGTAAGCTAAGAGAAGATACAAAATCTTTTTTAGAATCTGATAAGAGATTTGAAAGAGTAAATGAATTGATATCCAAAGCAAAAGTTGCATTTTCTAATTCCTACTTGACTGATGAAATAGGAAAAGTAAGATTGTTTTCTGCTGAAGTGATGAATTTTCTTTTAGATGCAATCATGCTTTATCATGGAACATATTTTAAGCGTGGTGTAAAACGAACTTTTGAAGAATTATCAAATTTATCCGTAGAAAAAGATTTTATAAATAATTTGAAACAAATATCTGAAAGTAAAGATATTCATGAAATAAGAGCTTTATTGAAAAATCTTATTTTATATGTAGAAAATCACACAAAACAAGAAAATAAAAAAGAAGAACCTACAGCAAATCTTGCAGGAATCTACGAAGAAATGTATTCAAATTGGCGGAATAAAGTTGAAGAGGCTGTAAAAAGTTCTAATTCATTTTCTTCTTTTATGAGTATGTGTAATTTACAATATTTCTTTTTGGATATTTCTTCTGGGGTAAATATTGGGGAATTCAACATTATGGATGAATATAATCCTGATAATCTTGAAGAAAATGTTAAAATTTACGATAAATACTTAAATCAATATGAACAAGTTTATAAAAATGTTGGAATAAATGTAAAACGATATTCCAATGTTGATGAATTTGTTAAAAAATATCTAGAAGATAAGTGATAAAAATCTTTATCCGTACTGAGCTTGGGTAAGAGGTTTATCCCAAAAGATTTTTGCGTTCAAAGATTCTGCAAGTTGGTTTGCTATGTTTTGTAGCTGTGAAAGATATTCAGCATCTCGTTTTTTTGAGCGACGGCCCTGTGTTTTTACTAATTCTTTTTGAAGGCAAGCATCGTAACTTATGCCAAAATCTTCTTTGTCTCGATGAGGGAAAAATGAAACTCCCACTTCGTAACGAATAGTTCCACATTCGCTTTCTGCATTAAGCCACACGACTACGCCTTTTCGTTCTACATTGTTATAAACACAATCTGCTTCAAAGTATTGTTTGTAAATATCTATATTTGCCATAAAATCTTATTCCTTAACAAAAATATGATTAAGTAAAATTATATCATTTTTTTGAATTTTTTAAACATAAAAAGATGTGTAATTTTAGTAAAAAAATATATTTACCTAGTTGACGGGGGGGGGTATCATGATAAACTGTTTTTTGAAGTGAACTTATAAAACACAATAAAAGTTTGCTTTAAAAACAATTTACAGGAGTTTTTTTATGAAGAAACTTATTTTTTCTGTGTTTGCCATCTTAATGGTATTTATGTTGGCTGGTTGTGGACTAAAAGGTAAGTTATATCCTTTGGGTTCATCATATTGGATCTATACAGGAGAATATCTTGGAATGAATGTTGAAATTGGACTAAACTTTCATAGTGATGTTTGCAATGGACATATGTATGTTTATTATGATGACGGAGAATTTACTGAAACATTTGATATTAGGCAAGAAGAGTATTTTGTGGATGGAAATCAATTAACATTAAATGTAGTGGCATGGAGTTTTAACTACGATGGAGATATTCCTCTTTTTGTTGGAACATATACAGCAGAAGTTAAAAATAAAAAATTAACACTTACAGATAAGAATGGTGAATCAATAACTTTTGATAAGATGTAAAACATTTCTAAAAATAAAGTTACATAGTTACTAAACTACTTTTTGTACAGAAGTTAATGTTTTTTACATTTTGCTTCTGTACAAACTTTTTTTTCATACCTACTTTTAATAAAGTACTTGTTCTAAGTCAACTGTAAGAAATCCTGTTCTTCCAACTTCGTAAAAAAGTTTTTCTTCCCAGGCTACATATAAAATATTTTTTTCCACAGCGATTGTTCCGTAAGAAAATCCCATTGGCAATTTAGGTAATCTAAAAGCAACGGTTTTTCCGTTATTTACAACATATTTATCTTGAACTGAGCCTTCAAAAAAACTTGTTCCGTCTGTAAAAATTGCAAGTGAAAAAGTGTCATTCAATAAAACTTGGGCTTCCATTAGCGTTGCTTCTTCTGACTTATTTAGGGATTTTTTTATGTAACTTGATTTTATTCCTAAATTAGGTTCTGCAACTTCAATAAAATATTCAAAATTTTGTGGCAACCTTGTCATCAAAGATTTTACTCTTTCTGGTGCTTGATTAAAATTTTTAGGAAGAAGTTTTGAACGATATTCACCTTCTGAAATTTCTGTAGTGGTAATTACATTTTTTCTTTTATTTGGTTCTGTGTTAATTAAAGATTCATAGGAAGAAAAACTTAGGTATTCAAATTCTTTTTTTGAGTTATCCGCTGATTTTAAAGTGATAGTCCATTCAGAATCATTGTAAATTACATCCGAAACTTCTATCCCACTGGAATAATCTAAATCTTCTGTAAAAAGCAAGGGCATGAATACTGAACTATCTGGATGAAATTGCACTAAAAAAGGATGATTAGACTTTGTTTCCATAGAGTTAAATTCTGGATTTTTATAAACATGAAAAACTGGAATTCCGTCTAAACTCATCATATTATCAACTGTTAGGTTTGCAAAAAATTCGCTATTAATTGCAAGTTTTGCCTGATTTTCATTTTGAGGCTCGCAATCTAAAAGTCCTAATTTGTTTACAGTTAAAAAACTTTCTGTTCCAATTGTAATTCCACTTGAAATTCTTATAGATTCAGTCCAAGGTTTCAATAAAACTTGTGGAGCTTTTTGAGGCACTGAAACTTGCTTAAATCCATCGTAGGTAAAATAATACCACTTGTGGCTTTTTTTTGGGATAGGTTTAATTTCTGGCATTTGTGTTTCAACAACGACATCAGAAATTTTTGCAGAATTTTTTAAGTTACAACCAAAGCTAAACAAAATAAATATAAATAAAGTTAAAACTAATAATTTTCTTTTCATTATATATAGTTTACATTTGCTTTGGTTTTGTTGCAAGTAAATTATTCTTTTAGTTTTAATGAATAAACAGAAAATTGATTTGTTGCAATATCATTACAAATTAAATCCGAGTTTAACAAAAATGGATTTTCAAATTTTAAAATGTTTTCGTAGAATTTGTTCCAATTAAAGTAATTGCAAAATTCAGCTGTTTTTTGAGAATTTTCAAAACTACAATTCATCAATTTTTGATAAATGAAAGCACAAAAACTACTGTGAACAGAAAATTCCTGTGCAATAGGATACAACATTCCAGAATAGGCATAATCTAAAGAGTTTGTTTCAAAATAAATTAAAACTGCAACGATGTTTCCTTTTGAATTTTGTAATTCTAAAATCTGTGTTTCTGAATCAAATTCTATTTTTTGCAAGTTAAAATTTTTATCAAAATAAGTTATAAAACCACTTTTTTGTAAAAGATTTTCACTTCTTGTAGAAACTTCATAAAAGGCTTTTTCTATATCTACCACAAATTTTACTTCTTGTGAACAAGAAAACATCAAACTTAAAATAAATGAAAGTGCTAAATAAAAATATCCTTTAATCATAACATTATTATAGAAATAAAATTGCATTTTTTTATAAAAACAGACAAAAAAAGTTGAAAAAAAAATTAAAATTCTATATAGTAGATTTTAAGTTTTGCGAAAAAATGCAATAAAAGTATAAGAATAGCAAATTTTTCAAAAATAAATACAATCAAAGTAGGATTAAATGGAAAATATCTCTTTTGAAGACTTATGTCTTGATGAAGCAACTTTAAAAGCAGTAGAAAAAAAAGGTTTTGAAACTCCTTCTCCAATTCAGATTTTAGCAATTCCCCGATTATTAAATGGAGATGCAAATCTCATTGCAAAAGCTCGTACTGGAACAGGAAAAACTGCCGCCTTTGGACTTCCTCTTGTGCAAAAAATTCGTGAAGACAAAGGTTTTACTCAAGCTTTAATTTTAACTCCTACAAGAGAACTTTGTTTGCAAATTGCTGATGATATTAAAACCAACGAAGAACTTAAAAATAATATAGAAACAATTATAAAGAAGATTAATCCTTCATAATTACTTATACATCATATTTAAACATTAATATCCACAATCTTATAAACATTATATGTTTATATAATGTTTATAACCTTAATTTTATGTTGATAACCTTATACAATAAATTTATATTAATAATTACTATTAAAATTTATTGTGAATAACTTCCAATTTATCCTTAAGTTATTCTGAATTATTCACAAGTTTTACATTCCATTTTTACCAGAAAAATAGTATAATAGAAGGGGTTTTCCACATATCAACATCTATTAATAAGTATAATATGAAATATTATATATATTTATTTGTTTTGGACTCAAAAAAAATTGCTTTTCAAATATGAAAGGAGTTATACACAATGAAATTAGTTTTATCAAAATCAAATCTTTTAAATGGTGTACAGATTGTATCCAAGGCAGTTCCTAATAAGACTACAATGTCTATTTTGGAATGTATTCTTATAGATGCAACTAAAGGTTACATTACATTAACTGCTAATGATATGGAATTAGGAATTGAAACTACTATTGAAGGAGAAATATTACAGAAAGGTATTATTGCTCTTGATGCAAAGATTTTCCTTGAAATAGTAAGAAAGCTTCCTGATAGTGATATTACCATTGAAACAGATGATTCTTATAAAACTACTATTACTTGTGAAAAAGCTAAATTTAATATTATAGGTAAATCAGGAGATGATTTTTCTTGTCTTCCTACAATTGAAAAGAAAGATCCATTAGTAATAAGTCAGTATACTTTAAAAGAATCTGTCAGACAGACT
>CALBXN010000182.1 GCA_937890485.1 uncultured Treponema sp.
ATAAATTAGGATGTTGTCATTCAAAAAACTTTTTAAATTTATCATCATTAGATATTTTATTTACAATGTGATCAATCATTTTATTTTCTTCATATTCTTTTTTGGTTTTAAATAAAAGTTTATCAATTGTAAAATTTGAATTTTTTGCAATTTTAGCCATTGAAGCAAATGCATGAAATTTCGCAACTAAGAATCCTTTGCCAAGAATAGCTTTAGTTGGCAAATGAAGTATTTTATCTCCATCACGATGCTCAAGCAAAGATTCTGCCAAAGTATGCTGAGTTTGAACTTCATGTGAAAAAGTTTGTCTGTGCAAAAGAGAAGGGAATCGGGCAATATCTTTTGCTAGTCTTTCTACATCATTTATTCTGTTTGCTAACCCTTCGAGAGTTTCCGGAGAAATCTTCTTTAATCTTGTGAATAATAACTTTACAAGTTCTTTTTCATGGTCGGTAAGAACAATGATATCTGTAGAAAACATATCTTCTGACGGAATGTCATCGCCGTAAAAGTCTTCGATATCAACATGAGTAAATTCTATATTTTGCAATTCAATAGATTTATTTTCCACAATATAATATTATATCATACTTTTTAAGAAAAAAAGAGATTTTTTTTAGATTTTTATTAAAAAAATGTCGATAATGTAAGTATGAAGAAGTTTTTTTGTTTTTTGATAGTTTTAATATTTTGGAGTTTTTCTGCCTTTACTGTGGATTTGTCTATCAAATCTTCTGACATTATTGTAGAAAAAGATAATAATTCAGGATACCATGTTTTTATAAGACAAAAAGATGGTGTAAATTCCGTTTTATTAACTGAAACTTCAAAAGATCCAAATAATAAAGTTGCCAACTATGAATATCGTTCTGAACATTTCAATGAAGTTAACGGAAATGAAAAACGTCTCCTTGATGGAAAATTTTTGGATTCAGAATATTCAAAAAATAGTATAGTCGATTCTTCAATTGAAGAACATCAAATATTAGGAAAAGCTTTTCATTTATATTTACCTGAAAAATTAATATATGGTTATCCATGGACTCGTAATGGAGAAGTAAAAATTGAAAAAGGAACTTTCATTAGTATTAGAACTTTTGAAAAACCTTATGCAGATTATTCTGGACAATATTTAGATAATCCTTTTATGTTTAATTTTCTTCCTAGAAAAAAAGAAATTCCATCAAAAGAAATTGAACCTAAAAAAGAATCTGTTTTTACGGAAAATTACAATCCCATAGCAGTTGATTCATTTAAAGAAATTTCAGAAAAAGGTAATATTACTTATTCTGAAGGACCTAAAACTTTAGTTGAAGATATTTTAAAATCCTTTGAAAATATTAATCCTAAAGATAGGGTCGATGTTGTTTTTGCAATTGATGCCACAGGAAGTATGAAAAACGATGTGGAGCATCTTAGAAATTACCTGATTCCTCAATTAGAAACTGAATTGCTTAATTTTGATAGTGTGCGTCTTGGACTTTTGCTTTATCGTGATTACGGGGATAATTATACTTATCAAGGTTTACCTGTTAAATTTTTTGATTTTGTTTATACAAGTGATGAATTTTACAAAAATTTAAATGATTTCAAAATTAGAGGAAATGAAGGTGGTGATGTTCCAGAAGCTGTTTACGAAGCTTTGTTTGCTTCAATTGAATTTTACAACTGGGATCCTAAAGCCCAGAAAAAAATAATTTTAATTGGAGATGCTGAACCTCATAAACGTCCAAGAGGAAGTATAAAATGTACAAAAGATGTTGTTTTAGATTTAGCAAGTAAAAAAAATATCCTAATTGATACAATTATCATTCCTGAAGATTAATAAATTGAATTTGTGATATTACTTATGTAAAAAAAACAGTTCTTAATAATATTAATTAAGAACTGTTTTCTTTTTCAGTTTTCAATAAATTTTATACAAGATTAATCTTCACTTTGTGAATCTTTATCATCGTTTTGTGGAATTTTATCTAAATCAATTTGAGCAAGTTTTTTATATTGTCTAGGAAGGTTTGTTGAATCTACTTCGTAATATGATAAAACTCTTTCAAGGATTGGTTTTGCTTTTTCATATTTTTTTTGTTTTATATATACATGTGCTAACTCAAATTCAGCAGGAATTAGAACTGAAATATCCATTCCAAATCTTTGAATTAATGTATTGTAATAAACTTCTGCACCTGCATAGTTGCCTGACGATGTACACTCTTGTGCTCTTTGGTTTAATTCTTTTGCACTAAGTTCAAAAGGAATTTCTTTTGGTACAGATGCACAGGCTACTATAGAAATTACAAAAATAATAGTTAAAGCTGTAAAAATAGCCTTTTGTGTAATAGGTTTCATTCTAACTCCATCTGTCGTAAGATTCATCTTTTGATGGAAGTGTCTTACGCAAATCTCTCATAAATTCTTCTGGTTCACCCATGTCTTCATAGGAATCACAAAAATCTATACTTCTGCGACTAACAGTAAAATACTTATGGATTTTTTCTTCTCCTGATTTTTTCTTCCATTTGCCAGCATCACAACGAACTCTTAAGTAATATTGATCTGTTGATTCAGCAGGACTTGCAACCATTTTGCAATGGATACAGTTTGCACAATAAATTTTGTTTTCAGAATTTGTATCTAAATCTAAAACTTCTTCTGTGTTTGTTTGATTACAAACTTTTGGCATAAAATCCTCTCTTAAAAATTTAACAAGCGATACGCTATAAATTGTAACATGTAGAAATCTACAAGTCAATTAAATTATCGGCAAAATTCTGCAAAAAAAATATAAATTATTGATGATATTAGAGGGGTTCAATTTAAAGTCTTGATAAAATCTATTGATAAACCTGTAACCTGTGAAATTTTTTCAATAGAATCACCGAAAGAGAGCATGTTTTTAGCCGTTTCAATGGCTTTTTGCTGAATACCCTGTGAGATACCTTTTTCTACGCCATCTTCGTAGGCTTCTTGTCTTTGAACAGCGATATCTGTGTCATAGTCGTATTCTG
>CALBXN010000183.1 GCA_937890485.1 uncultured Treponema sp.
TTGATTCATCTGTAGAAGTAACTTCTTTTGTTTCTATATCAGCACGCCCTGTAGTCTTCATTGCATTTTGAGTTTCTTTGTAAGACAAATATGTGTTATGAGCAGTAGAATACTCAGCATAAGCGTTTGTAATTTGAGTTATCAAATCTTGTCCTAAAGAACGATTGTCTCTGAAAGTTGCTTCAACATCTTGATGCCATTTGTTCAAATAAGTAAGTTTTTGATCATTTATATTGTTATAAATCTTTAGGCGTTCAACTCTAGTCTCATTCATAAGATTGTTAATCAATGGCATAAGAACTTCTTCTTCAATTTGGTTGATTCCAAACGGCATAATTGTCCTTGTATTATCTTCAGCTACCCAGTTACGATTATATATATCGTATTTTAATTTAGAACTTTCCTTTAATTCGAAGGGCTTATAACTTTCAACACAATCTTGATAATTAAAATTTGTATCTCTAATTCTAGATAATTCTTCTGCCTCTAACTGTGGAGAATACTGATTATATCCTGATTTCAATACAGCAGCGAGAATTGAATTAGTATAATCAAGAATATTAGTTGTTGAATTAGTTTTAATTCTTGAAACAATTTGAACAGAATCTCCTAACTTCTTTATCAAAGATTTGAAATAACCAGAATTATCACCCTCTGTATTTTTATCTAATTCTTTTTTTAGTTCACTTATACTAGTAAAAGTTTCTAACTTTGAAGCAAAATCATCAGTTTCAAAAACTTTTATAATAGGTTTATTATTTGTTTCTGTTGTTGAATACTCTTCTAAGAATTTATCATGTTCACTTTGAGGAATAACAATAGGAATTGAAACAGAGCGAGTTTCAGAATCTGTAAGCAAATAACTAATATTTCTTACTTCACGATCAACATTTCCCATATAGTCATGCATTGTAATGCTTTGAACACTTTTACTATAGGTACTTGTATCCAATTCTTCTGCGTCCAAATTTCCTTCTATAATTGGAATCTTATCCAAGTTGCTTTCAAGATTCATTAACGAAGCTTTTAATTCCATCGGTTGTTTTAACACTGACAATGAAAAATCTGTATTTTGCATTGTTGATGTATGATCTACAACAAAGCTCTTTCCCTCAAAGGGAACTCTAGTTGCAACAGGAACATATGCAATCCCAAGTTTAGATACTTTATAGTCTCGTCGAATATTGTCTTTTTCGGTATTTAAATCTTTTATTCTTGATTCAAATTCTTCAAAATCCTTTTTAGCGTTTCCTTTTCTTACAATGTTTACAATCATTGTTATCATAGATACAAAAGCAACAACTGCACTTATAAAAGCAAAAGTACTCTCTTGGGCAACAAAAAATAACAAAACAAAGCCCAAAATTCCTAGCCCTAAAATAACTCCCGAAACAATAGACTTTACTTTATGTGATTTTTGTCGTGTCACCGAAGATTCTTTTAATTCAACAGTTTCCTCAATCTTCTTCTCTACAGCTATTTCTTCTTCAACTATTTTTTCTGCAGCTTTCTTGTAGTAATCAAATAAAACTTTTGCCTCATCTTCATAAATATTTGCAGATTCTTTAAAAATTTTACCTGTCATAAAAAAACTCCTCCATTTATTTTTTTAACAATTCCCGTTGTTTTAATAACGATGTTAATTCAATTATTTTTTGGTCTACATCTGCGGGGGATCCTTTTGTTTCAAGAATCAAATTAGCTTGTAATATTAAATTTGATTCTAATTTATTGGAAAGTTCAGAATCCACAGGAGATAAATACTTCACATTTTCACAAATTTTCTTTATTTTCTCTTTCTGAAGGTTGTAATCATCAGACCACATATCAACTTTAAGATTCAAAAGATCAAATACAGATTTTATTTCATTCATTTTGCTCAAAGAAATATTTTCCCTTGTCTGAACACTATTTATATGGTTCCCTGCAAAATAACCGAAGAAAACAATTATTGCTGAAATAAAAAATACCACTAGTTCAATTAATATTCCAAATCTTGCAGCAAGAACATTATTTAAAACAAGAATTCCAATAGTAATTGCTACTACTTCAAAGAATAAAACCGAAATCCAAATAGTTATTGTAGATGTAATTTTTATATCAAGCGTTTTTTCTGTAATAGAACTGAAAAAAAACGGTATAAAAAAAACTAAATAACATATTAATGTATTTATCCAAAAAAATTTATGATTTACTGATAATCCCTCTTCTGAATTAACTCCAGAAAAAAAACAAAAAGATATCAAAATAATTATTAATCCAAAAATAAAAATCAAAGTCTTAAATAAATTCAAATTATTTCTGTTCATTTTATATCCTCATAACTACATTTTATTTCCACAGTTCGGACAGAACTTTGTTCCTGCAGGAACTGGAGTTGCACATCTTGAACAATTATTGCCAGATACCATATTGTTTATACTGCTTTGAGTTTGCAAACTTGCCCCACACACAGTACATCGTTTAGCATTTTGATCATTATCCCTTCCACAAACTGGACAAGGATTATATACGTCGCCACAAAATGGACAAAATCTAGAGGTTGATGCAAATTTTTTTCCACAACGAGAACAAAAAACTTCGGTTTTTTGATTCATAGGAGAACTACTCATATTTTGAGACGGATTAAATCCACTCATTCCTGTGGGTGTCATCATCGATGATCCAACCCCAGAATTTCCATTAAGGCCACCACCCATCATCATAGCAGCACCTATCATTCCTATTCCACCGTGACTATTCTCTACAGCATTATTTACAGTTTCAAAACTTTGCTTCTGTTGCCATGTATAGCCAGCAATATGTTGTGCACTACGTTCACTCATAGCATCTGCAATTTTTTGTCCTTCTGGAGTAGAAGTATCAATATCAACTGAAGTAACATAAAATCCAGTCATTTCTAATCCGTAGTCATCCCAAAAGTTTTTTAATGGTTCAGAAAGGAATGTAGATAGTTGGTCTAAATATCCAGAAATTTGCATTATACCAACTCTATTAGAATTCATATAAGTAACAATAGTACTATTAGTTTTAGCAATAAGAGGTCCCATAAAATGGTCAGTTAATTGACTTGCAGAAAAAGAATTCAATGTTCCTACTAATTTTACAAGAAACTTTTCAGCATTACTAACTTTTACACCATATCTTCCGCAAGAAACAATTGGTGTCATGGCACCATAGTCTGAATCTAAAATTCTTACAGGTGTTGTTTTCCAATCAATTGTTAATGGAGCTGCTTTGTTAACAAACCATACTTCTGCAGTAAAAGGATTTTTTTTACCAAATGGAATTCCATATAAATTTCTTAACAATGGTAAATTCTCTGTTGAAAGAGTATGCTTTCCTGCACCAAACTTTCCTAAAATCTGTCCTTTAGAAAAAAAGACAGCCTCTTGACTCTCTCTTACAATAAGTTGAGTCCCTGTACTTAAATTATCATGGGGAAAACGCCAAGCAAAAATATCATTTCCTTGAGGTTGCCATTCTACAACATCGATAAAAGCCATAAAAACCTCTTTCAAAATATTATCAATATAATTATGATACCACTCAAATTTTCACTAGTCAACTTTTTCTAATTAATTTTTTGTTTACGAATAATTTAATAAATATTCTTCGTTGTAAAACTATTAGCACTCATTATATTATTTAAAATATTTCTACGGGAGTGATTTTTAGCAAATGTTGCAAATAAGGATTTCTACAAGTTTCACAACCGAAAGTCTGCAAATATCCCCGTTGCAAAAAAAGTTGGAAAACATCTTCTGGGCCATTGTACCAATGAATTATGGGCTTTGCCTTTGGATAATCTTCCAAAATCTGGGCAATTTCTTTTTCCGCCCCCTTGGTGTGAATTACGCAATATTTTTCAGTTTCGTTACAATGAGACAAAATGTATCTAAAAACTTTTTCTTGGGCAGTTTTACGAACATTTTTCGCCCAATAAAAATCCATACCGATTTCCCCAATGATTTTTGACTGATTCAAAGCCTCATCTAATTTTTCAAGGTGATATTCATACTTTTCTGCATTTTCAGGATGTACTCCAAAAGTGGGAACAACTTTTATCCGTTCCACATTACAGTTTTTGGCAATTTCTTTGTTTTTCTCAAAGGATTCTAAATCCACAGAAGATGCCACAATCATTCCAGAGAAATTGGCAATTTCCTTGTAAAGTTGACATTTATCCTGATACCAATCTAAATGTGTGTGAAAATCAATTATCATAAAAACCTTTTTCAAAAAATTTATCCATCGATTTTTTCAGAACCAATCCACTGAATGTCCTTTAACATCTCAATATACTTGTCCGAAAAAGCCCCTAAGTCCACAGTCTTACTTTTTGAATCTGTTCTTAACCACGGACTAACAATTTTGTGGTAATAATGTGCCATTTTGCACCTCCAAAAAAAATTATTTAGCCCCACCACTTGTTTTTGAGAAAAACAAGAAAACATAATTGCATTTTTATAATATTCTCTCCCCCTTCTTATTTAAGGGATAAATTGTTCCATCGCAATAAAAATTATTCATTTCAACCCATTCAATAAACTTCATTAACAATATATCCAAATCTATTGGATTTTTGCTTTATGTAATTTCATTTAAGTTTTCCACAAACAAATCTAAAAAAGATTTCCTTGCGCAGTTTAGCTCCAAGGCTATTGCGACTTACAGGAAATCAACAGATAAATTTTTCGCCCTCTGTAAAACGGGGGAGTTTTCGAGGTACTCCCCAATTAGCATCTAAATATATCAATACTAATCATTTTTCCCCTACATCAACTGTTTGCTTACAATATTTAGAATTTGTCCAGTTAATCGTTTTAAATCTTTACATTGAACTAAATGAGGATAAATTTCTTTTAAACCATTGTAAGTTGAATCCTCATCATCACAACATTCATCATCTAAAGCAACGGCAATTATGCTAGTGCCTCGGTTGATAATTTTTTTTGTAGCATTGGCTGTATCCTTATTTGCAACAGCACCATAATATTCATCATAATCATGAGCAGGCTGCCCGTCTGACAAAACAATAATCAATTTATTATCACAAAAAGTTTTTTGATTGATATATTTTTCCGCCCAATAAAGAGCAAGACCATCTCTATTATCTCCTCCTGCAGCTAACTGAATAATATTATATTTTTCTTCATCCTTAGAATTAAAATCAACAAGAATATTTATATCAATTTCAGGTTCTTCAAAATATCCACGATGTTCAACAATTGCATGCTCTATTCCTTGCTTTTTCAAAACTTCATGTAAAATAACACTTGAAACCATGGCTGAAGTTCGTCTATTCCCACGCATAGAACCACTTCCATCGATTAGAAGCAGAACAGACATATCAGGTATTTCACTTCCTTTTTGATTTCTAAACCAAATTCTTCGTTTAACATCTCCCATTCGCTTTGAATCAATCCCAGAACCAAAATTAAAACCTCTTTCTTTTACAGGAACTTGCGCTTTAAGAAGTTGCAAAAATCGGCTATTATAAGAATTGATATTTAAATGATATTGATTAAAAATATTTTGATATGCCTTTTTCAAATTAAGATTTATCTTAGGATGATTTTCATTAATTTTAATATCTTTATGAATAGGTGTCGCACCAACACTATTTCCTGAATGTTTTACAGTAAAACCTTTGTAAGAAGTAATGTCATCAGAAATTTTTTCATCATTTTCAAAATCTTTTACAGCATTTATTAAATTAGGAACTTCTGTATTTATATTATCTTTTTTAGAACCATCGAGATTTGTAAAAAGTCTAGTTGTTATAGATTGTGTCTTTCCTTTTCTTTTTTGTCCACCAATTGAATTTGTTAAATCTCCATGAGAATCTTGTCCCGCAATAGAATTTGAAAGTAGATTTTGACCTAATTCTCCTTCTTCATCCTTTGGAATAAGAGGTTTTATTATTTCGTAAATTTTTTTACAATATTCGTAACGAGAATCGGGATTATCCTGAATTGAACCATCTAAAAATAATTGTTTTGTTTGAGCTACATAACTTGCAATTTCTTCTTTAGGTTCTTTTTGTTCAAAAAAAGGATATAAAAGAAATCCTGCCATATAATCAAAATAATCAATTAAAGTTAGAGTTTTTTTTGTTAGTTCAGCATAATAAAGATATTCTTCTAACAAGAGTTTTTCTTCAGGAGATATTTCAACTTCTTCTTTTTTTTCTAATTCCGAAGGAGAAAAATCTTTTACTTCTGAAGGTATAGAAATTTTAAATTTTTCAGTTGATGTACTTTCAACTTCTTTTTTTGCAAATGAAGGTGCAACTCTATTGAACATTAAATAAATCGCAATATTATCATAAACAGAAGAACCTACCGCTTCAATGTAAGCATCTTCAATAATATTTGATATATTTGATATTACCTTTCGTCCATTTTTAAATTCAGAAAAATCTGGATCGGTAATTTCATTCCCTGGAAAATTTGTATACAAAAGATGAAGACACTCATGAATAGTAAGACCTCGAGAAACCATTTTTAGTGCATTCCATGGAGAAACCGAAACAAGATTTGGCCATTCAAGAAATTCCTCAGTTTTTTTAAGACACTCCTCATCCTTAAAAATGCCACAAAAAGCGGGGTCAACAACAATGTTTTTTCCGTCTGTGTAAGCCTTATCTTCATTTATAAAAAACAATCTTGTGTCTTCTGTTTCTGAAAATGCACGTGCAAAAGACTCTTCTATCTGTCGATTTCTTTCACATTGAAATTTATCAAGAATTGTTTTGAAAATATCTCCGTAATCATCATCTTCTTCAACCATAGATTTTTAACTCCATTTATAAAGCACCAAAATTCCACGAATCGCTTGTTCCAAAATCCTATCACATTTTGCAATTGGAATAATTGATTTTTCGGCAGCAAGCATATAACCTTCATATTTTGCAAGCCGAGCCCAATTTTCCAGATTTCTAGGTGAAATTACCACATCAAGTTCTTCTGCTTCAATCTTTTTTTGGATTTTATGATAAACACTAATTATCTTTTTTACTACAGGTTTAGATTCTGGAACTCGACTTAAAAGCATTCTTTCTATCGACTCATCACTTAAAGCAGAAACTTCAATTACAGCATTAAATCGATTATACAAGGCTTGATTTAATTCCTTTGTTCCAAAATAACCTAAATTCATTGTAGCAAAAAATCGGAAATTTTTATGACGTTTAACAACTTCTCCATTATCAAGACGAACAAAACCGTTATCATCAAGAAGGGAATTTAAAAAAGCTAAGTATTGAGGTTTTGCAAAATTTATTTCTTCAAAAACAACTGCCCCTCCTTCTCGAATCGCTTTTGTAACATAACTTTCTTTAAAAATTATTTTATCATCTTGAGGGATATACTTTCCTAAAACAAATTCATCAAGGTTTTCAGTACAGTTTATGGTCTCCATAATTGGAAGTCCAATTGCCTGACATACAAGTTTACAACTGATTGTCTTTCCAGTTCCTGCAGGTCCATGAAAAAGTGAAGTTAGCACATCTCCTCCACAAATTGCATTACATAAAGCTTGCAATTTATGCGGCAACACAAATTCATCAGATAAAGATGGAATGTAAGATTTCTGCTCATCAGAAAATTCTGATTCTGCAAAACGATTTACTTTAATAAAATTATCATTTTTCAAAGCTAATCTGTTTTCATTTATTGTTTCGTAAGTATCAACAAAACTAAGAAATTTATCTTTTTCAATTTGAGGAATATCACCATAATTTACTATGTATTCATCCATCTTGTGCATTTGATAAAGGTCTTCGTTTAGATTTACAAATGTATCTGGCTCTGGAGATTGAAGAAATTTTTCTATGATACTTCGATACTGATTATTTCGTTCCATCTCACGAGCAATAAGAATACAAAAAATCGGCAACAATTTGTATAACAGATGAATATGCTCCATGTTGCCATTTATAAGATTTCCATCTTTGTCAAAAGCTCCAAGATTTAAAACTTCACCTTTAAGATAAACTTTATATGAAAAAATTTCTGGTTCTACAACTTTATTTTCTCTATAATCTTCAGGAATATTTATTTCAAGGTAGAACTCATCTTTACTTTGACTGAACCAATAATTTCCAATGGGACTTTCTTTGTCTTTATTTAAAACAGAAGAAAGCATACTACAAAAAAGAATTACCGCCTCTCCAATAGGTTGGCACAAAGTTGTAGTTCCTTTGTAAGATTGATTATCTGGATGCACATAATATTGAGTTCCATCACTTAAATGCTTAAATCCAAAACCTTTGTAAATAATTTTAGAATTACTTCTTACAACCTTGTATGCAATTTTGAATAAATTCATTTAATTCATATCTCCTTTTACTCATTGTAAAATTTGCCATATTCATAGCTAGTTTCTGCATTCCACACTTCTGCAGCAAAATAACCTTGTCCAGAAACTACATCATTTTCTTTAAGATTACTTTCATAAGGATTAATTATTCTTGCACGAATCAATCTTGTATTTTCTTTTTCAGAATTATTCATTATATTCATCTTGAAAGAATAATCTTCTTTTTGGTTTGATTCTATGCTTGTTGCAACTCCCCTAAAATCATAAAGTGGAAAATCCGCAAAGTTTTTTACTTCTTTATAAAAACTTGAATTATCAGAAATATTTTCTTTATGACCTTCACTTTGAAAGTTTACAACTTTAAACTCAATCTTATATTTTCCTCGTTTTCCAATTTTATGAGCTTTTCTATGTCTTTTAAAATTTTCATCTACAAAAGTGAAATAATTTTCGCATCCATCTTCTGCAACTACAAAAGCATTTCCTTTGTCAGTTTCTTTTACATCAAGAATTTTCAAATTGAAAACATTTTTTTCTTTAACAAAAATATTTTCTGTCCATTCATCATCTTTAGTGTAATCATAATATGCAAATAAGTTTGTACTTAAAAGTGATTCTATTTCTTCGTTTTTCATTGAAGAATCTATTTGCAAAATCAAATCATAAAGAGCACCAATAATTTCTCTCTTCGTACCATTTACAAACAACTTTGATTTTTTCTTAGTTTTTACATTTGGATAAATAAGTTCCATTGAACACCAAGGTTCATCAACTTCTCCATAATGAGATTGAAAAAGCACCATATCAATGGGAAATAATTTTATTTCTACAACATCAGTTTTATATCTTAAAATTATAGGTTCAAAACTATAATCAATTTCTTTTGATAAAAACCTTTGAAGCCGCAAAATAATTGTATTTAATAAATCTGAATAAAATCTCATATTAAATTCAATTTTAGGTTTATTATTTTTGTAAACGGTGATACTCGTACATTCTTCTGTTGTAAAAGAACCAAATTTAATTATGTCTTTTTTTATTTTATTTTCCATATCTAAACCTTATTAATCTTTTCTATTTTTGAAAACTAAAATATCATCAATTGGAGTATTTAAGAGATTTGAAATTATTCCTAAATTATCAATAGTTGGTACTGATTTTCCATTAAACCATTTATACACTGCCTGAATAGAACCTAATCCACAAACATTTTTTATTTGTGTTGGAGTTATTCCTTTTTCATCTATAAGCTCTCGGATTTTTATTCCTGTAGCTTCCATGTCAATTAGAGGATAAGTAAACTTCCCATTTTCAAGAATAGGAGAATATCCATTGAAAAGTTGATATATTCCATCTTGATATTCTTCATTTTCGATAATGAAAAGCTGATATTTTGGAGTAGAAAATAAAGTACATTTTCCATCCTTAGAACAAGTAAATTCACATATTAAATCTTTATTTTTTTTGAAAGTATTTTTCATTTGCTCAAAAGTCATATTTTCAAGATTTTCATATAATTCATCATTACAAGCAGAATCAGCAATAACAGCTTCCCATCGATCAATTGTTATTGGGTTAAGAATTATTCCATTAGGATAAACATTATATCTTAAAAAGAAAGATTCACATTCTCGCATAACTTGAGATTCGTAATCTTCAGTCTCATTAAAAATACGCATCGCAATTGCAGTTGGTTCTTTTTTCAAAATTACTTCATTTTCTTTAGTAGATAGATTTTCATTTTTTTCCATAAGAAATCCTTTTGCTTTGAATTAAATTATCCAAAACATAACTACATTATACCACATGTATATTTTTTTGCATTCAACTTGTAGTTGAATAAATTGAGAATAAACTTGTATTTTTAAACCTCTCTTTTGAAAAATTTTTTCATTTTTACTACACAAATACATTTTTTAAGTTATATTATTTGTACTGAACAATTTACTTTTCATATATCAGGATTTTCTATGTTTGGAATTAAAAGAAATAAAACTAAATCAAAAAAAGGGGAAGGCCTCCCCCTCGCTTCAGATAGCAAGCAATCTTCCGCTTCCCCTTCTCCTAAGGGGAAAATCCCCTTAAAAACCCCAGATAAGTCTAGCTCAAAAATCTCAATAAAAAAAACTGATAACGAGTCTGAATTTTATTATATTTCAAACGAAGCTCACTACGAACAAATTATAAAAAAAATCAAATCTGTAAAAAAACTTCTCTGGATCGGAACTGCTGACATAAAAGACCTTTATCTAAAAGAAGGAAAAAATTCTGTTCCTTTGCTTCAAATTCTTTCCGAACTTGTAAATCGTGGTGTAGAAATTCGATTGATTCACGCAAAGGAACCTGGTCCTGCCTTCCGACAAGATTTCGATAAATATCCTTCACTTATTGATGGAATGGAAAGAGTCCTTTGCCCTAGAGTTCATTTTAAAATCATAATTTTTGACCTAAAAACAGCTTATGTAGGTTCAGCAAATCTAACTGGTGCTGGTATGGGAATGAAAAGCGAAACTACAAGAAATTTTGAAGCAGGTATTCTTTCTTCCAACAACAAATTTGTAAAGCAAGTCATAGAGCATTTTGATAGAGTTTGGATGGGAGCTCATTGTAAATCTTGTAAGCGAAAAAAATTTTGTGGAGACCCTATAGAATAAGTATCTCTCCCCTACCCTATCAGCATTTTTGAAAAATCATTTCTTATAAAAAATAAACTAATTTTCAAGGTCACACTTCTCTTAAAAAAATCGATTTGTTAAAATTAAAAAAAAAGTAACAGTTCTCTTAAATCGAAAAAAGCAGAGAATAATGGAAAGAAAGTTACTTTTATTACAAGGTAACAATTCTCTTAAAAATAAAATTATCTGAACGAAAGGTAACAGTTCTACTAAAATTCGCCACAAAAAAAATTAATTTTCTTTTTAGAATTAATATTTTTTATGAATAATGGTCAACAAAACTTTTCAAAATTAAATAGAGTAACAGTTCTCTTAAATTAAAAGTAACATTTCTCCTAAAGTTATTAACAAAAATCCTGTGGAAAACTCAAGTTTTCCGTAACAGTTCTCTTAAAAATCACAAATTATATATTTCTTTATATTGCAAAGAATTAACTTTTTTATACAAAAACATCATAACAATTCTCTTAAAAAAGAGTCACAATTTTCTTAAATCTTCTATATATACTAATAATAACCATTAATATATTTAAAAACTAATAATAGTATCCAAAAATTGTGGAAAACTATAAATAATTTAGTAAAACTGTTACCTATATTCTTTAAGAGAATTGTTACTTAAATATCAGTTGTAATTAAAGCATATCTAGGATCTTCTTTTAAAACAGGAGTAGGACTTTTAAAGAGAGTAATTCCAGAACCATCTTTAGAAAAATCTATTTTTACTTCTGGATAATGCTTTAATTTAATTTCTTTAAGAAGTTCAACAATTCTAGCATAATTTACATTTACAAGATTGCTATCTTTTCCTTCATCAACAGGAATAAATTGTTCAACAAGTTTATGCCGAGGAATAAAAGTAGAATCGGTTAATCCATTATTTCTGTAAACAAGCCAAGCATACAAATCTTTTCCAATTGGGCTATCAATATTTTTGTAAACTTCATAATTAATAGGAACTGCATGTTGAATACAAAAATCACAAAATTCTGGAGAAAGCAAAATTTTAAATCGCCCAACACGTTTTGATTCAGAACCATCATCAATTTCTTGATATTGAATTCCTGTTGTAAAACGAATATTTCCTGTAGATTTTGTTGTAACAATTACATCTTTTTTTGGATATTGTCCATCTTCGTACAAATCTTGAAACAAAATTCCATTTTTCAATTCTTTGACTTCTTGGTCAAAAGTGAAAGCTGCACTGGAAAAACATTCAAGTTGTTCTTTTATGTCTTTTCCTCGTTGTTTTGGTAATTGAAGTTCTTTTAACAAATCTGCCATAGAGGCATATTCAATCATTAAGGAATTATTTTTGTTTGGAGAAATTACAGCATGAGTAGTTAAAATTGAAAGTAATAATCTTCCATATCTTCCGTAGGGAACATTTTTTGGAGAGGACAATGTTAAAGTAACGCCGTTACTTCCCTTTCTTACGAAAGTTGTTTTGTGAATATTTTTAAAAGGTAGTGAAGCCGTTGTAAAAAAACTTGGAAGATATCCAATTTGTCTTTTTACTGGTTTAGTTTCTTCAAGAGAATTAAATAATTCATTAGTTGAATTATCTATAACTTGAAGTTCTGTTTTTTCAGATATTTTTTTTCTTCCCATGTTATTTTTTAGGTAACAGTTCTCTTAAACTTTCCCTACTCCCCTACTTTTTCAATTCCGTTACGAGATACTTTTAATCGTCCGGCTTTTACTTCTTTCATGATGTAATTTACTGCGTTTTCTACACCTTGAACTAAAGTAACTTCATTTGCAGAAAAGAAAGCTTTAAATTCAGCTTTTTTTCCTCGTGAAAAATGTAAGTTTGCAACGTCGTTATATTTTCCTTTTGATTCGCTTTTAGTAGAAGTTTCTAGCTGAATATTTTCTGTTGCAGGAGTTTCTATTTTTTCTTCTGGTTCATTAACACTAGACATATTATTTGCAATCTGATTTTTAAAATCTTCAGGCAAAAAAGATGAATGTGTTTGCGTGTTGGTTTTTATTTTTGTTGCAATCGCCATTTGATTCCCCTTATTTTACCAAGTCTGCAAGTTTTTTGAAGGCGTCTAATGTGTTTTGTTTTGCACCTTGTTGCTGAATAGTTTTTCTAAAAATTGTTGCAGATTTGAAATTTTGGTCCTGAGGAATTTCAACGATATTGAAATCTGTATTTTTTAGAGCTTCGATAATTTCGTTTGCTAATTTGTAAGATTTGTTTACTTCGTTTAAAACGATAGTTTTGAAAACCGGATTGATGCGTTTTCGTTTTTGACAATCTTTTAAGTTGTTTCTGAAAATTTGAAGTCCGTCTTGTGAATATCCATCGGCTTTTACAACTACTACAATTTCATCAACGGCAGCAAGGATGTTTTCTTCAAAGGCTTCAAATGCAGGTGATGTATCAAAAATACAATAATCAAAGCCGAGATTTTCTATTACGTTTACAAGGTCAACGAAAATAAATGGTTCGCGAGTTGCTTGCATTGAGCGATACAATTTCAAATCATTTGTGTCACCATCTGAAATTGCAAGTGTTGGAATTAAATATAAATTTGGAACTGTGGTCGGAATAATTGCTTTTTCTACTTCAACTTTTCCGAATAACACTTCTCCTAAATCGTACTCAAAACTTTCGATAAGGTTGCTTGTGCTGTTGCCTTGACTATCAGCATCTATAAGTAAAACTTTTTTTCCTTCCATTGCAAGTTGAGCTGCAAGTGATACACTTACGGTGGTTTTTCCTACTCCACCTTTTTGTATCGCAATAACTATTTTTTTCAAAGTGTCCTCCCAAACCCATTGATTTTGCGATAGTAGAATTATATCATTTTTTATTAGAAAAAGTCAACAAAAAAATATTGCAATTCTAATATATCTAATAAAGAATGTTAGAGATATTAGATAAAATCTACTATAAAATATACTAAAAAAAATGATAAAAAATATACTAAATCTACTATAAAATATACTAAATCTACTGTTTTATAGTAGATAGAAAAAGACCTCACCAGATTGCTCAGAATGCGTTCAAAATAAAAAATCGATAAATATGTCGACTGAGCAAAAAGGGGCGTGTTTTGAGCGTTTTTTCGCATTTTTTACTATTCCAAAAAATTGATAAATTTTAGTCATTTTTGGTCGTTAAAAATTCTTCTAAAAATAAAATTTAAACTAATAATTTAATGTAAAATCTTCAGTTTTTAGGTAACATAAAAAATTAAAAAAATTGGATGTGTGTCGTTAGATGAGACATACTGTGTGTTAAAATAAAATGAAAATTTTTTAGGAGGATAAGTGATGGAAATAGAAAAAATCATAAAATCAAAACTTTCAGAAATTGAAGAAAATCTCAATGTTAAAATTTTGTATGCAGTTGAATCTGGAAGTAGGGCTTGGGGTTTTGCAAGTGACGATAGCGATTATGATGTTCGATTTATTTATGTTCGACCAGGTGAAGAATATCTCAAACTTGAAAAAATCCGTGATGTAATTGATTACGAGTTAAATGATGTTTATGACATCAACGGTTGGGATTTGAAAAAATTTTTGACTTTGCTTCATGATAGTAATCCAGTGATTTTTGAATGGGCACAATCTCCAATTGTGTACAAATCAACTGACGAATGGAATAAAATTTCTTCTATAATAAACGATTTTGCTCAACTTAAAAAATTGCTTTATCATTATTTATCCATGTCTAAAAATAATTATAATCAGTTTTTTAGAACCGAGGAAGTTTCGTATAAAAAATATTTTTATATACTTCGAGCTCTTTTGTGTTGCCAATGGATTTTTAAGAAAAATTCAATTCCACCAATTTTGTTTGATGATTTGGTAAAAGTACTTTTTCCAGAAAATTTAAAACCAATTCTCGATAAATTATTTGAAATAAAAAAATCTTCTTCTGAAAAGAAATCAGGTAAACGATTCTCAGAATTAGATGAATTTATCGAAAGAGGTTTTGTTGAAATTGAAAATGAAGTTGCGACTTTGCAAAGTGGCGAAAAACTTTCTTTTGAAAAATTAGACAAAGTTTTTTTAGAAATTTTGAAAGGAGAATAATTTTATGTTGTGGATAATTGAAAACGGCGGATTTGTTTCTGGCGATATTCTTTTGGATTCTGTAAAAAAATTGAATAAGAATTTTGTTCTTTGGAATGATGATTTTTGGAAAACCAAAGAATATGAAGTTTTTGATAAAAATTCAATTTTTCATGGCAGTTTAGGAAATGCGTCTAAAATTAAAAATGAAATTTCTTGGACTCCAGGTGCTTTGTGTGATGAAAAAGGATTTTCTTTTCAATATATTTACGAAAATTACAATGACTTTATTTTGAATAAAAATTGTATTTTCACAACCATAAACGATTTGTTAAAAAATCCGTCTTTATTAGATGATATTTGCAAAACTTCAACTAAATTTTTTGCTCGGCCAAACAGTCCTTTGAAAGAATTTAGTGGACGAATTTTAGATAAAACTGATTTGACTCCAGCTCATTTTGATTACGGTTTTTATCATGAAGACATAAATCTTCCTATCGTTCTGTCGGAGTTGAAATCCATCGAAAAAGAATATCGTTTTGTTTGTGTAAAGGATTCTATCGTTACAGGTTGCGAATATCTTGCTGATGGCAGAAAAGGAACGCTTTTGATAAATCAAAATGATGAGGCTTGGACATTTGCTCAAAAAATCGCTTGTGAGAAAAAACAAAAAGATTTTGCTTACATAATCGATATCTGCCAAAGTGAAGGGGATTTGTTCTTGCTCGAAATGAATCCATTTAGTGGTGCCGATTTATATGTTTGCGACGCAGAAAAAATTATCAACGCAATTGAATCTGTAGGGCAGGGGAGTGGTGAACTGGTTTAGTTATTCAATATTCCATTCTTGTAGTTTTTTTGAATATTCTTCATGGAAGATATCTTTTTGTCCATCAAAACTTTCAATAGCTTTTTCAAGAATTTGTTTGTAAAGATAATCAAGAGGAATATCTGCATGTTGTTTTGTACTAAGTTTAGTTCCGAAGGTGTCATTTATATATGTTGTAAATTGTAACATTTCATCTTCTTCAAGAAAAAAATCTAAATCAATAAGAGTGTTATCAAAACAAAAAATGCTGTGTCCAAAAGTTTCTCTCCAATATTGAATACAAAAATTTTCTATATCGTAATACCATTGGTTCATATCAATCATATCGTTAAAACTCCTTATAATTTATAAAACTAAATTTATTTTACAATGTAACTAGCAGAAAATCACTCAACTTTAAGTTGAATGACAGTTCTTTTCTTCCATGTTATTCTGATTATGGTGATGTTGAACCAGCATATTGGGGAACGAAAGTTCTGGATGAGGGCGAAGGTCCAAAAGCGGAAAGTCGAAAGGCAGCACAGGCACTAATATGGTTGGCCGCTATCTGGGGAAACCAAAAAAATCCCCCGTTCTGCAGAGAACGAAAGATTATCTGTAGTATCTTCAAGAGCAGAAATTTTTTTGTGAAATTTCTAAAAAAAATGATACAAGAAAAAATACGGTCGCTGCCGGAGGCATTTAAAGTCCGAAAGATCGTGGATTGACCAGTCACGGAAGATATCTTTATTTTTTCTGAGGAGGATGACTATGAATTTTGTAATGTTTGGTTGTTTTCAAAAATATGGTGGCTGGCCTATGACCGTAATCGATGTATGTAAACGGTTTTATGAAAAATATAAATTTTATCCTAATTATATACGAATGAAAGAAAAGACAATGGACGCCCTTTTTGAAGAAAATGAAAAGGCTTATGATAATCCAGAAGCAGAAGAACATATAGTAACGGACACAAATGGAAATATATTAATTCCTGTTTGTCGTGAAGAAGATGTTACTTGCGAAGAATTTATAGAATCTCTGTTTGAAGAAAATGAAGATTTTGGAATCATAATGGATGATGATTTTGAAGAAGATGATTGTATTTATCCTATGTATTTTGGTGGGAATGATGATTGTACTGTAAGTTTTATTACCAATAAATTTGAACTCAAGTTTCTCGAAGGCGATGATTTACCTGATGATTATTTTATCGTTCAGTTTGGAGAAGGTCCAACTGATGGTGGCGAAGATTTTGATGTTGAAACAGAAAATATTGTTTTGGAATTAAGAAAAGTTGCCTAAGGTTATCAGTTTTAAATTAAATTTCTAATTTAATGTTTTTATTTTTTTTCAATGATATAATGAAATGGTGCAAGGAATTATTTTTGTAGGACTTCCAGGAAGTGGAAAATCTACTTATTACAAAGAACATTTTCTCAATACTCATCTTAGAATTAGTAATGATTTACTGAAAACTAAAAATCGGGAGAAACTTCTTTTGGAGTTTTGCAAAAAAACAAGTATGCCTTTTGTTATAGATAATACTAATGTTCAAAAAAAAGATCGTAAAAAATATCTGGATATAATAAAAGGATGGCAACAGGAAGTTAGTATTAAATGTATTTATTTTGCATGTGATGTTTCAACTTGTATAGAACGAAACGCTAAACGTTCTGGCAAAGATTGTATTCCTGACTGTGCAATTTATTCGAAATCGAAGATTTTAGAAGAGCCTAATATTAATGAAGGTTTTGATGAAATAGAAATAATAAATACGAGTGAGGTGAAAAAATGAAATTTTCTGAATTAGATGCAAAGATGAGAGTTTTTGAAACAACTAATGATCGTTGTGTTCTTCCTGGAATTTACATGGTTGCAAGAATTGATGGTCGTCATTTCCACACACTCACAAAAGAATCAGGAAAATTTGAAGCACCCTTTGATGAAAAGTTCAGAGATATGATGATTAATACGGTTAAACAGCTAATGAACTGTGGTTTTAGAGTTATATATGGTTATACTGAAAGTGATGAGATCTCTCTTTTGTTCGCATTAGAATCAGAAGACTTTGGTCGTAAACTTAGAAAACTCAATTCGATTCTTGCGGGAGAAGCCAGTGCGAAGTTTTCACTTCTTTATGGTGATATCGGTGTTTTTGATTGTCGAATTTGTGAACTTCCAACGAAAGATAATGTCGTAGATTATTTTCGTTGGCGAAATGAAGATGCGAACCGGAATGCGCTAAATGCCTGGTGCTATTGGACTTTAAGAAAAGAAGGACAAAATCAAAAAAAAGCAACAAAAGCTATTGAAGGGATTTCTGTTGCTGCGAAAAATGAACTTTTATTTCAACGTGGCATAAATTTCAATGACTTACCTTTGTGGCAAAAGCGAGGTATTGGTTTTTATTGGGAAATGTTTGACCGAAACGGTGCAGATCGCCGTCGTTTGAAGATAGATATGAACTTGCCAATGGGTAACGCTTATGGTGAGTTTATTAGATACAAATTTCTTAATTAAGAGTGTCAGTTAATGACAAAACCAAAAAATATTTTCGGAGATAAAATATGAAAACAAATAAAGAATTTCCAGCTACTCATTCAATGAGTACAGAATGGTTTGTTGTTGATGAAGAAGGTAATATTGGTTTATTTTCTTTTGAGGAAGACGGTCCTGTTCCTATAGATATTCCAATAGAAAGTAACTCTCTTTTGATGACTTCAGAGGAAGATTTTGGAGAAAAGGATAGTAACAATATTGAATATTTAGAACTAACAGACGAGCAAGTTGAAGAATTGATGTCAGATGCTGTTAGCCCAGAAAACTATAATATTAAAGATGATCACTGCCTTTTTGTTCAAGTTGATGAAGAGCATAAAAAAGAGTTTTTGGAAGTTTTTATTGATGAAATTGATTTTTGCCTTTCACATAAACATGGCATTTATTTTTTGTATAGTCTTTTTGGATATGAAGAACCAGAATTTTATCGAAATCGAGCTTTAAATACTTTTTATAAAACCGTTAGTCGTGTTGTATATATTTACTACGAAGCATACTGTGATGAAGATTTTTCTGGAACTGAAACAAAATGGCCATTACCTTTTTACTGCTATAATCAACCATATAATTCTCAATTGGAATTAGCCAAAAGAACAAATGTTCCAAAATATCCTTTTAAAGAAGAACAGATTTCAGAAAGGCAGAGAAAAAAACTTATTCGTATTCCTGTAAAGTTTTCAGAATGTACAGGTTTTCAAATTGCTCAATATGCAATCTGTCGTTGGCGTTCTGGTGTTTATGAAGAAATTGATAACAAGATTTATACAAGGTTCCCAAAAACTGAAGGTGGATATTGCTATATTCTTGATGAACAGAATAAAGAGGATGATGGGGAAACTCCAATTGTTCTTCCAGCAGGAGATGATTGATGCTTGACCGAATTTCAATAGACTTAAGCAATTACTGCTCCAAACAATGTGACTTCTGCTACAATCACTCAACAAAAGAAGGAAATGTTTTGTGGACCGTCGAAGAGTTAATTCCATTTATTCTTGATTTACACGAACACGGAATTGATGCTGTTTCTTTTGGAGGTGGGGAACCTTTTGAATATGATGGAATTTTCAAATTGATTTCTAGCCTAATGTCTGAGATGTATGTTTCTGTTACTTCAAACGGGTTACCTTTGGAAAGGGAAAGCGTTTTTGCAGATCTATTGGAAAATAAGCCAGATAAAATACATATCACAATTCATCATCCTGAAAACACAGATGAAGTGAATCGCGTGGTAAGTATGGTAAAGAAAATCTCTGAAGTGGGAATAAAATCTGGAGTAAATCTTTTGGTTTCAGATTTTAACGCTGACGAAGCAAAATCCGTTTATGCCGAACTTTTATCAAATGGAATTACTTCGGATAGAATAATTCTTATTCCACGCCGATTTACATGTATGCCTACTTCAAAGCTGTTGTCAGAAGTTGCCCAAGGAAAGCCTTTTCAATCTACATCTTGTTTAATGGGATGCAAAAAGCCTACAGAGTTTTGTTCTATTTCTTGGGATAAAAAAGTGAACTGGTGTAGTTATGCGTCCGGAAAGCAACCAATTACGGAATTATCATACAAAGGACTGATGGACGCTTTGAATCAAGTTGAGTTTGGGTGCTGTTATGATAAGGGCGAGTAAAAAAATTAGACTAGATAAATCGGTGGGGTAGGGGAGAGTAGGGAAATAAAAATGGCTGACTAACTGTCACTTCTGAATGAAAGCAGACTTCATTCATATACAGCTGTCAGCCACTTTATTTTTGTTACTTTTAAAAATTGGAATGTTGTATGAAATTTTTATATGTCTTATTTTTGCATGTCAGACAAATCAATTTCACAAAGAGTATCAAACATTCCTTCATAAATATAATAAGGATAAGATTTTGAAAAATCCTCATTGGAAATATAAAATGGTCTTTGAATATATTTCCAAGCAAAAACATGATTTTTTTCAAAAATATCCTTTGTCCAATCATTGAAAATAATAGCCTTATAAAAAAACCTTCCGGAATCTTTTTTTATAAGTAGAAGCAAAGGTCTGTTTTTTTCAGGAAGATTTTGAGGTATCTTTTGTTTATAAATTACAAAACGCCAATCATTTTCTAATCTTTTGATAAGTCTTGTATAAGTATCAATTAGAAAGTCTTTTGGTAATTTTGATGGCTCATTATTTTCAAGACATTTTAATTGGTGTTTCATAATGTTTAGATCAGACATTCTGACTTCAAAATATCGTCTTTCTTCAGAAGGATCTTCTTCTTCCCATGCCATAGCTTCTTCTTCTGATGTTACAGTTTTTTTTGTAACCCAAACACCGTCGGAATCTTTAAAATCGTAATAAAAGTCATGATAGTACTGACATTTATACTCCTTCAAAAAAATTTCGTCCATAGTAAAATTCTCCTTTATATTTAGTTTGTTGAATGATAAAGAACATTTGCGGGAACAATATGATGTGTTTGTTTGATTTTGAAATTGCTCAAAGAACAAATTTATTTTCTTTGACCAGTGGGCCGTAAACATTTATGATTTTGTCAACAATTTTCATGTCATTTTTAGTTAGAGCATCTTTGTCTGCTAATAACTGCATCAGTGGTTTGTTGTTTTTGTCATAACCAGTTTTGCCATTTGCACCAATCATGAGATTTAAAATTTCTCGAGCCTCCTTTGCAGTTATAAAGTTTTAGTAGCGATATCAATTTCAATTGATACTAATTTAATTATATATCATTAAAAAATGATGTCAATTCCTGTATTTCTTTAATGAAAATGGTTAAAATGTGCTATTTCTGTCTCGTGGAATTTGATTTAACATCGAATCAATTACATCTTCATTTTATAACTCCGTAATCTTATCTATAATATCATCAATAATTTTATCTAATCTTCTATATCTTTTGAAATTTGTACCAACTTATCATTTTCTACATTTTGATATTGATACCAAATGTCAAAATCTAAGGGTAAGTTATTCCTTAAATATTTTGCGATTTTTAAACCTTTGGAATTCCATTTTTCCCATTTTACAGAAGTTTTATTCTTTTTATTTTGCCATTTAAGAAAATCAGTAGCATCAAAAGAATATTTTATTGGTTCACCAAAAATATCTGTATCGTAAAATGTTAAAAGTTTATCTTTTATGTCAATTTTTTTATCGTTATCGGTAATACAAAAATAATTATCCTTTGGGCAAATTGTTATTTTGTGTCTATGAGGCTTTCTTTCTTCATTCAAAGTTGTGGAGATAAAAGGAGAATAGAATTTTTCCAAGTCTTTTTTAGTTAAAGTATGACAAAATAATTCATCATATTCATCTTCTTCGTCTTGTAATATTCCATTTCCACATAGTTGAATTAGTTTTTCTATAGTGCTTTTCACTTCGTTGATATATTGATTTTTTTCAAAGAAAAGAACCGCTTTTTCATCATTTGTACTGCATATAGACCAAATAATTTGTGTATCAGTTATCTGAGATTGAAATTCGTAAAAACCTGCACATGGAGGATATCCACATGAACAAGTTAAAATACTTTCATTTACAGGTTCAAAACAAGAAGTAACAAGGTTGTCTATATCGATTAATACTCCATCTGGATTGCAAACATCAAAATATTTTGGATTTTCATTGATGAAAAATAAACTTGCACCACCGTTATATTCTAAAATTAGTTTTTGTTGTTTTGCCATATTTCCTCCGAAAATGAGTTTTAGAAAATCGAAATTAATTAACTGATATTGAAATTATATTTGAAAATCAAGAAGAAAGCATTCAACTTATAGTTGAGAGACAAAGACTTCAGTTTAAATAAAAACCCTTGCTAGTTTGAGCAAGGGGAAAAATAATCGGATAAACAGCCGGATTTTATCCTAATATTTTTGGAGGGTTGGCAAAAAATAATTTATTTAAAAACTTCTTCTATTAAAGAACAAAGTTCTTGTTGCATTGGCATATCGGAAAGAGGGGAGAGTGCGTCTGCTATTGAAGAATAGTACCATTTAATATCTTCTTTTGATGCGTTGAATCTTTCCCAAAGTTTTTCGCCGATTGTGGCAAGGTCATAAGCCATACTTCTAAGGTTTGAAAGTTTATCTGCGTTACAAACCATCAAGGTTTCTTTGGAAGCAGTTTTTAATTCATCAATTGTTGCTTGTTTTCGAGCTTTCCAAGAATCTTTTTCTGTAAGATGACGCATTTTGTCTTCAGATTCGGACTTAACTAATTCACGGATTTCTTTATTGAATTCTTTTTCAATTTCATCAGCGGTAATTCCTGCGTCTTCAAGACAATCATGTAAAAGTCCTGCAATTTGAACTGATGGAGAACATCTATTTTCTTTTAAAATTTGCCAAACCTCAAATGGATGAACGATATATGGAATTTCAGTTCCTTTTCGTTTTTGTCCGATTGAACCATCATCATTTTTAACTGAAGCATGAGCAATCGCAGCAAAGTTAAGTGCTTTTCGAATCATCAATTCATCTTTATTCATAAAAACCTCCAATCAATTTTTATTTGCCTTTACATGTATATTTTATCATTTTTCCTTTAAAATGCAATAAACTAGAAGTTGAGTGACAAATCTCTTTATAAGTGCGAAAATATAATTGATGGGAAGTTCTATGTTATCTTTGGGTTTTTGTTTGATAAAAGGAGAATCAATGGAACAACAAATTACTTATTATTTAGATGATAAAAATCGTGTTTCAAGACTTCTTTTTTTCTAGAAAAAAACACTCTCAAATATTTATCTTAAAATCAAAGATACAAACTATATTTACTGTTTAACAATAAATTTTGGTGGTATACTATCAATATGGAAAACAAAGATACATTTATCAATTATATGATTGACTTGGAAGCGACAGGAAAAAATATTCGTACGCTTATGAAAATTACAGGTTATTCGGCGAGGGAATTTGAAAGAATCCTTGGTTGTTCCCAGAATGCTTTTTTCAAATGGCAGAAGGGAGATAATCTTCCTAGTTTTGATAATCTTCTTCGTCTTTCAGGAATTTTAAAAACTCCAATTGAAAAAATAGTTGTATTTAAGAAATTTTCAGAAGAGAATTTGCCCTTAAAAGAAACAAATGCTGGTTGCGTTAGAAATAATGTTTTTTTTACTTACAATAAAGCAACTGAATGTGTTATTCGGGATTGTCTTGCTTTTAAAAAGAAATTTGGAATGTATCCTGATAAGATGATTCTCAATCCTCAAACTCTTGAAAATTGGAAACTTCGTGAAAATGAAGAAACTGAAGCAGAACTTTTGCCAGAATTTGATTATATGCCTGACAACGAAACTCTGAAAGGTGAAATTATTTACGATAATATCGGAAATCCTTTGATAACAACATCTTCATTTTCTATTCAACTTATATTGAAAGATGATATTCCAGAAAATTACTATCGTCTGATAAATTCCGAAAATTGCAAAATTTGATAAAAATAAAAATCACAAGATAAAGACTTGTAACACAAGGAAGGATGAGTTCTGACCCTGCCATAAATTCTGTGTAATTGGTGACAAATTGATTTTTTTTGCATATTTTAAGAGTTTTGTTACCATAAAAGTTGGTAGGGTAGGGGAGTTCTATAATTTGTAAAATTTCAAAATCTATGATAAACTTTTTTTATGGATAAAAAAGAAAGAGCAAGTAATAACAGAACTTTAACGTTGAACTCAGAAGAAATTGATTTTTTAAAAGCAAATTTGGTAACTTCCAAAAATATAAATGAAACAAAAGATTTAATTAATAAAACACTTAATGGTGATGTAATTGAAATGCTAAAATTTCTTCCTGATGAATTTGCAGAATTAATTATCATTGACCCACCTTATAATCTTACAAAAAATTTTAACGGAATGAAGTTTAATTCTCGTTCAGAAAATAGTTATGATGAATATTTAGGAACATGGTTTCCTGAAGTATGTAAGAAATTAAAACCAAATGGATCTTTATACATGTGTGGGGACTGGAAATGTACTGCCTCATTACAACGAGCAATAGAGACAGAATTAACCATAATGAATCGAATTACATGGCAGAGAGAAAAAGGTCGTGGAGCAAAATCAAATTGGAAAAATGGCATGGAAGATATTTGGTTTGCAGTAAAAAATCCTGATGATTATTATTTCGATGTTGAATCTGTAATGATGAAACGAAAAGTGTTAGCTCCTTATAAGATAGAAGGAAATCCTAAAGATTGGGATGAAAGTGAAGAGGGTAAATTTCGTTTAACATATCCTTCAAATTTTTGGGATGATATATCTATTCCTTTTTGGTCAATGCCTGAAAATACGGACCATCCAACTCAGAAACCAGAAAAACTTTATGCAAAATTAATTTTAGCTTCTTCCAAAGAAGGGGATGTTGTTTTTGATCCTTTTCTTGGGAGTGGAACTACAAGTGTTGTGGCAAAAAAACTCAACAGAAAATACTGTGGTATCGAATTAAATGAAGAATATTGTTTGTGGGCAGAAAAACGTCTTAAAATTGCAGATACAGACAAATCTATTCAAGGTTATTCCGACGGTGTATTTTGGGAAAGAAACTCATTAAACTTGCAACAAAAATCAGCAAAAAAATCCTTGCATGAAAAAAAATCATAAAAATTTTTAATAAAAAAATTTTTGTTAGTGTGTCAAAAATATCAATAATAACTTGATTTACATTTATAATTTTTATAAAATACAGATGAATCTTAATTCATTCAAAGGAATAATCAATGAAAACTATTTACGAAGGTAAAACAAAAAACGTTTACAGTCTTGAAAATGGCAATGTTTTGTTAAAATTCAAAGATGACTGTACTGGGAA
>CALBXN010000184.1 GCA_937890485.1 uncultured Treponema sp.
TAAAACAAGGCTTTCTTTCAGATTATCTTAGCCGAAAATCCACGGAGGTTGAAAATATGTTACTAACAGAATACGATTATGACACAGATATCGCTGTTCAACGACAGGAAGCCTACGAAGATGGCGTAGAAAAAGGTATCTCACAGGGTATTCAGCAAGGTTCTCAACAAAAAGCCATTGAAACTGCTAAAAACATGCTCAAAGACAATCTTGATATTCAAACAATTATAAAATATACAGGACTTTCCTTGAACGAAATTCAAACCCTTGCAAAATAGCTCTTTCTACTAGAATGAAGGAAGTTTGTGCTGTTTGCATTGCAAACAGAGCGAGTTTTTGTAATCAAAAACATCGACACAACTTTTTCTTTCATAAAAAAACTCGGTAAACTATAGAATAACATTTTTTTCTGGCACAAATTATTTTTGCAAAATTCTGAAGAGTACTATTTGCTTAACAACACTGCCACAGAACGAGCTGGTAAAACATAAACGCTTCGATTAAGCATTTCTTCTTCACCAGCTGGTAAAAAATCTTCTGGAGAAGGCAAAGATGTATCTATCACCCTATACCATTTTTTTTCGTCTATTGCAGGTGGAATTTTTACAGTCTTATCTTGGCAAGATGAATTCATCATTATATAGAAATCATTATCATCAACATCTGAAAGAGTTTCAGCATATCTTCCATCAAGACGGAATGCAATAAAATGATTTATTTTTGACCAATCTGCAGCTTTCCCATCTTCGCCAAACCACAAAATATCTGGTAAAGTGTTATAAGCATAATCTTGTCCTTGAAAAAATTCAGGACGTCTAAAGGCTGGATGACGAAGTCTAAAGGCTATAGCGTGTTTTACAAATCTAAAAACTTCTGAATAAGTTTCTTTCAAATTCCAATTTATCCATGTCATTGGAGAATCTTGGCAATATGCGTTATTGTTTCCGTTTTGTGTTCGGCGGAATTCGTCCCCACCAAGCAACATTGGAGTTCCTTGAGAAAGTAACATAGTTGCCATAATATTTTTTATCTGTTTTGTGCGTAGTTTTTCTATAGCTTTATTTGAAGTTGGGCCTTCAAATCCGTAATTGTAACTAGAATTGTTATCACTTCCGTCACGATTGTTTTCGCCATTTTCGTCATTGTGCTTTCCGTTATATGAAACTAAGTCATTTAAAGTAAATCCATCATGGCTAGTAATAAAATTTACAGAGTGAAATGGTTTTCTTCCGTCACGAAGATAAAGGTCTGAACTTCCTGTTAAACGAGTTGCAGCTGCATTTGCCAAAAAGTCATCACCACGCCAGAATCTACGAATATCATCTCTGTATCTATCGTTCCATTCGGCCCATCTTCCACCTGGGAACCAACCAACTTGATATGCTCCACCTGCATCCCAGGCTTCAGCAATAATTTTTGTATTTCGAAGGACAGGATCTTCTGCAATGCGTTCCAAAACTGGAGGATCTTCCATAAGACGACCGTTTCTATCGCGTCCAAGAATTGAAGCAAGATCAAATCTAAAGCCGTCAACATGCATCTCACAAACCCAATATCGCAAACAATCAATAATAAATGTTCTAACTACAGGATGATTACAGTTTACAGTATTTCCACAACCAGAGTAGTTTTTGTAATATTGCTTATGATTATCCTCTAAAACATAATAAATTGAGTTATCAAAACCTCTGAAATTTAAAGTAACTCCATGTTCGTTCCCTTCAGCTGTATGATTAAAAACAATATCCAAAATAACTTCTAGGTTGTTTTTGTGCATTTCACGAACCATTTCTTTAAATTCACGAACAGCTCCACCTGGAGTTCTATCAGAGGAAAAAGAAGCCTTTGGAGCAAAAAAACCGATAGTACTATATCCCCAGTAATTTTTTAATCGCTCCCCATTTTTAGGATTTACATTTGTATTTTCGTACTCATCAAATTCTTGAATTGGCAAAAGTTCAACACTTGTTACCCCAAGTTCTTTCAAATATGGAATTTTTTCTATCAAACCTTTGTATGTTCCAGGATTTTTTACCCCAGAAGATGGATCGGCGGTAAATCCTTTAAGATGAGTTTCATATAAAACACTCTGTCGTAAAGGATAATTTATCGGACGGTCCCCCTGCCAATCGAATTCATCATCATCAATTACTACACATTTTGGAAATCCTTTAGCAGAATGAGTTTTTCCTGTGAGAATATCAATTTTATCCACAGGAGTAACATAATCTGGTGGTAAATTTGCAAAAACTGAGCAATCTGTAAAACTTTTTGCGTAAGGATCTAAAAGATAAGTATTTTTATTAAAACGATGACCTTTTTCAGGATTAAAAGGACCATCAACTCTGTAAAGATACAAGGCACCTGCCTTTAAGCCTTTCAAAAAAACATGCCAAATATCACCAGTTCTATTAATTTTTGGGTCAAAAGTATAAGAAAAACAAGGATTTTCATCCTCTGGATTTTCAAAAATATCCAAAATAACGCTTGTTCCGTTTCTAGTAAAAACGCTAAAATTTACACCATCATTTACGATAGTTGCCCCATGAGGCATCGGTTTCCCAGGTTGTGCAAAAATATTTTCCATAATTATTCCTTAGTATATCATTAGATTTTACATAAATCTAGTATTTTGTGATATAATAATTCATTATGAATTCAATTTTTAATACACTTTTACACCATATAAACGATGAAAATTCAGTTTTTGTTTTTACAACCGAAATTGCCTGTACTTCATGGCAAGATAAAATCTTAGAAGATGAAATCGTACAAGCAATTCCCCTAGAAAAATTTATTGCATGGGATAAATTTAAGTCAGAAGCGGTTCGTTCTAAAGTGCAAAATAAAACCAGCATTCCTTCAGTTTTAAGAAAACTTTTTTCAAGTTATATTATTGAAGAAAATAAAATTGGTTTTTCAAATAATTCTCCTCTATTTTCTTCTATAATAAACCCTGAATATATAAATACATCAAGTTCTTTTGCAGATTGGATTACAAATCTTTTGCCTCAACTTCAAAACTGGAAAGAAAAATTTGAAAGAAAAAGTTTTTTTGATGAAACTGTTGATTTAGAAGCAAAAGATTTATTCACACTTTATCAAAAATATTCTGAATTTCTTGAAAAACATAGTCTTTTTGAACCTGCTTGGGAAAAACCACCTTTTGATAGCAATAACAAGCACTACTATATTTTTTATCCAGAACTTTTAGAGGATTATTCCGAATACGAATCTTTGCTTTTAGATGCAGAAAAAGAAAATTTAGTAACTCTAATTCATTGCCCAAAGGAATTAAAAGAAAAACCGCAAGTTAATTATTTTTCAAATACAAGAACAGAACTAAGAAAAGCAATTCTTTTAATAAATAAACTTCATAATGAAGGAAAAACTCCTTATGAAAAAATTGCGTTACACATTCCGCAAATTTCAGAAATTCGGCCTTACATAAAACGAGAACTAGAACTCTACAACATTCCATATAAAATGCGTTCTGGGAAAAGTTTATCAGAATATCCTGAAGGTAGACTTTTTGAATTAATTAAAAATTGCAAGAACGAAGATTTTAGTTTTGAAACTTTAAGTGCACTTTTTGCAGATGCACACTTCCCATGGAAAGTTACAACAGAAATAAATCAACTTTTAGAATTTGCTTTAAAAAATCATTGTGTATGTTCTTACGACAACAAAGATATTTTAGAACAAAATTTTCTACAAAACCCACAAGAAACACGAGCATTTGAATTTTACAAGACTGCAAAAAAAATAATAAAAAAAATAAATGAAGCAAACTCATTTTTACAAATACGAAACTCTTATTTTGAATTTAGAGATACTTTTTTTGATATAGAAAAATTTACAGAAAATGCAAATTTAATTTTAGGAAGATGTATTTCTGAATTAGCTACATTAATCGATATTGAAAATTTATATACTGATGTAAATTGTAAAAATCATTTTGATTTTTTTGTAGATTTTTTATCTTCCAAAGAATATTTAGCTCAAAGTACAAAAAGTGGAGTAAGTATTTTTCCTTATAAAGTTGCTTGTCAATGCAGTTTTGATTATCACATAGTTTTGCAAAGTTCACAAAAAAATTTATCAATAAATTATTCTCAACTTGAATTTTTATCTAAAACTAAAAGAGAATTTTTAGAATTAAAAGATTCAAATGTTTCAGATTATTTTATAAATTCATACACCTCAAGTTCAGTTAGACAAACATATTTTTTTGCATCACAAAAAACTTTTTCAGGATACGCATTAGCGTATAGTTCCTTTGAAGAAATCAATAGAACTTCAGAAACTTCAGATGAAGAAGATTTATACAACACAGAAAAATTATTTTTAACAAATAATCCTAAAATAAAAAATTTATCTTTCTCAGATGAATTACATTCAATTCAAAAAGATGGATTTGAAAATTGGATTACAAATAGAGATGAAAAGTCTTTAGAGTACGAAAATAAAATTTGTGATAAAATAAGTTCTGTAATAAAAAATAAACTTTGCACACCTGAAGGGAAATTAAGAGTTTCTGCAACAAACTTAAATGCATTTTATAAAAATCCCACAAAATGGCTAAATGAAAAAATTTTACAAATAAAAGAATTTTCTACAGAAACAAGTGTTGTTGATGATGTTTTTTTAGGAAGTATTTATCACGAAATTATCAAACGACTTTTTACAATGATAAAAAAATCCACAGAACATTTTGAATTTACAGACAACACTATTCCCAAACAATACTCAGATTTTATTTTTGAAAGCACATCTGATGTAATCAAAAATTTTCCTGAATCCATAGGATCTAAACAAAATATAAGTTTACTTACAAAAGAATTTTTAGTAACACAGAAAAAAAACATTTATCAAAATTTAATTAATTTTTTGCAAAGTTTTTTGTGTTTCTTTAATGAATATAAAATCATTTCAATAGAAGAAAAATTCAAAATGGATGGTGATTCACCAGATTATTTTATTGAAGGAATCATTGATTGCATCCTTTTAAGCCCAGATGATAAAATTACAATTATCGATTTTAAAACAAGTAAATTTCCTGACAAGGAAAAAGATTTACAACTGCCCCTTTACATAAAATTATATGAAAATAATTTAAAAGAAAAAGGATTAGATTTAAAAGTTGATCAAGCTTGTTTTTTCAGTATTATTCAAGCAAAACCACAAATGAAATTAGGTTCAATAAAAAATCAAATTACAAATTATTCATATCCATCAAAAAAAATTGAAAAATTTTTTAGAACACAGGCAGATTGCTCTAATGGAGAAAATTGTATAGAAGAAAAATTAGAAGAACTTGATAAAAAAATAAAATTCTTTGTAAAAAGTGTTTTAGAAGGAAAAAACTTTTTAATAACAGAAGATATTATCAACAATATTTTATTTTGTAGTTTTGATAACCTATTACAAGAAGAAATTGAATTTAATTTTTAACAAATTTTAGAAGGAAACTTTTATGGCACAATTAAATAAAGAACAAGAAAAAGCAGTTTATCAAATGAACAATGCAGTAGTTGCAGCTGGTGCAGGGTCTGGAAAAACTTTTGTACTTGCACAAAGATATGCTCATTTAGTTTTAGAAAAAGGCTTTACCGTTGATCAAATTTTAACTTTAACTTTCACAAATAAAGCAGCGGCTGAAATGTACCAACGAATATACAAAACTCTTTATAAAATTTCACAAGAAGAACCAGACAATGAAAGAGCTTGTCGTGCTGTAAAAAATTTTTCAGAGGCAAGAATACAAACCTTAGATTCATATTGTTCTTCAATTTTGAAAAATGCTTCACGATATTATGGAATTCGTCCAGACTTTTCTGTTGATGATGAAGAATGTGCAAACCAAGCATATAAGTTAGCACTTCCTTTTTTGCTAAATAACAGGAAGAATAAAGCAATAATTGAATTAATAAACAACTCATATTCAATAGAAAAAATTGCTCAAGAACTTTTTGCAAATACAATTATCTATCATTCAAACATAGCAAATCCAATTGATTTTTCCTCATTATTAGAAAAACAAATACAAGTTACAAAAGATGAATGGCAAATTACATCAAAAGCAATTGATTCTATCGTTGAAGAAATAATATATAATATTGAAAATTTTGAAGGCAAACACACAAGTTTTAGTCAAGCATTAAATGAAATTATTCAGGAAAACACTTTTAATTCAGCGCCAGAATTTTATTCTTTATTAGATTTTTTCAAATCATCAGATGATATTGCACCAATAAATCTTGAGCTCAAAAATTATCTTGATAAAATAATTTTACTTTTTAATCCTCGCCTTCCAGGAAATACAAAAAATGAAACTATAATAGCAATAAAAGAAAAAATAAAAGAATTAAGAAATAAATATTCTAAATTATGTTCAATTGCAAGTTTTATAGCGAATTATAAAATTACTCAATTGATTTATCCTCTATTGAATGAATTTCAAAATAAATTTAATGATTACAAACGAAGTAAAGGAATCTTAACTTTTGCAGACATATCACATTTAGCACTAGAAATTTTAATCAATCATCCTGAAATAAGAGAAGTAGAAAAAACATCTTTCAAAGCAATTATGATTGATGAATTTCAAGATGACAATCAATTGCAAAGAGATTTGCTTTTTTTACTTGCTGAAAAACAAGAACGAAATAAAAAATCAGTTCCAGAACCAGAAGAACTTTATCCAGATAAATTATTTTTTGTTGGTGATGAAAAACAATCTATCTATAAATTTAGAGGAGCAGATGTTTCTGTTTTTAGAAAATTAAAATCAGAACTTGCTAATAATTCTAATTTAAGTTTAATTACAAATTATCGTTCACATCCTGCTTTAATTGCAAGTTTTAATTCTTTATTTGGAGGATACGAGTATCCAACATCAGTTGAAGAATTAGAAAGTCCTACAAAAAGAAATTTTGATAAAGCATCTTTATTTGTAAATGAAAAACAAATTTTAGAAAATAAAAATTTTTCTAGTGTTCCAGATTTTGAAGCAACTTACAATTGGGTTAGACCTTCAACAAAAGACAAAGATGGAAACCCAATTGAAATCTCACTTGAACCAAGAATTCATTTTTCACTTTATAATTCAACTTCACAAGATGATGATTCAACTGAAAATGATTCAGAAAAATTTTATGAAGATTTTGCAAATCCAGAAATAGAAGCAATGTATATTGCACAAAAAATAAAAACTTTTATTGACGAAAAAAAATACAAAAGTAAAGATTGCGCAATTTTATTTCGATCAACAACAAATCAATATCTTTACGAAAAACATTTACGAAAACTTGGTATTCCATATACAAGTGAATCTGTAGTTGGTTTTTTTAACGAAAGTCCAATAAATAATATTTACTACTTACTAAGACTTTCAATTTATCCAACTGATATGATTGCATACGAAAATTTATTATATTCTCCTTTAATAAATCTTTCTCAGTCAGGCGTAAATATTTGCATGATTAACGCTTCTGAAAAAATAAAAATCTTAAACAATAAAATTTTCCCAGAAGAAATTTTATTTACAAACGAAGTAGAAAATCTTTTATCAAAAAAAGATTTATCGAATTATCTTAATGGGAAAAAAATATTTTTTGAGTTTTGCGAAAAATTGAAATCACTTTCTGTAACAGAAATTATTTCTGAAATTTGGTACAATCTTGGACAACGATACGAAACTCTCTGGTGTGATACAGTTTCACTTTATGGAGAAATGTACGATTATCTTTTTGAAATTGCACATCAAATTGAAGATAGAGGTTTAGGTCTTTCAGACTTTGTTGATAAACTCGAAACTTTAAAAGTTAACAACGAAAGACTTTCTGACATGGATATTCCATTGGAAAAACCTGATGCAGTAAAGTTAATGACAATTCATAAAAGTAAAGGACTTGAATTTCCTGTTGTATTTATTTGTGGTTGTTCTTCTCAAGGAAGAGCAGATGCAACTAATGAAATAATTTATTTTAATGATGAACATGGAATTTCATTAAACACAAAATGCCCAAATTGGTTTGCACAAAAGGAACAAAACTTTTTTTACATAAAATCAAAAGATTTAAATATCTTAAAAAGAGAAGCTGAATTACGACGAGTTCTTTATGTTGCGATAACTAGAGCAGAAAAAGAAGTTTATCTTTCTGGAAGTTTTTCTATCAACAAAACTTCAAAGAAAAAATTAGAAGAACAATTTACAGATTTTACAAATAAAAATTTTTCTCATAACGAATTATTAGAAATCTTAAGTGAACTTGCTATAACTAAAATCGCAGAAAAATCAAAAGATACTTTTAATGAAAGTCAATTAATTCCATCAAAATATTATACAAATAATTCTTTTATGGGATTTATGCTTTATGTAATTGCAAGTTGGAACAAAAATGAAGAAGGAGTATATCCACCATGTCCTTTTGTTTTAGAAGCAATTAATATCGAACTCTCAGAAGTAAACTCTTTTGAAAAACGAAAATCAATACAAGAAGTTATTAAAGAAGTAAAAGATGAATACCAACAATCACATGAAATACAAACTGAACAAGTTGAATTTGGATACACTTCACCATCAACATTACATGAAGATAAAAATGATTTATCACAAAACCTTAACGAACAAAATTATTTTAAAAATCCAAAAATATTAATTGATGATTTAATTCAATCTTTTTCAAACAATGAATTTGGATATGATAATTTTGGAACAATTGCACATGCATTTACAGAAAGTATTTTTACAAAAGAACAGGCAAAAATTCCGTCATATTTAGTACAGATGCTTTCTGAAAAACAAAAAACAATAATCTTTGAAGAAGCACAAAATATGGCACAAAGATTTTATGATTCTGAATTAGGAAAACTTGCTCAACAATCAGATTGGAGACAAAACGAATATGATTTCAAACTTTTTGTAAAAGCAAATTCTAAAATTGGTAATGCAGAGTTTGATTCGCAAACAATTATTAAAGGGCAAATTGACTTAGTTTTTAGGAATCCCAAAAATAACAATGAATACATCATTATAGATTTTAAAACTGACAAAGACGAAATTCCGGAAATTCATATAAATCAGTTAGAGTCTTATAGGTTAGCAGTTTCAAAATTTAGAAACACTAACCTATCAAATGTCAAATGCTATCTATATTACCTTAGAAGTGGACACCATATAGAAATCTAAAAAAATTTTGTTTTACAAATTTTTACAAAACTTTTTTAGAAACAATAACAGACATTAAATCTGTAAGAATCTCAATTGGTAATGATTCTGCCTCATAATTGATGAAATCCATAATGACTTTCCAATCTTTTTTTGGCAAATCCATATTTGGTTCTAAAGAACCATCTAAAAATGACAAAACAGTCAAAAGCCATTCCACATGTTCGTCAGTTGGTTCATTTTCAATTTCCGACGATTTGTCAATGTAATTTGTCATCCAATATTCTGAAATAGAATGAGGCAAATCACCTAAATCTCTATTCATTGAATCAAACATCGACGCAACTGCTAAACTAGCTCGTCTTCCATCATAAGAAGGATTATCAGCCCTATCTCTTTTCTTTATTTTTTGTACATCAGCATAAAATTTATCAATATTAGTCATAAATTTATTTTAATATATATCTTAAATTATTGCAAACAATACCTTATAAACGAAAAACACTGAAAACCTTGTATTTATATATTATAGTTTTTTAAAATATTTTATAAAATTACAATTTTTTTATTGACTTTTGGACTAACTAACCGTACAATTGAACTATGAACTTACAAACTGTATTAACACCGGACACTGTAAACCTTCATTTGAAAGGTACAACAAAGGAAGAAATTATCGACGAAATGCTAGAAATTTTAATAAAAGCTGGCAAAGTAACCGATAAGAATGCGGCACGGGAATGTGTTCTTGAGCGTGAAAGAAAAATGTCCACCGGTATGAAACATGGGATTGCAATTCCTCATGGTAAAACAGATACTGTTTCTGATTTGGTAGCTTGTATCGGTATTTCTGACAATCCAGTAAATTTTGATTCTCTGGATCAAGAACCTTGCCGTATATTTATAATGACTTTGTCTCCTGTAAATAAAACAGGACCTCACCTACAATTTTTAGCTGAGGTAAGTTTGCTATTCAAGAGTGCTGAAAAAAGACAACAAATTCTTGAAACAACAGACAAAGTTGAAGTTATCAAAATTCTTACAGAATAGAGTTTTATGACTATTTCTCGAAACTAAGGTCACTCTCATTTATGAATGAAGCAGTGGCCTTTTTTTATTAGGATTTTACAATGCAATTTTTTACATCTTCTGTACAAAAACAAAATTTTTCAAACTTTAATGGTGACAAATTTATAGCAAATATTGCTTTTATTAGTGACACTGAAATTAATCAACTCGAAAATGAAGATTTCTACACACAAGCAGAACAATCTTCCTGTGAAATTATGATTTTTCCTATAAAAGTTTTAGATGTTTTAACATCAGAAGAAGATGTTTATAACGAAGAATATTTAGCAAAATTACGACAAATTTTCAAAATTATAGAAATACATTCTCTAAAAATTCTCTTTCTTCCCAAAATTGACAAATCAATAGAAAACACACCTGAATTAGTAATAAATTCAATGAAACACACTGCTAGAAGACTAAAAAAATTTAATAGCATTATGGGCTTTGTACTTCCTCAAGAAAATTGCTTTAAAAATGAAAAAGTTCGCCAAGAATTTATTAGCGAACTTTCAATAAAACATGAACATTACAAATTTGTTGATTTAATCTAATTAATTATTTCTTTTATTTAGTTAAACTTGCCAAAAATTTAGATGAATCTTGGTTATAGAAAATTGCAACTTGAGTATTAAACAAAGCATCTAAGCCTTCTCTATATCCAATAATATTTGAAACGTAATTCAATGTAACTTGTGGTGTTTTATTACTTCGTACTTTTGTAGTACCTGCATTATACATTGCAAGAGCAGAAACTTCATTTCCAGCAGTGTTTAAGCAAAATCGTAAGTGAGACATTCCATATTTTGCACTAATATATGGGTCAAAAAACTCTTCTTCTTTTGTATAAAACCTATAATATAAATCTAAAACCTCTGATTTTATTGAATCTTTGAACCCAATTTGCTCAGGCGAAAGAGTTTGTGGAAAAGAAAGAGAACATGCTTGATGAGATGATAACCCAGGAAGGAAGAAATCTGTCCGGTGGACAAAAACAGCGGCTATCCATTGCGAGAGCCTTGGTAAAAAAACCGGAAATTTTAATATTAGATGATAGTGCATCTGCGTTAGATTATGCAACAGATGCAGCCCTTCGGAAGGCACTGAAAGAAATGCCCGGAGATACAACGGTATTTATTGTGGCACAGAGAGCATCTTCCCTTATGCATGCAGATAAAATTATTG
>CALBXN010000185.1 GCA_937890485.1 uncultured Treponema sp.
AAGGTCAGAGTGGGGCAGGTTTCATCGGTATCGATAATTTTGCCGTAAGGAACCAAGCCCAATTTTATAAGTGCCTGGAAGCCGTTACAAATACCGCACATAAGTCCATCGCGATTTTTGAGAAGCTCATTTACTTCATTCTTGATCGCACTGTTACGGAAAAATGCAGTTATGAACTTACCCGAACCGTCGGGCTCGTCTCCGCCCGAAAATCCTCCGGGCACGAAGATCATCTGGCTTGTCTCAAGCTCCTTTGCGAAGCTCTCAACGCTTCTCTGAATTCCGTCCTGCGTGAGATTGTTGATGACGAATATCTTTGCCTCGGCTCCCGCGTCTCTCATGACCTTTGCAGAGTCAAATTCGCAGTTCGTGCCGGGGAATACAGGAATTAAAACCTTTGGTCTTGCAACGGCAATTTTAGGCGTAACCCTTTCAGTTGCGCTAAACGAGAAGTTTTCGAGTTTAACCCCACCGTTTTCTTTAACGGGGAACACACTTTCGAGTTTTGACTCGTAATCTTTAGAAAGTTCTGCAAGAGAAACTCTTTCGCCGTTTCTTGAAATATATCCGTCGTCCGTTACTCTACCTATTTTCTTAATTTGTAAATCTTCGGTAGATTCTATTATAAACGCTCCGTAATTGTAACCGAAAATACACTTATGACAAGTAGTGTTTTCGTATTCAAAGCCCAAGCCGTTACCCATACACATTTTGAGTACGCCTTCAGCAACGCCACCGTAAGTCGGAGTCCAACAAGATAAAACCTTTCCTTCTCTCATCCACTTGGTAAGAGTGTGGAAATTAGCGATAACGCTCTCTGCTTTTGGCAAGCCGTTTTCGTCCTTTTCAGGTTTTAAAAGATAAACGTTACTTCCCGCCTTTTTAAAATCGTTTGAAATTACGTCGTCGGTTTTGCCCGTCGTAACTGCGAACGATACGAGAGTCGGCGGAACGTCTAAATCTTCAAAAGAACCGCTCATAGAGTCCTTTCCACCGATTGAACCTATGCCGTAGTCAAGTTGCGCTTTGAACGCTCCGAGCAGAGCTGAGAGCGGTTTGCCCCATCTCTTCGCGTCTTTATTAGGCTTTTCAAAATATTCTTGGAAAGTTAATCTACAGCTTTCAGGATTTCCACCCATTGCAGTAATTTTTGCCAAAGAACTAAGAACTGCAATTTGTGCTCCGTGCCATGGACTCCAAGATGAAACTCTTGGATCGTAACCAAAAGTCATCAAACTTGATGTGTCTGTTTCGTAAGGCATTTGAACAGGAATTTTTGCAGCACAACCACTTTCTGGAGTGCTTTGGTTTTTTCCACCCATTGGGAAAATTACTGTTGCAGCACCAATAGAACCATCAAATCTTTCTGATAATCCTTTTTGTGAACAACAAGCCAAATCATTAAGATTTGTTAACCAAGCAGATTTTAATTTTTCTTCTGCACAAAGATTTTCATCTTTTAATATTTTTTCTACAGAATCTAATGGTTTACACAATGGAGAACTAACTCTTACAGGTGATTCAATCAATGCTTTTGTACTACGACTTGCTCCTGCTGTATCTAAGAAAGAGCGTTCAATATCTACGATTGTTTTTCCTCGCCATTTCATTACAAGACGATTTGTATCTGTAACTTCTGCAATAACAGTTGCATTTAAATTTTCATTAGATGCAGCTTGAATAATTTTTTCAACATCAGTTTTTCTTACAACCAAAGCCATTCTTTCTTGACTTTCTGAAATTGCAAGTTCTGTTCCGTTTAATCCTTCGTATTTTTTTGGAACTGCATCAAGATTTATTTCAAGACCTGGAGCAAGTTCTCCAACAGCAACTGCAACACCACCAGCGCCAAAGTCATTACAACGACGAATCATTTTGCTAACTTCTGGATTTCTGAATAAACGTTGAATTTTGCGTTCTTCTACAGCGTTTCCTTTTTGAACTTCAGCAGCAGCTGTTGAAACTGATTTTGTGTTATGAACTTTTGAAGAACCTGTTGCTCCACCAATACCGTCACGACCAGTTCCACCACCAACAAGAACAATTACATCCCCTGCTTCTGGAGTTTCACGCATAACAATATCAGCAGGACTTGCAGCAATAACAGCACCAAGTTCCATGCGTTTTGCTTCAAAACCAGGATGATAAATTTCTGCAACTTGCCCAGTTGTAAGACCAATTTGATTTCCGTAAGAACTAAATCCTTGAGCAGCTTCACGAGTAAGCTTCATTTGTGGAAGTTTACCTTCTCTTGTTGAAGAAAGAGGAACAGTTGGATCAGCAGCTCCTGTAACACGCAATGCTTGATAAACCCAACTTCTACCAGAAAGTGGGTCACGAATTGCACCACCAATACAAGTAGCAGCACCACCAAAAGGTTCAATTTCTGTTGGGTGATTGTGAGTTTCGTTTTTGAACATCAAAAGCCAGCGTTCAGTTTCTTCGGCTTTAGTTTCAATATTTGTTTTATGAACATCGATATAAATTGAACAAGCGTTAATTTCTTCAGAAATTTCGATGTCATCAAGTTTTCCATGTTTTTTAAGATATTTTGCACCGATACAAGCCATATCCATCAAAGTAAGTGGTTTTGCATTTTCATTGTTGATGTCGGCTCGTTCTGCATAAACATCTGTTCGCATTATTTTGTAGTTGTTAAGAGATTTTTCAAATAATTCTTTGAAATCTCCTTCTGCAATTTCTATTTCATCTAAAACTGTATTGAAAGTTGTGTGTCGACAATGGTCAGACCAATATGTATCCAAAACTTTAATTTCAGTTTCAGTTGGGTCGCGATTGATTTTTTTGAAGTAATCTTGCAAAAATTTGATGTCTGCAAAATCCATTGCAAGACCCATTTTTTTGTGATAATCAGCAAGTTCTTCATCTGAAAAACCGATAAATCCATCTTGCACAGGAATATCATCTGGAACAGAAACTTCCATTTTCAAACTTTCTGGCACATCCAAATCTGCCAAACGAGAATCAACTGGATTTATAAGATATTTTTCTATTCTACGAACATCATCTACAGAAACTTCACCTTGTAAAATAACCATTTTTGCACAACGAACACGAGGAGGTTCTGTTCCGACAGTTGTTGTAGAAGCAAGTCCTGCTCTAAGCAAAGATAAACATTGTTCTGCAGAATCAGCTCTTTGGTCATATTGACCTGGCAAATATTCCCAAGCGATTACTATATCATTTTCTTCTAGTGGAATATGTTCAAAATAACAAAAATCACTTTGAGCCTCAGAAAAAATTCTTTGGCTAGCGGCTTTTATCACTGATTCAGTAACATTTTCTACATCATATCGATTCAAATATCGAACATTTTTGATGCCATCAATCCCTAAAAAATTTGTCAATTCAGACTTAATACTAAGAGCTTCATTTTCAAAGCCTTCTTTTCTTTCTACATAAATGCGATACATTATTACATTCTAATGTCTTTTATAATAAATATCAATATTTTTTCTTTGTATAGAATGATTTTGCTTTTCAGATTTTAAATTTGCCCCTATAATAGAAGATGGTAAAATTATTTTATTTTGGAGGCATAAAATATGCAATTAAGAAAAATTTTAAATGCATTGCTGTTTGCTCTAATAGCAATGTGTTTGGTTTTCTCTCTTGTTGGTTGTGGTGGAAAAAAATCAACCGACAAAGGTGATGGGGATAAAACAGATGATCCTACAGGTGAAAAACTTTATCCTTATACAATTTATCTTTTGGATGCACCAACAACTGGTGACTGGGGTGTTTGGTATTGGTTAGTTAGACATGACGACACACAAAATGAAGTAAGTAAGAATAATGGTGAATGGCCTACAGGAGCTACTTCATTAGACCAACAAGACAATATTTCAAGATATGTAAATTTTGACATTGAAAATATTGATGACTACAAAGAATTTGGATGTCTCTTTGTAGACAAAAGTGGATCTACACAAACAAGTGATGTTTTAGTTCCTATTGAAGAACTTAAACAATATAAAAATTTGTATTTTACTTTTGCAAATCCAAAAGTTTATTACACATCTTATGACAAAGTAATTGGTCTTATGGGTGGTACTATTACAAGTATTGATGGTAACACAATCTCAATCAACATAAGCCGTGTTACAGGTATTGATGAAAATGCTGTAACAGTTCTTGATTCAGATGGAAACAAACTTACTGTAGAAGAGGCAACAGTAGACTCAGCAACAACAGGAACTCTCACAGTAACAGGTGGAAACATTAAAAAAGCACCTTACACAATTTCTTATGATGGAAAAACTATTAAAGCAGGTATTGATGGAGACCTTATTGATCAAGCTTTTGTTTACGAAGGTGATGATTTAGGTCTTACAATTGACGGAACAGAAGCAACATTTAAATGTTGGGCTCCACTTGCACAAAAAGTAGAATTGTTAATTTTAGATTCTGCAACAGCAAAAGAACCTTCAAGTACAATCGAAATGACTCCAGAAAATAAGGGAGTTTGGTCAGCAACAACAACTGATGTTCCTACAGATGGTTCTAAATACTATCAATACAAAATCAATAATGGAGGAACAGTTTATGCAATTTCAGACATTTGGTCTTATGTAGCAGGTCCAGATTCTGTTTCTTCACAAATTATTGATATTAACGATGCATCTTTAACAACTGGCTGGGAAGAAACTTATAAAAACCCATTTGGTAACACATTGGGTAACACATGTGCAGAAGAAAAATTATATTCAGATGCTGTAATCTACGAAATGCATATCCGTGACTGGTCAAAAGCTTTTGGTGCTGATAACAAAGGTAAATTCAATGAAATTACAGCAAATATTGAAGAATTTACAGACTATCTTTTAGATTTGGGTATTACACACGTTCAAATCTTACCTATGTTTGATTATGCTGAAAAGAACAATAATACTTCTTACAACTGGGGATACAACCCTTATCACTACAACGTACCAGAAGGTCGCTATGTAGAAAATATGGAAAATGGAACAGATGCTGTAAAACAACTTCGTGCAATGATTAAAGCTTTCCACGATGCTGGAATTGCTGTTATCATGGATGTAGTTTACAACCATACAGCTGGTATTGGTGTTAACTCACTTTACGATATGACTGTTCCTGAATATTTCTATCGTGTAAAAGCAGATGGTGAATATTCAAATGGTTCTGGATGTGGTAACGAAGTTGCAACAAACCACAAAATGGTTGCAAAATATGTAATTGACTCATTAGTACACTGGATGAATGATTACCATATTAACGGATTCCGTTTTGACCTTATGGGTTGTCAAGAAAAAGAATTCATGACAGAAGTTTACGAAACTCTTTATGCAATTGACCCAAATGTTATGGTTTACGGAGAACCTTGGCAAGGAGGTGGAGCATTAACTGAAAATCCTACAGATGAAACTATCGATACAGACTTTGGAAATGGTGTTGGAGCATTTGAAGACACATTCCGTAACGGTATTAAAGGTGGAGAATTCGGTGGTGTAGAACCAGGTCAAGTTCAAGGTACTTATAAAGACGCTGATGTTATGAAAGGACTTAAAGGTATTTCTGGAAGAAATTCTAATTCTTCAAAACCACAACTTATGTTGAGCTATGTTGAATGTCACGATAACTGTACTTTGTTTGATAAACTTGCAATTATTTACCTTGGCAAAAAAGAATATAATGGTGACTTATTTGCCGCTATTGGAGAAGATGGTCTTGAAGAAGTAAAAAAACAAAATACTCTTTCTGCTGCTTATATCTTCTTGTCACAAGGAACACCATTTATCAACGGTGGACAAGAATTCTTAAGAACTAAACGAGGTAATCACAATAGTTACAATGCAAATGATACTATCAACGCCATCGATTTTAGCTTCAAAGACAAATATGAAGATATTTATCTAACTTACAAAGGATTGATTGCATTCCGTAAAGAAAATAAAGAAACATTCGGAAATAATGACAGTGTTCAAACTACAAAGAAGAAATCTGGTGTTACAGAATACAAAGCTGGAGACTACTGCGTATACTTTAATGCAACATCTGCTGATTACGATATTTCAAGTGTAACTGGTTATTCAAAATCAATTGATGTTACATCAGGATCCCCTACTGATGCAGATCTTCCTACATCAGTTCCTGCAAAATCATTTGTAATCCTTGCTAAATAGTTTAACTAAATTTAGTTAAGTTACAAAAATTAAGCCCTAGAAAATATTTTCTAGGGCTTTTTTTATGCAATTATTAATAAGAACGTAAATAAACAAAAATATTTTTTCTATCAAATTTATTGTTTCCACAAAATTCACATAAATTTTGATAATCTATATTATCTTTACCACATTTCTTACAAATTCACACATCAGTAAAATTTTCTTCACTAAAATCATGTGCAACATTATTATTAGTAGTTTAGGATTCATAAAAAGCCTAGCACCTTACGCACCTTCGGTGCTATCAAGTTTGATGCAAGTTACATTAGACTTTGTAATCATAATTCAAAATTGTAAATAACAAATTTTTAGACTTATCTCTACATTAAAAGAATTATTCTTTTAAAATAAAAAAAGCCTGGCAACTTACGCACCTTCGGTGCTATCAAGTTTGAT
>CALBXN010000186.1 GCA_937890485.1 uncultured Treponema sp.
CATTTCCAAGGGTTGTAAATGAAGTGATTACAAGGTTATTAAGCTTTACCGCTGCTGAATATCCAGCCATAACACTCGGACCAAAACCGTTAATTGTTCCCTGAATGATAATATTCCCCACAGAGATAAAACTCTGCTGTAAAATACTCGGAACTGCAACTGTCATAATTCTCTTTAGGATATCAAATGAAAATAAAAAGACTTTTCCTGTTTCTATTCCTTTTATATGTATAATAGCCTCTACCCCAACCGAAGCAGCTATTACTGCTGAATGAGTAGTTACAATTATCTGCAAGTTCTGTTTTTCATTTGCCACCTTCTGCAAATATTCTTCACTTTCATATCCACTTAACGTAAAAACCTTGCCTGCAATAATTACTTCAATATCTGTTTTTGAAGACATACGCACACCCCTTATCCTATATAGCATACAAAATATGCTAAACTCACGTAATAATAATACAAGATATATTATATATCATATATGGATAAGTGGCAAGTATTTTTTATTCAACAGATTGGATTCCCAGATGTTTATATGCATACTCTGTTACAACTCTGCCTCGTGGTGTACGGTTAATAAAGCCATTCTTAATCAAATAAGGCTCATAAACATCTTCTATTGTTTCTGCTTCTCCTAAAAATGTTAATAATCTATCCTGTTCTTCTTTTAACATCTTAACTCTTAGATTTTTTTCTCTTGCTTTAGTAAAGGGAACAAAAGTATCAAGCCAATAAAAATTATCAACATCGATAAATTTATATCCATATTTTTTTTTACCAAATTAAATCCTCTAATGTTTTATATTCTGTTAAAGGATAATGTAATTCTAGTTCTTCCCATTTAGATTTTTCTAATTTAATAATTTCATTTGTAGAATTATCTAAAATCAATTTTCCATTTTTAATTACAATAACACGATTAGTAAGTGCTAAAACTTTTTCAACTTCGTGTGTTAAAATTAAAATTGTTTTTCCATCTTCTTTTAATTTCTTTAATAACGAAGTAACTAATTTAACTCCTTTCCAATCTAGATTTGCAAATGGTTCATCAAAAATTAATATTTCGCAATCTAGTGCAAGCATTGATGCTATTGCCAATCGTCTTTTTTCTCCACCTGACATTAGTCTTGCTGGAAAGTGTTTTTTATTTTCAAGTTCGCAAAATTTTAAAACGTTATTTGTAATTTCTTTTATTTTTTCTTTTTTATAATTTAAATTTTTTAAACCAAAAAGAATATCTTCTTCAGGTGTTTCTCCTAGAATTTGTGAATCTGCATCTTGAAAAATAAAACCTATGTGTGGATTTATATTAAACTCTTTTGCGTTATTAATAATTTTTCCTGTAGAAGGTTTTTCAAGATTTGCAATTATATTCATTAATGCAGTTTTACCAGAACCATTTGAACCTGCAATAAGAATAAAATCATTTTTAAAAATTTCAAAATCAACATTTTGTAAGGCTTGTGTTCCATTTTGAAAAGTTTTAGATATATTTTCAATTTTTAAAATTGGTTTATCTTTTATGTTCATAATAATTTTCTTACTCCAGAATTTAATATAAATAATTTTTTATTATGTTATAAAATCGTTTTGATAAAAGCACAATTAATATTCCTTTTATTATTGTTCCAGGAATGAATGGTATTAAAACTGAATAAACTGATTTTATAAAATTTGCACCTGTGTTGTGCATAAACCCAATAATCCCTAAAAAGAAAATAATGAAAAATCCAATTGCTGTAACAAATGAAAAAATCAAATATTGATAAAAGTTATTTTTTGTTTTTTTGTTAATAAAAATCTTAATCAGTAAACCAGAAAAAAAAGCTGCTAAAAGATATCCTATTAAAATTCCTCCTGTGGGACCATTTAGGATAATTTGTATTCCCCCTTTGCCTGTAAAAACGGGGAAGCCAATAGCTCCAATTATTAAGAAAATTAATACAGACATTCCACCATAAATTGGACCAAGCAAAATTCCATTTAACAATGCTATCATATCTTGAAAAGCAATAGGAATTCCAAGTGGTAAAGGGATAATTATAAAACTTGCAGCACAAAGTAATGCAGAAAATGCAATTGTTAAAATATATGCTGTCATCGGTTTTTCGGTTTTCACTTGAAATATGGTAACAAAATAAACTAATCTTTGTCAATCAACACAAATATTGTAGATTATTGTTCTTTTTTTTAGTATATTATATATGATTACTTTGAAAATTCATTAGGAGTATAAAGAAATTATGAAATCAAACAAACTTATTCCTGTAACTTTACTTACAGGATATCTTGGTGCAGGGAAAACTACATTACTTAATTATGTTTTGAATAATCAAAAAGGCTACAAGGTTGCTGTTATCGTAAATGATATTGGTGAAGTAAATATAGATGCAAATTTAATTGAAAAAGGCGGAAGTATCGTTGAAAAAGATAGTGTTGTTCCTCTACAAAACGGATGTATTTGCTGTACTCTAAAAACAGATTTGATGGAACAAATTGTTTCTATAACTAAAACTCAAAAATTTGATTATATTTTAATTGAAGCAAGTGGAATTTGTGAGCCTGTTCCTATTGCTCAAACAATTTGTGCATTAGATGGTTCTGCTGATGATCAAGGTTTACCTGCAATTGTTCGCTTAGATAATATTGTTGCTGTTGTAGATGCCCTGCGGCTTGTAAGCGAATTTGGTGGTGGAGATAAATTGTTAGATGAAAATAAAGGTGAAGAAGATATTGCAAATCTTTTGGTTCAACAAATTGAATTTTGTAATACAATCTTAATTAACAAAACAGATTTAGTTTCTCCAGAAGAATTGAATAAAGTGAAAGCTGTTGTAAAAACTTTACAACCTCATGCAAAAATTATTGAAACAACAAAAAGTCAAGTTGAACTTTCAGAAATTCTTGATACAAAACTTTTCGATTTTGAAAAAGTGTACGGAACAGCTCGTTGGGTAACTGAACTTGAAAGTTCCGAAAATGAACACGATGATAGCGAAGAACATTCTCATCATCACGAACACGACCATGAGCATCATAATCATGAAGAACATGAACACGACCATCATCACGAACATGAAGATCATAGTCACTGCGACCATGAACACGGAAAATGTTGTTGTGGTCATCATCATGATGAAAATCATCAACATGGAGATGAATACGGAATTTCAACTTTTGTATATTATCGTCGTCGTCCATTTAACAGAATGAAGTTGGAACTTTTTGCAGAAAATTGGCCTGAATCAATTATTAGAGCAAAAGGAATGATGTGGTTTTCTGATGAAGATGATGGGGCTTATCTTTTTGAACAAGCAGGAAAACAAATTTCTGCTTCTTTTGCTGGAATTTGGGTTGCAGCTGCAAGTCCTGAACAAATTGCACAAGCAAAAGCAGAAGATGAACGAATTGCAAAAATTTGGGACGACAAAGTTGGCGATCGTGAAATAAAATTAGTTTTTATCGGACAACACATGGATAAAGAAAAAATCTGTAAAGACTTGGATGCTTGTCTTGATTAGGATTTTTGAATGAGTGTTCTAAAAATAGACTACAACAGAATGATGGAAGATGAAATTGAAAATATCTTAAATCATTTTGATAGAAAACCAACTTTGCTTCTTCATTCTTGTTGTGGTCCATGTAGTACTACATGTTTAGAACGCTTAATTGAATTTTTTGATATAACAATTTATTTTTATAATCCAAATATTCAACCAAAAGAAGAATTTGAATTAAGATTGCAAAGT
>CALBXN010000187.1 GCA_937890485.1 uncultured Treponema sp.
TCAGACGGGATTACCCTGGCAACCAATTAGCCAACATAACCACTGTGTCTTTCTTGGAACCTTATCTTATTTTTATTTTATGCCGAAGTTACAAACTTGTCATTAAACTGTTGGTTTAAATTATTTATTCAACATATTTAAGACAAGCAAACACATTATTTCCTTTTCTTCTGGTTTGCTTAGTGCAATCATTAGAGTCATTGCAGCAAGGGTGTTGTTATCGATAATTGGATTTTTATTTTTATCAAAAAGTAAATTGTTTCGTTCCAAAAAGTAGATAAACAAGGCAGCTGCAATTCGTTTGTTTCCATCATTAAATGAATGATTTTTTACTAGCATATACAAAAGATTTGCGGCTTTTTCTTCTAGAGTAGGGTACACATCTTTTCCGTCAAAGGTTTGATAGATTGCACCTAAAGTTGACTTAAAGGAATTGTCCTTTTCGTTTCCAAAGAGGTTACTTGTTTCTGCAAAACGCATAGATTCAATGACTTTTCTTCCTTCTTCGTAAGTTAGTTGCCAACTTTCTTTTTGCTCTGAATTATTTTTGTCATTTGAACTTGGCTTTTTTAGAACTTGATGGTCGTAATCATCTAAAATATTTAAGCCCTTGGTAAAAAAATCTAGAACAGATGCTACTCCAGAAATTTCAGGAACACTACTTCTGGAAATTATGTTGATAACTGTACTTAATTCGTCTAAGCGTTTTTGGTTAACTGCGTATCCTTTTATCAAATATTCTTTGAGAACAGAATTTGCCCAGCGTCTAAAGAGGATTGCTTTTGAAGAATTTGTTCGATAACCTACAGACAAAATAATATCCAAACTGTAGAACATAACAGGTTTATCAGAATTTGGAATGTGCATTTTTTGCACATTGCTTTTTCTATCAACTTCTTCATCCTTCAAAATATTATTGATATGTCGTAGTGCTGTGGTACGATTGATTTCAAATAATTCTGCAATTTGAGATTGAGTTGCCCAAATTGTTTGAGAATTAAAATCTGCTTTAAATTCAATTTCAAAATTATCTTTTTGAAATATAACAATATTACTTTCCATCTGTTCCTTCCACATATTATTTTACTATATAGTTTACAAAAGTAAAGGTATTTTATTAAAAAAAGGGGAATCGAAGTAATAACATAGACTCGATGACAAATCAAGCGGTTACTACCTCTCTACCTTTTTTTATTCATGACAAAAAAAATCCCCAAGCCTTGAGGTTCCAACAGCTAATGAATGTCGCTGACGTGAAAACTCAAGTTGCCAGACTTCACTAGCAAACGCTGCTTGGGGAAAGGCAGATTCCATAAAAACGGTTATCGCCTTTGTGGATACGCACTTGAAGACTCTTTTTTCCGCCAACAAGTGGAAGCTGCCCAAAAAGGTCCTCAGACGGGATTACCCTGGCAACCAATTAGCCAACATAACCACTGTGTCTTTCTTCGAACCTTATCTTATTTTTATTTTATGCCGAAGTTGAGTCTTTGTCATTAAACTGATGGTTTAAAAATTTTTTCATAATTTTTGCTTTACTTTTTTATAAAACGGGTTTACTTTTTTTATTGTAGGCTTAAGGTAGCAGATTAAGTCTTGAAAATTTTTCTTTAGAAGAACTGATAAACTTCTTCTAAAATTGCTAGGAGGACACAATGAATTTTTATGTAATCAAAAGGAATCGAAAAGATTACGAAATTGAAAAGTACACTCAAGAAGAGTGGGAAACCGTAAAGGAAAAAGTTGACCAAAACAATGTTGTTCATATTACGCAGGATTTGAACGACCCAAAAATTCAGTATTATGAATTAACAGAAATTATCTGGGGAAGAATTTACAACAAATGTGCAGGAACGCATCAAAAGATTTATGTTGATTTAACAAGTGATATTGAAATTACTGGTGAAGTAAATATTTGGGTACCTGGTACTTATACTTTAACTTATGTTTCTACAGATGCTAGTGGAAATGAAACAGAAGCAACAAGAGAAGTTGTTGTAAGCTTAGGATATTTTGAATTTGATGAAAATATTTTACCAAGTGATGCTGCATTAGTTGATGGATCATATACTGCTAAAGTTTCAAGTGGTGCTCTAGATACTTCATTATCAGCATTTGGCTTAGCTGAATTAACATTTAAAGCTGTAGCTACTGAAGCTACTACTGCAACAATTAGTTTAGTTGGTGCAACAAGCCAAGAAACTATTGAAATTGCAGCTGGTGAACATGATTATGTAGCATATTTCAACTTTGAAGCTGAATTAACAGATGCAGATTTTACAATTGCAACTGCTGCTACTGTTTCTGAATTATCATTAAAAGTTGGTTCTGCAAAAGATAGAATTGCTCCAGTTATTAGTGTTCCAGAAAACTTAAAAGTTGTTTTACC
>CALBXN010000188.1 GCA_937890485.1 uncultured Treponema sp.
CTGATCACAATCTGATCGTCAATTTTCCAGAACTTCATGGGGTTCCATTCCGTCTGTTCCGTTGAGCAGGTACCTTTCCCTCATTCTCTCTCTGTGGTTTTCATGTACATTGTCTTTCATTTCAGAGTTCCTTTAAAGAAGATTTTTTGTGTTGTCAATGCTTTCAATTTTACATATATCTATACCGCCGCCTGTGGTGAACGTATAATATGTATTTCCTGCATCTTCAATAAGGACAGGATCACCGCCGTTGGAAGTGTCAATGGGGGCTATGTCTGCTTCGCCCTGTACAAGTCCGAGAAGTGCCAGCAGGGTAATGAAAAACGTTTTGAGTATAGTAAACATCTTAATTTCTCCTTCTTTAAAATTGCATATTGTTCTTTTAAAGTTCTTTTATCTAAACTAGGATTCATCTTAAATTCTTCCCAGTCAAAGTCTCTAAATCCATAAGGATTATCTAAATCATATAATAATTCTAAAGTTAATTCTTTTTTGTTTTTATTTCTTTGTGGACCAATATATTTAATTATATTTCTTCTTTGAGATCCTTGTGTAAAGTTAGGTATTACTTCTATTAAGTTATTACTTTGTAATACTTTAATATCTTTTTGAATAGTTCTTTTACTTACACAAAGTTGACTTGATAAATATAATAAATCTATTGATTGGTTATTATTTAGTATTATATAGTTTAATATTATTTTTTGTCTTTCTTTAATAGTTGGTTTTCTGTATTCATATACTGTATATACTAGTGTTTTATCATAACTTTCGATTATTACTATACCATATTTAAAGGTAGTTTTCACCTTCATTTGTATATGACAATGTTTACCTTCTCCACATTTAACAATTATATAATAGCAATATTAATTAAACAACTCAATAGAATATACTCATCAACTGAACTAAAAAGTGTTACAAATTTGATTATTTTATAGGCAAGATAAGGAAAATGCAAGAAGTAGCATTTTCGACTGTTGCGACAACTGGGATACCCAAGTTTCGCTTATTTATCACTAAATGTAAGAAAGGATGAAACTGAGATAATTCAGCTCCACCCTTAATGTTAAAAGCGATGTTTGTTTAATTATTAATATTTTTATTTAAAAATTTTAGAAATTTATCTAAATCAGAAAATTCATTTATATTATATTTAATAATCTCTTTTTTATTATTATCCAAAATTAAAATTATTTTATTCATACATATAATTCCTTTTTCATAACCTTTCCTTTTTAAAAGAAGCAATATTTTCTTTGAATTAACGCACGAAGTTCTTAAATTTGATATATCTAATTTTTTTTCAAATTTAAGTATATTATTATAATCTCTTAATTTTTGAACAAAAATTTTATATACATTGTTTTTAAAAAACAAATTAAACATAATATAATCAATATAATTTATTATCATAACAGGATTATATTCCAATATAATAGAAAAAATTGAAATGAAAATTAATATTATAATTGCATAAATGAAATTATAAGGCTTATCAATAAATATTAATCAAAATGGCAAAGATAAAATAGCAAGATTTATTAAAATTACAAAATGAACAAATTTTACACAAAATGAAACCGATTGTTGCAGATCCAGGTTTAATTAGATTTTGGCCTCAATCAAAATGGCGACATACTGATTTTGAACTTTTTTCTTGGGAATATTTTCCATCAATTTTGATTTTTGATTTTGCTGACTACAAAATTCAAGATGATTTCTTAAAACGACTTGCTTTCTTTGTTGAAAAAAGTGGATATGTTGGAACTCTGATGACTGACGAAGAAATTGCAAATCAACATGGATACAATGCACACGATTACAAAGCCGAAAGTCTTGCTTCATTTTTTGATACTGCACAAAAACAAAATTTTCAGTTAAATCAAAGTGAACTTTTGTTACGACACATTTTATTAGAAAATGGAATTATCAAATCTGAAGGAAATAAAATTCTTCCAGGTAATGGGGCAATAATTTCTTTAAGTAAACAATCTGCAAATTATTTACGAAATTCTTTTTTATGTCACGAAGGAATGCACGGAGTTTTCTTTATTGATGAAGATTACAGAATTTACATTAATGAATTATTTAATTCAACTGATAAAAATAGCGTAGAATTCTTAAAAGCATATTTTACAGCAACTCCAACTTTGAATTATGATATTAACGATGATTATCTATTAAAAAATGAATTTATGGGATATCTTGTGCAACAGGGAGTGAGTTTTACTTCAAATTATTTTGCAAACAACTTAGCTACAAGAAAAGGAGTAAACGAAAAATTTCCAGAACTTTGTAGATACATCAAAAAGACAAATGCTCAAGGATTTGTTGAAGCTGCAATGTCACTTGACGAATACCTTTACAATCGCTGGGGAATGCAAACTGGAAGAGAATGGACTGTCTATATTAATTAAAATTATTTTATTTATGTATGATTAGCAGAAAGTATTTTTATTTTGCAAAACTCTTATTAAAATGTCTTTCTGCTTCTACACTTGATGGAGGTCCATGTCCTGGCATAAGAATAATATCTGTTTGCTGACTTAGAATTTTAGATTGAACATTTTTCAAAAGTGTATTTTGTGAGTAAGAACTGTTTGTATCTCCAATTAGACCTGCTGTAATTGCATCACCCGTAAAAAGAATTTGTCCAATTTTAAATATTAATGAATCGTGTGTATGACCAGGAACAGACATATATCCCACAGATAAATTAGCAACTCGAATAATTCCGTCACCTTTAAGCAAGAAAGTATCAGATCCAGCAACTTCGTAATCGGCTGCATAAATTACAGGTGAATAAATTTTTCGTATAGTTCGTAATCCTCTAACATGACTACTATGATTATGAGTGATTAAAACTCCTACTAATTTGTATTTTTCTCTTTCAATTTGTTCTATTATTTCTTTTGTTACTACACCTGGATCGATAATAATTGCTTCTTTTGTTGTTTCATTTGTAATAACATAGCAATTTGAAAATCCGTCGATTGAAAGATGAAAATACACTTTCATGATTCAACCTCCATTTCAGAAAAAAAAGCGGCTCTAGTATTTGATAATTTAAATGAAACATTTTCTTGTGTTATATTCATGAAATTTGTATTTTTGATATTACAGTTTCTAAAAGATGTATTATATAAATTTGCACCAATGAATCTAGAATTATATAAATCTGAATCATCAAAAGAAGATTGATAAGTAGTTATACCACAAAAATTATTATGAACCAAATCTGAATTTGTGTATAAAACATGAGAAAGCGTTGCTCCAGCAAAAGAAGAGAATTGAATATTTGATTCTATCAGATTACAATCTGAAAAAACTGCAAAATCAAAAAAAGACATTCTATGTCGACAGCCTTCTGTGTTTATATTTGTAAAAGAACATCGTTGAAAATTGCAGCCATAAAATTTTTTTCCAGAAAAACTTAAATCATAAAAATTTATTCCAGCAGCATTTAAACCAACGATTTTTTCATTCTTAAGAATGTATTCAAAAATTTCTTGCTCTATTCTTTCTTTATCAGGATGATGATCTATACAATATCCTTGATTTTCTAAAATAATTCCATTTTCTATAAGAGATACTGCATTGTGTTTACAAGTTGGATTTGAACAAATATTAAGTTTGAACATAGTATTATGTTAAGCCATTGCAAAGAATTAGTCAAATAGATTATAGTATAAGTATGTGTTGGAAATGCAAAAAAAATACAGTTAGTACTTCAATTTATAGAAATTCCGAATGTCCTGTGTGTTCAACAGATTTACATTCTTGTTTGAATTGCAAATTTTATGATGAAAATTCTCATCATGAATGTAGAGAACCCATAAGTGAATATGTAAAA
>CALBXN010000189.1 GCA_937890485.1 uncultured Treponema sp.
AGTTTTTAAGAGTTTTGCTAAATTCTTCTGCTTGCTCTTGTGTATATTTAGAACAATTCCAACGATTTCCATTTTCATCTTGCCAATATTCAAAATTATCCTCTACTATCTTTTGCATTATAAATTCTCCTTTTATTCTTTGAAATATAAATTTATCAATTGAATCAATTGTTTCATTTGCATAATTTATAATGAGTTAAAATTACACGAATAATAATTCAATAATTTACTTGCATTATCAATAAGTTTTTTTTGTTTATTTGTTTTTTTGAAATCATAAAATAAATCGACAATTGACTGCATTTTTAATTTTTCTTCAAAACATTCTGATGTTGCATTTATTGAAACATCAGAAATAATATTAATAGCTGCATTCATAAACTCAGCACCTGGAATTAATGTTTTAATTGTATTACCTACAACATATTTTCCTAATTTGTATACATTAGAAAAAGTTTGTTTCCTTTTATAAATCTCCATTGCTTTTTTTCTAGATATTTTTTTTTCAATTTCAATTTTTTTTATTTCTTTAAGGATTTCTAAAACATCTTCCCATGTTATTCTTGTTTTTGAGTTTTTATTATCTTGTATTGAAAATTTAACTTGACTTTTGGGATTTAGATTATCTATTGTTCTAGAATTTAATATTTCACTATTATTAGATGAAATATCAGTACCTTCCTTATCACCAACCGCAGATGCAATAGCAATATTATAAGAACAATCTACATAGTTTTTTATTTTATTAATAACTTCTAATGAATAACTATCTTTTTTTCGTCTAATAAAATCATAAAAAATTGAACGACGATATGAATTTATTGTTTTTTTATCGTTATCATTTTTTAATTCATTATACAAATCAATGAATTCTAAATCAGTTTCTTCATTACAAAAATTTATTAACAGTTGATTCATATTTTGAGTAAAATATTTTGTTTTTTTTTCAACTTTTTTAGACAAAATATCTATAACTTGAAAATTATCATACACCATTTCCATATATTCTGCTTCTTCATTTGAAAGTCCATCTATATGAAAATCTGTATAATGATTATTAATATTTTTAATCATTTTTTCTTGCATTTTTTTTCGTTGAAGTTTGTCATAATTATTTAAAAAAGGGAATATTGAGAAATCATAAAATGAATTATCATTACAAACACCTTCTGATAAACATTTAACAAAATGATTTCTTAAAGAAAATTCATCGGGAAACAAATTTATTGTTATAAATCCAGAATTTATAATGTCTATAAAAACATCTTTATTTGTACTTGTGATATTAAAAATTATAGATGAATCAATAAATTGTGATGGAGTAAAATTTGGTGTATATCCATTTAACAGTAAATTAAACAAAAATGCTTCTGAAAAAATAGCATTATTTTGAGCTACATCTACACCATTTAATCCTATTTGTGTCTTAACGGAATCAAAACAATCTATATACACTTTTATAAAAATCCTTTTGAAATAGCTTTTGTAATTGTAGTTAATGTAAAAGCATCTTGTATTTTATTGTTTTCTATTAAATTAAATAATTCATCTTTTGTTAATAATTTAAAGTTTTTAATTTGTTCTTCTACTTGTAAATTACCAAAATTATTTAATTTAACAAAATAATGATATACATCTCCTGTTCCCCATGTTGTATCAGAAATACTTGTACCCAAAAAATCTATAGAAAAAATTGAGGCATTAATTTCTTCTTCTAACTCTCTTACAGCATTAAATTCTGGAGATTGATTAGGTTCTGAACATCCACGAGGAAATTCAAGTTCAAGACGATTGGTTCCATATCTGAAAACTTCTAGTAATAGAATTTTATCATTAATAATGGGTAAAATTACCACACCTGCAAAAGGTCTATTATTCCAAGTATTTTTATGAATTATACGTGTATAATTATCTACTGTTTCAACTTTATACCATTTAGTTTCAAAATTTATCATAATAGATATTGCCTATAAAATTAACCTTTTTCTAGTTATTATTAAAATATATATTTAATTTGTAAAATTATTTATCTTGATAATTCTTTATATATGCATCCCAAGTTGTTTTTATAATTGTTTCCATATCAGAATATTTTGCTTTCCAACCTAAAATTTCAAAAGCTTGTTTTGAAGTTGCGTATAATTCTGATGGATCACCTGGACGTCTGTCTACAACTTTTGCATTAATAGGCTTTTCTGTAATTTTACGAGCAATATCAATTACTTCTTTTACAGATGTTCCAACTTCAGAACCTAAATTTAGTATTAAATTTGTATTATTTTTTGCGATATAGTCTAATGCTTTAACATGAGCATCTGATAAGTCTGTTACATGAACATAATCTCTAATACATGTGCCGTCTGGTGTATCATAATCATCCCCAAAAACGCTCATTTCTTTTCTTATACCGCATGCTGTTTCCATTACAACAGGAATAAGGTTAGCAGGATTTTGTTCAAGACCAGAAATTTCTCCTTCAACATCGTAGCCAGCAGCATTAAAATAGCGTAGGGCAGCGTAGTTAATTCCTTTTAGATTTGAATACCATTCAAGACAATCTTCGATGGATAATTTTGTAAATCCATAATAATTTTCTGGATTTTTAGGATGATTTTCGTCAATCGGTAAATATTGTGGATTACCATAAATATCAGCCGAAGATGAAAAAATAATATTTTTACAACTGTATTTTACAGCTGAATTCAATACATTTAATGCACCTAAAATATTATTTTGTGAATATTTTTCTGGAAAAATCATTGATTCACCAACAGCTTTGAATGCAGCAAGATGTATACAAGCATCAAATCCTAATATAAAGGCTGAATCTAAATCAGACTGAGATAAAATATCCCCTTTTATAAAATTATTTTGTTCAAATAAATTTTGTTTTAATCCTGATGAAAGATTATCAAATACTGTTACTTCATGTCTTTGTTTATTTAAGGCTTTTACAACATGACTTCCAATATATCCAGCACCACCGATTACGAGGACTTTCATAATTTTAAAAATTACATTCTTCCATCAAGGAATTTACCTGTTTCTTTATGATTAAAATTAGGAATCATTTTATTAAACAAATCAATTAATTCGCCACGAGTCCAATCACCTTTTTTACGCATTGAATCAATGGTATTAGTAAAATAATTCAACATATTTTCATCATAACTTACTTCATTTTTTATGATTCCAAGGGATTCAAATTTATCCATAACAAGAGTTTCATTGTCTGTATAAAATTCTTCAAAATCTTTTTCACCTGTTGTGTCACTTTTGAAAAAATAAACTGGATATTTATGTTTTGCTTTTAATTCAACAACTCTAGACCTAGCTTCATCTTCAGTTGAACATTCCACAGGTTCATAACCTAAGCTTTCAAGATATTTTACAGCTATACTTGAAAATGTAACAAGATTTAAATCGTGATCTAATTTTGGAAAAAATACATCACGATTTTCACCTAAAAGACAACTCATCATACAAAGTTCACCAGCTTCTTTTGGAGTTACAAAATATCTTCTAACATCATTTGGTGCAGATAATGGTTGACCTTTATCAAGTCTTCTATTAAAACCATATAACAAACTTCCATCACTAAAAGCAACATTTGCAAAACGAGCTGTAGATACAGGCATTTCAACAGAACGACGATTTAAATAAAATTCCATAATTCGTTTTGAAGCACCCATCATATTTACAGGATTAGCAGCTTTATCAGTAGATACACAGAAATATTTTTTAGCACCCATCTCATGTGCCATTTTCATTGTAATATCAGTATTAAAAATATTTGTATCTATCATTCGCATTAAAGTATATGGATCTTTTTCAGAACGAACATGTTTTAATGCAGAAGTGTTAAAAATGTAGTCATATCCACCAATGCGTTTTTTTTGTTGTTCAATAAAAACCTTGAAAATATCACTACCACAATCTAAAGCAAAAGTTGCAAATTCACCATCACAATATCCAATAGAAGATCGAATATCACGAACAAGTTCAACCATGTTATTTTCACTAATATCAACAACATGAAGAACTTTTGGATTTCGGGCAAAAATTTCACGACAAATTGCAGAACCTATAGTTCCAGCTCCACCGATAACAAGAAATTTTGAGTGTGAAACCAATTCAGATAAAAGCTCTGCGTTCGCTTTTATATCTGAAGTAAACAAAGGCGATGTACGCCCAATGAGAGAAAGAATTGAGTCCATAAAAGTCCTTTTGTTCCAAAATTATATTATATAAATGAGATATTTGCAAATCATTTTATTATATTTTTCTATCCTTACGCATGATATAAATTTTCATAATATTTCCTAATTCTTGGTATCGTTTTGTTTCAATCGTTGCTTGATACCCACAATCATATTTTAACATATCGAATTCGGAATCAAGACAAAGCCATACATAAGAATAATCTTCTTCTGTTTCCCATGATATAGTTGTTAAAGTGATTCCTTCGTTAATAATTATTTTTTCATTCTTGATATCAACTTCTTCTATATTTTCTATTTCATTAAAACTTGGATTGTAATCTAAAGTCTTCATTTTAGCTAAATTAAAATATCCATTAGAAATGGTATATTCTGCCACTTCAAAAATGACACATTCAGGTTTAAAAATATTAAAATAATATGGGAAATTAAGAACATTTTGATAGTCATGAACATGAATATACTCCCTAAATGCATTTTGCATATACTTTGCACCATGACCATTCATGTAACTTCCTTGAAAAATTAAAAGTTTAGGAGTATTTTTGAGTAAAACCGATTCATTTACATAATATCCAAATCCTCGATAGGATTTATCAATTTGCAACTCTGAAAAATAATTATCATATAAACTTGTTATCAATTCATTGTGTGTTAATTTTGGAACATATTCTTTGATAGGAAACTTTGAGACTAATAAGGAATCTTGCAAAGTTTCTGAAATACTGAAATCTTCAAGTTTATTGATATAAACAGAACTATCTTGTTGGTACAAACTACGAAGCATAGCTTGTGTACCATAAAATGCACCTATATCATTCCAATGATTAGCATCATACTTTTGATTAAAACAATGTATACCTTTTGTTCTTAATTCATTAAAAGTTTTTGTATTGTCAAGATAATGTATACCTCTTTTATCTAATTCTAGAAAAAATAAATCTACCCATTCTCTATTATAGTTTATTCCACTTATAATTTTATCAGTATAAATAGCTGGCTTAGCAGGATTAAAAACAAATAAAAAAGGAACATTTCTACTGTTACAGTATTTCTGAATTTTTGCAATCATATCAGCAAATATTATGTGAAAATCATCAAAGTTGTTAGAAGTTGTTAAACCTGCACCAAATACATAACCATCTTTACCATATGTATAAGAAGGATGAACCATTTTACCAAATAATCGGTCATTTAACAGCGTATAAGCTGTAATCATTTCGTTACGAAAACCAATTCTGTCATTAACATATTTTTGAATATTTGAAGTTATATCACCTTTTAAAGAAAATGGATTTTCAGTTAATTTACGATTGTCAATAACAGAAATCGAATTCGATGTAGTATTGAAACATACAAGAGGTATCAAAATAAGAAGACAAAATGTTAAAATTATAAAATATTGTATTTTTTTCATTGAACATTGACCTTCTAGTATTGGAAATAAATAAATGGACTATAAGTTGAATTAACCATGAATAATATCGCCACGCAAAATAAAATGAACAAAAATATTTGCTGAAAAACATAATAGACTTTATTTTGTACAAGATGTTCATAGATTCTTCTAACAATGGGCAAACCTAGTATAGTAGCTCCAATAATTGATATAACTAATAGTACGCTCATTCTAGTATCTAAATAATATCTCCATGTATACGATTCTATCCCTACATCGAAAAACATATTTTTAACCCATTGAACAGTTTTTGAAATACTACCAAAACGGAATGGAATCCAACAAAAAAATGTTATACACATTGTTAACATCCATTTAACGAATCTCGGTATTTTCTGATACCAATTATGATTTTGGATTAATTTTTCAAACATAATACATATTCCATTGGTAAGTCCCCATAATACATATGCAAATCCAACACCATGCCAAATCCCAGTAAGTAAAAAAACAATTCCAACATTTATATTAGTCTTTCTAACACCATACTTACTACCACCTAATGGAAAATAAATATATTCACGAAACCAACTTCCTAAAGAAATATGCCAACGTCTCCATAATTCACTAATTGATAAAGATAAATAGGGAAAATTAAAATTCTCTTTAAATGTAAATCCAAATAAATTAGACAAACCAATCGCTATATCAGAATATCCTGAAAAATCATAATATAGTTGCATCATATATAGCAACGAAAACAACCAAGCTGTAGGTACATCAATATTCCCAGTTGACGAAGCAATACAAAAACCAAAAGTATCTGCTAAAATTAGTTTTTTACAAAACCCAATCATTATTCGGTTAATACCATTTGTAATTAATTCTACAGTCACACGACGCTCAGTAATTTGTTTAGAAAAATCTCTCCAAAGTACGATAGGTCCTGACACAACCTTTGGAAAAAATGATAAGTACAAAGCACAATCAATTATACTACCAACACTAGATTTTCCCATGTAAATATCTGCTAAATATGAAATTGCTGAGAAAGTAATGAAAGAAATTCCTAATGGTGCGATAATGCTTTTACCTACTAAAGAATCTCTAGCAAGAAAATTCCAAATACGAACAAAAAAAACTTCATATTTGAAATGAATTAAAACAGATACAAAAATTATAATAGCTAAACATAAAACAAAAAATGCGGGAGAGATATAATGTTTTTTTTTGACACTATTATCCGATTCAAGATACTCAGTTACTAAGTAAATTTTTTTATCCCTAATTCTTTGAATGATAATACCCAAAATATATACTAATAAAATATATATAATGAACCTAAACAGATCTTCAAAAATAGCCCATGCATAAAAACAAAAACTTATACATATAAGGCTTAAATCACTAAGTCTTATTTTTTTTATTATCTTTGAAAAACAAGTTTTAGACTCTAAAAACAAAGCAAAATAATATACGAATATACATAGCGGAAAAAACACAAAAATAAAAATTTGTGTTGTAAATGACATAAATGCTCCAATCTTTTTGATAAATTATTTAAAATATTAATCCTAGATTAAATATATTCTTCAAGTTCTGTAGGAACTGGTGGCAAATCTTTAAAAGATGTTTTCCATTTATTTGAAGATGGTTTTAAAACTGCTAATACTGTTAAAAAGATTAGTTTGAAATATGTAATAATATTTCTATGTTTAGTAAACCAAATTTCTAAGTTACCTTTGTAAGGTGCAATAATTCTATCATGAAAATCGTCTCTATTTTCAACAGCATTTAGCATATCTTCTTCATCTCTAAAAACGATAGAACCAATTCCTGACAATCCAGGTGGAATTTTATCAATAGCGTTCTTTACTTCTTCAGAGTATAAATCATAATGTCTTTTTGCTTGAGGTCGAGGTCCAATAACACTCATTTGACCTATGAAAATATTTATTAACTGTGGAAGCTCATTAATTTTTGTTTTTCGTAAGAATTTTCCCATTGGCAAAATTCTTGGATCATTTTTTTGTGTTAAAACGCCACCAGGCATATTTTCACTATTTCTCATCATTGTAGCAAATTTCAATACTTTAAAAATTTTACCACCTTTACCAACTCTTTCTTGACAATAAAAAATATCATGTTCACCTGTTAATTTTAATCCAATCATAATTGGTAACATAAACGGAAACAAAATGATAATTGCTAAACCAGAAAATAAAATATCAAAAAATCTAATCATTTACTTTATTCCTTTTAGTAATGCATCACAAACTAAATCAACTTCTTCAATTGTCATTGTTGGATATAATGGCAAAGTTAATTCATGTTCAGTAACAAATTCTGCAAGAGGTGTACTATTAACAACTCCTTGATATGCAGTGAAATTTTGAATAGCAGGGTAGTGAATACTAGTTTGAATACCATCAGCTTTCATAGATTCAATAACCTTAATTCTATCAAGACTTTCGTCTAACATTATTGGCATAATATGAAAATTAGGTTTTCCTCTTGTAAAGTTTCTAAAAGGAATTATGATTTTCTTTTCACCATCTAGTCTCTTATAATAATGATTTACAAGATTTGTTCGTGCTTCATTTGCTTTATCAAGTTTTGCTAACTGAATTAACCCGAGTGCAGAACGCATTTCGTCAATACGATAATTTAATCCTGGAGATTCAATATCATAAGAAATTGCTCGTCCTTTAAATCTATCAAAAGATGGTACACTCATTCCATGGGAACGCAAACCTTTTAATTTTTTTAACAAATCTTCTGATTTAGTTACAACCATTCCACCTTCACCAACTGATAAATTTTTGTTTGTGAAAAAACTAAATGCAGAAATATCTCCAAAAGTTCCCAATGGTTGACCTTTGTAATCAGCACCAGGTGTATGAGCACAATCTTCAATTAAATATAAATTATGTTTTTTACAAATATCAACTATTTTTTCCATATCACAAGCAAACCCTGCATAGTGAACTATCATAATTGCTTTAGTTTTTGGTGTAATTCTTTTTTCAATATCTTCTGGATTCATACTCCAATCTTCATAAGAAGTAATATCAGCAAGAACATTTTTTGCACCAACAAGTGTAGTTACATTTTGATCTGCAATAAATGTTAATGATGGAGTAATTACTTCATCACCATTTCCAATCCCAAGAGCAAGTAATGCCATGTGCAAAGCTGCAGTTCCATTAGAAACAGCAAGACACTTTGAATCATGTCCTAAATATTTTGCAAATTCTGTTTCAAAATCTATTGTTTTTTGTCCCATTGTAATCCAAGCTGAGTCAAGAACTTCTTTTACAGCTTGAGGTTCAAGTTCATCATAGTTTAATTTAAAAAGTTGTACTTTCCACATAGTGATTCCTCTTATTTTTCTAGTATTTTAATAAAATTATCTGCTAAAACTTCATAAGTATGATTTTCTAACACATATTTATGTCCATTTTTACCCAAAGTTCTTTTTTCTTCATCTGATAAAGAATATAAACTTAATAATGATTCTTTTATTGCATCAGGAGTTGTAGCACAAGTTATACCACAGTTTGCATCTCTTGGTATATCATTGCCAGCCTCAACAGCTTGAAGAATTGGTTTAGCTGAATACATATAATCGAATATTTTATTTGGTGAAATACCATATTTATACAATACGGAATCATTCCAAGTTAAAGCTATTATATCACATTTTTTTAAGAATGACTGCACCTGTTTTTTAGGTATAGCGTCAAAAAGTTTGATATTTTTTAAGTCATAATTATCAATTAATTTTTGCAAATTTTCTTTTTCAGGTCCTTTACCAACTAAAGCAAAAAATAATTCAAGATTGGTAGTTTCTACCATCTTTGCAACTTCTATTAAATTATGTAAAGCATTAGCTATTCCAAAAGTACCACAATATCCAATTAATTTTTTATCCTTAGGAATTTGAGCTAAAAAATCTTCATTTAACGGTTCTGGATTTGATACTTCTGGCAAATAAATACCATTTGGAACATGAAAAAACTTACCTTCTGCTAATCCATGATTTTTCATATGTTCTTCTGCACAAGGTAATATAGAAATAACTTTATCAACATGTTTATATGCAAAATTTTCTGCCTTTTGCATTACCATTATGAATGGATGATATTTTGAATATCCACCTAATAATTGAGGGGAAAGGGGCCATAAATCATGAACTTCATATATAAATTGTGCTTTAGTTTTTTTTGCTAATTTATATGCTGGATAATTATCTAATGGATAAGTGGAAGAAGCAATTACAGCATCTGGATTTGATTTCTTTAATTGAGGAATTAATTTGTATAATCCCAAAATATATTGAAACATACTTATAATTCTTTTAATTCCATTACCTTTATACTCAACTGTGTTTATCCAAATATAATCAATTCCATCAATATTTTCAAAAAGAAATCTTTTGTCTATTTTCTTATTCTCAGTACGTATATGAGAATATGTACCTGCAACAATTGTAACTTTATGACCATTTTTTATCCACTCTTGTGCTAGATAATAGGGTCTATATTCCATCCCCATCTTAGGTGAACCTGCATAATGATTAAAAATAACGATGTGTCTATCCTTACAAATTTATATATTCTTTTAATGTAACAGTTCTTTAACAATAAGTTCTGCACAATGACCATCACCATACAACAATGGCATTTCATTTGGAATCTTTATTGAACCTATAGTATCTACAATTTTTGTTGTATCAGCGCCTACTAAAGTATTCCAACCAGAATCAACTAGTTCAACCCATTCTGTAGAATCTCGCATTGTTATACAAGGTTTTCCAAAGAAAAAGGCTTCTTTTTGAACCCCACCAGAATCAGTTAAAATACATTCACATTTTTCTTCATATGCTATCATTTCAAAATATCCAATTGGATCAATTAATTTTACATGCGAACCAAATGATAAATCAAGATTTTTTAATATATTTCTTGTTCTAGGATGAACAGGAAAAACAAAAGTCTTATCTGTACACTCATTTATTGCTTTTACTATTGATGTTAATCGTTCTGGATTATCAGTATTTTCTGCTCTGTGAATCGTCAACAATATAAAATTCTTATTTTCAAGCTCAGACATTACTTTAGCAGTATTATTTTTTCTGTAAAATAATGAAGCTTCATACATAATATCACCTGTTAGATACACACCTTTTTTATCAACAGAAGGTTTTCCTGTATTATTTGTAATACCTTCTTTACGAAGATTATCAATAGCTGTTTGAGTAGGGCACATAAGCCATGTTGATAAATGGTCAGTTAATCTTCTATTTTGTTCTTCTGGCATTGCCATCATATAAGAACGCAAACCTGCTTCTACATGTATTACAGGAATATGAAGCTTACTTGCAGCTAAAGCCCCTGCTAATGTTGAATTTGTATCACCATACACAAGAAGAGCATCAGGTTTATGTTCCAATAATAATTCTTCAATTCCACTTAACATCGCACCTGTCATTTTACCATGACTACCACTTCCCAAATGTAAATTATATTGAGGACGAGGAATTTGCATTTCTTCAAAAAATACATCACTCATATTTGCATCATAATGCTGCCCAGTATGCACTAATATTTCATTTATTCCTAAACTAGGATTATCTTGTATATAACGACTTAAAACTGCTGCTTTTATAAATTGAGGTCTAGCACCTATAACAGTTAAAATATTCATAAAAATCTCCTAATATAAAATTATTTAAATTTTTTCTTCATAAACAGAAAATAATGTATTTTGTTCATTTTCCCATGAAAAATGATTAATAACAGCCTCTCTACCGTTTTTTCCCATCTGAAAGACTTCATCTGGATGATTTTTCATATACATAATTGCTTTAGAAATTTCGTCTATATTATAAGGATCTACACAAATACCACATTTGTAAGTATCTATTACTTCTTTCCACATTGGAATATCAGAAGCAATTATAGCCATTCCAGCTGACATATATTCAAACATTTTATTAGGAGAAGAAACCATATGATTAGGAACTTTATGAAAAAGTATCAAACCAACAGTAGAATTTTTCAATTCTTGAAATAAATCATCTTGATCTATACTACCCATTAATTTTATATTATTAAAATCTTTTAATATATCTCTTATTGATTCTTCAATAGGACCAAAAAACAGTATCTCCGTAGATGTTATGTTACTAGAATGAGCCATTTCAAGTGCACCACGTATTTTTGTTATACCACCACTATAAACAAATTTCATTTTTTTCTCAAGAAAATTAACATTTCCAAAAGATTTAACAATTGAAAAATTTCTTAATAAATATACGTTTTTATTTACTTTTAAAAATCTATTTTTTATTTCATCTGTTACTGTTACTACTGCATAAAATTTTTTTGCAGCTTTTAATTCAATAAAGTTTACGATTGAAGAAATAATTTTTCTTGCAAAAGTAGGTATATATGGTTTAGATAAAACTTGTTTTGGTAAATTTTCATGTGAATCGTAAATTACTTTAATACCTTTCTTTGCAAATTTTTTTGCAATAAAAATCAACTCTGGGTCATGAAAATGGATAAAATCAATATCTTTTTTACTTTGTAAAACTTTGTAAATCTTTTTAGGTAAAAATAAAAATCTTTTTATTCTACCAATTTTATTTGAAACACCTGTATCAATTATATTAACATTATTTTTTGTTTCATTACCTAAACCATCACAAACTATTAAATTAACATTGTGACCTTTTTCAGCCAAAGAAGTACATTCTTTTTTGAAAATTCTAGTATCATATCTTTGATGTACTGATGTTATATGATAAATATTTGCCATTATTTTACCTCATTTTTTCTTAAACAGTATAAAAAAATATATATCAAAAAAAGTCCATGTGTTAATAAAGAAGTCATTAAAGCTGAATTTAATAATATCATAGATATATAAAATGCAATAACTAAACAAAGTCTATTATCAATTTTTTTTGATAATTTATCTAGTATATAAAAACAAAATGTTAGTATTAATGGCATAAAAATTATACCACTAATACCAAAATTGGTAACTGCATCTGCCAATAAACCACTATTAGCACTCATTTCAGGTCTATTATAATATATATCTCCAATCATATATGCAATATTAGGATATGGACTTTGTAATCCAAATCTTCTTAAAAATCCTTGTCTGAAAAAATCAGGTACATGTGTTGTAAAGAAATCAACATAATTGTCTGCTAATAAAATAGGGGTAAATAACATTCTTCTAATAAAAACGTTAGGTATAAAAATACTATCAAAAATCTTATGTAATAAAATAGAAATTAACAAAATAAATAAAAAACATAGTGACAAAAATTTATTTAACTTTGTAAAATTATTTTTAGGAATTATAGATAATATTAGAATTATACCAAGTAAAAAAATTGTAACTTTAGCACCATCAATACCAAAAGAAAGTATTTGACAAATTATACATAAAAATACAAAGAAATATCTTTTATTAATCAAAAAGTAAGAAGCTAGAATAGAAATAACAACTTTACTCCATGTAAATAAATATCTTAATAATTTAGGCATAGAATAACTTTTAGAATCTGCTCTCAATTCATAAACTTTATAAATGTCAAAATTTATTCTAAATCCAGTATATACATATGAAATATATATGATTCCTAAAAAAAACAAAATAAAAATTATGATTAAATTTTTATTATTTAAATAAAAATTCTTCTTAAAAAGTTTTACATTAGATGTAGATAAACAAAATAATTCATTAAAAAATAATAAACTTGACCAATAAAAAATATATAGAATAAAAGTAAAAAGAGTTATTGCATTATATTTCATCATCGAAAGACATGGAAGAAATGAAGTTAAATATAAAATAAAAATAATTTCATAAGAGAGGAATGATTTACAATTTTTGTAATATTTATAATAAATAGGTAAGGAAATAAAAAAAACTATCCATGTGAATATAGAAGTAGAAAAAGAATAAAAATTCTGAAACTTCTGATATCCTCCGATTGTTGATACAATCTTATCATAAATATAATCAAGAGAGATTTTTGCTAGAAATAAAATTATTGTATATCCAATAAATTTATATATTTCTTTTTTTTTCATTTTTTTATTATTAACCTTAAAATTAAAAAAGCAAATATATTTATAATTTAAATTGTTATATAACATATAATTCATTTATTCTAATAGGTTATATAACAAACAAATTATTAATGAAAAAAACTATTTCTTTTTATAATTTTTTATAAAAGAAATGATTACTAATGCTGACATTAGAGAGTAAACTAAAATGTTCACAAAAGCAATACCTAAAATTCCAAACTTATTTACAACTAATAAGTCTAAAATTATTTGTGTAATAACACCAATTACAGCAGAAACTAAATTTATTTTTATTTTTCCAACTGATGCTAAAATGTTTGCCGTTGGAAATCTTAAAGCCGAATTAATAAATGATGAAATCGTTAAAATTTGCATAACTTTTGTTGCTGATAAATAAGTATCACCATAAAGAATTTTTATAAAAATATTTGCAAAAATAAATAAGATAACGGAAATTACTCCAATTGAAACAATTGATACAAGACAAACTTTTTTCCAGTTATTCCAAACCCAATTAAAATTTCCATTTTTTTCATTTTTTGTAAAATAGGGACCTACAAAAATACCAATTGCTGAAGAAAAAATTGATAAACATGCAGGTAGAACATATGCAACTTTATATTCGGCAACAAGATTTGCATTTTTTAAAAAATTCCCAAGTATAAATACATCATTAAGCATAAATATGGCCCAGAGACCATTTGTTATCATATATTGAAATGAATATGAATTTATTTCTTTTTTCTCTAAATTTATTTCTTTTAACTTAGAAAATTCTGTTTTTTCCATTGAAAAGTTCTTTTTAATAGAAAAAATATACAAAAAAAGCATAAATAACAATTGTGCAAAAAATGGAAAATAAACAGCTCCTCTTAAAGAGTCAAATTTCGCACCTAATATTCTAAAAAATACTACAATGAAAGATAATAAAAAAGAATGTAATGCATAATTATTGTTATCAAATGTAGCTCGTTCTAAGTTTAAACAACAATCAATTATATACCTAATTGGTAATAATAAAATAACAACTTCAAAAATCAAGGAATTTCCAGAAAATTCTCTAGGACGAGGAACAAAAAAAACAAAAATTGATGCCAATACAATTAATAAAAAATTAAATAAGGAACCTACATTTATAGAATAATTAAATACTTTAAGTTTTTCTATCTTAGATTCTTTTATGACAACATATCTTAGAATTGAATTTGCTAAACCAAGTCCTACAAAAATATAAAAATAGCTATAAATATTTTCAAAATAGGACAATTGACCATACTGTTCTTTTGTTAATAATCTAACAACAAATATAGATGCAAAAAAAGCAACAAATTTTGAACTTAATGTCCCCAAAAGAATAGAGAATGCCCCTTTGTTTTTTAATTTATTAAGTATTTCAAGTATTTTATTTTTCATAAACTATTTACTTCTTCACGAATAATTTTGTGTTTTATTTTTATCCATAAATTATCCACAAATTTGTTAATTTTTGAAATAAAAAATTTGTCACTTAAGTAACCTAAAAAAGTCGAAATCATAAAAATTGCAAAAATACTTGCTAATAAATAAACAATAAAAAAATTACTTTTATAAAAAGATTTTATATTAAAAATAACTGACCATAAATAAGTCTGAAATATTGAACCATGTAATAAATAAACATCCAAAGATTTAGATGCTAAGAAATTTATTGTTTTACTATTTTTTATTTTTAACGAATTAAATATCATAAATAAAAGAAAACCTATTATAGGAACAAAAATAGTTCGTAGAAAATAATTCGACATTTTTGCCAAGGTTACATTATTTTCTAAATTTGCAGTAAAAATAATTTTTGAAAGAATTATAGCTACAAAATAACACACAAAAAACAAAAGAATTAAAAAATATTTTTTAAATTTTTTCTTTGAGAAAAAAAACTTAAAAAATGCACCACAAGAATAAAAAAACAAAGTTTCATATAAATAATAATAATTTACAGAAAAATAATAACCCAAACCATACCAAAAAAAATTTGCAATAAATAAAAAAATCAAAAAACCTTTTATAGATAATTTTCTAAGAAATTTATTAATCACTGGTAAAAAAATTACTAAAATAATATAATTTGTACAAAACCAATGCATTCCAGACGAAAATGGTATCAACATATTTTTTTGTAAATACGTTTTCCAATTAAAACTTAAAGTTTTACCATAAATTCCAAAAAAATATTGAGAAAAAATAAATAAAATATTCAGAAGTATACAGTAATAAGCAGTTTTTATAATTACTTTTTTTGCTGAACTACTATCTTTTTCTATCAAAAAATATCCAGTAATCATAAAAAACAACATAACACCTATACGACCAGCAGGGAAAAATATTAAAGATGTTATTTTATTAAATATTGTTCCAGAACTATAAATTAAATAGTTTGGTTTTATTAGCCCATTGGTTATCATATGATAACCAACTATAAGCAACATAGAAATTATTCTTAATATTTCTATGTTGCTATTTCTTTCGAACTTATTTTCTTTTAATGAAAAATTCATATTACGTATTATTATCCATTTAAGAATAGTATAAGTTATATTTTACAATCTCCAGAATTTCATGCCTGATGCAACAAGTTCATCATATCTGTACAAACTTTTTACATCAATCAAAACTTTTTCTCCGTCAGGAAGATTATCTTTAAATAATTCTTTTAATTGCATTGTGCTCATAGAGCGGAACTCATTATGTCCTACAGCAACAATAACACAGTCTGCTTTTGGAAGATTATTAAATTCAACCAAATCAACACCATATTCATGTTTTGCAATTTCCTTATCTGCCCAATCATCAGCAACGATAGGATTTATATCGTATTCTTTTAATCTATTAATAATATCAACAACTTTACTATTTCTTGTATCAGGACAATTTTCTTTGAAAGTAATTCCCAAAATAAGAACTGTGGCTTTTTTAGGAGCCATTCCAGCTTCAATCATTTGTTTAATTGCAGCATCAGCAACAAAGGCTCCCATACTATCATTTACTTTGCGTCCATTCAAAATAATTTGACTATGATATCCTAATTTCTCAGCTGCATTTGTAAGATAGTATGGATCAACACCAATACAGTGCCCTCCAACAAGACCAGGTTTAAATCCAAGTGCATTCCACTTTGTATTCATACCTGCAATAACTTCATCTGTATCAATTCCCATTTTATCACAAATCATTGCAACTTCATTTACAAAAGCAATGTTTATATCTCTTTGACTATTTTCAACTACTTTTACTGCTTCTGCTGTTTTAATTGTTGAAACAGGGAAAGTTCCAGCTTTAATTACAATATCATAAACTTTTTTTACTTCTCTACAAGTTTCTTCATCCATGCCAGATACAATCTTTTTAATTGTAGTTAATGTATGAACTCTGTCACCTGGATTAATTCTTTCTGGAGAATATGCAATTTTCCAATCTTTACCACATTTTAATCCAGATTCTTTTTCAATAATAGGGACACAAACATCTTCTGTTACTCCTGGATAAACTGTTGATTCAAATACTACAATTGTTCCAGCAGTTAAATTTTGACCTACTAATTTAGAAGCACCTTCAACAGGTCGTAAATCAGGTGTATTATCAGGATTTACTGGGGTAGGGACAGCAACTACTATAAAACGTGCTTCTTTTAATTTTTTAGGGTCAGCAGTAAATTCAACTTTAGTATTTTTTATTGCTTCGCCAACTTCATTGGTAGAGTCAATCCCATTCTTATATTCTTCAACTCTTTTTTCATTAATATCAAAACCAATAACAGGAATGTGTTTTGAAAATTCAACGGCAATTGGCATTCCCACATACCCTAAACCAACAAGAGCTAATTTTTCTTTTCCAGAAATTAAACCTTCATAAATATTATTAAAATTCATTTTAATATCTCCTATAACATTTGTTTTAGAATTTCATTAATTTTAGTAACTATATAAGTTACATCCGTATGTTGCATATAAGGATGCATAGGTAAACTTAATACCGAAGCACTCAATCGTTCTGTAACAGGACAATCTGCATTGGCACTAATCGTATTTGCATATGCACCTTGTTGATGCATAGGTTTTATATAATATACCATAGTTGGTATATCAAATTTTTTCAATTCTTTTTGTAAAGATTCTCTACTAATTTTACTTGGAAGTTGAATGGTATATTGAGCCCAACTACTTAAAAAACCTTCTTGTATTTTTGGTAATACAACAATTTTATCTAATCCACAACTTTCAAATTCAGCTGTATAACATTCTGCTATTTTATTAATATCAGTAACTTCATAATCAATAAAGGCTTTTAATTTTACTTGAAGAATTGCAGCTTGTATTGTATCAAGACGACTATTTAATCCTAATCTAATGTTATTATATTTGTCATCTCCATCTTTACCATGAACAGCTAAACTTCTTAACAAAGAAGCCCATTCATCATTATTTGTAAACACAGCCCCACCATCACCATAACAACCTAAAGGTTTTGCAGGAAAGAAACTAGTTGTAGAAATATCACCAAAAGAACAAGCTCTTTTTCCTTTTATTTCTCCACCAAATCCTTGTGCACCATCTTCCAAAAGTAAAAGATTATATTTATTACAAATCATTTTAATTTTTTCATAATCTGCTGGTAATCCAAATAAATCTACAGCAATTACTACTTTAGGAGTTAATTTTCCTTCTTTTATAACTTCTTCAATTGCTAACTCTAATCTTTGTGGATCTAAATTATAAGTTCTTTCATCTACGTCCACAAAAATACATGTTGCTCCTTCTGCAGCAGGACATTCACCACTTGAAAAAAAAGTAAAATCTGGAACAAAAACTGCATCGCCAGACCCAATTCCCCAAACTTTTAATGCAAGTGTAATAGCATCAGTTCCATTTGCACAGGTAATACAATGTTTTACGCCAACATATTCTGCTAATTGCTTTTCTAATTCTTTTACTTCAGGACCAGAAATATAACGAGCAGAAGCACACACCGATTGAATTTTTGATTCAATATCGTCTTTTAGAACTTGATATTGCTTTTTTAAGTCTCTAAATTCCATATCTTATAATTCCTTTATAGAATCTGAATTTAATGAAAATTTTTTTCCACAAGTACATTCTAATTTATTATTTAGTACATTACCACAATTACAAACCCAACCAACTCTCTTAGCTGGAATTCCCATCATCAACCCATGAGCAGGGACATCTTTTGTTACAACAGCACCTGCTGCAATCAAAGCAAATTCACCTATAGTATGACCACATACAATTGTAGAATTGGCACCAATTGATGCATCATGTTTTATCAAAGTTTTTTTGTATCCAACAGCTCCCTTAGGAAATCTTGCACGAGGTGTTAAATCATTTGTAAAAACACATGAAGGACCACAAAAAACATAATCTTCTAATTCAACACCTTCATAAATGGAAACATTATTTTGAACTTTTACAAAATTCCCAATAACAACATTGTTAGACACATTTACATTTTGACCAAAGGAACAATTTTTTCCTATTTTTGCACCTTTTTGAATATGAGAAAAATGCCAAATTTTTGTATTTTCACCAATTTCAACACCTTCATCTACATATGAAGATTCGTGTACAAAATAATTAGTCTCTGACATTATCAAAAAATCCTTTCATATCAGTACTAGCAAAATCTGTCAATGGTAATTTAACAGGAACTCCTGTTTTCATACTCTTATAGATTGCAAGAATCATTTCTAATGCATTACGACCAGAAACAGCATCTACATAAGGTTGTCGATTTGTATTAATTGCTTCTATCATATCAGCATATAAACTTGTATGACCATTCCCATAAACGTTGCTAGTTTGTTCTTCTAAACCTTTATTTTCTTTATCAGCTTCTGTTTCGTCCTTGAAATCCCAAACATCAATATTATTTGTTGATTTTCCACCAAGTTTTACAGTTCCATTTTCACCAAATAAATACAAAGTCTCTTCGAGATTTTGAGGATATACATTTGTTGTACCTTCGATTGTTGCAACTGCTCCATTTTTAAAAGTAACAACTGCCATACCAACATCTTCAGCTTCTAAATAATGATGTTGTTGCTGACGAGTTACTCCATAAACTGTATCAACTTCATTACCCATCATCCAACGAAGCAAATCAATTCCATGGATACATTGATTCATCAAACAACCACCATCTTCAGCCCATGTTCCACGCCAAGGAGCTTGTGTATAATAATCTTTATTTCTGTTCCATCTTACATGAATAGAACCATGAGATAGTTTTCCAAAACGACCTTCTTCAACAGCTTTTCTCATTTTTTGAACTGCCACATTAAATCTATTTTGATGACATGCAGAAACTTTTACACCTTTTTCTTCACTTCTTTTAATAATTTCATTTGCATCAGAAATATTCATTGCCATTGGTTTTTCAATAATCACATTTATACCATGATCAATACAATAAAGTGCAATTTCAGCATGAATACCAGATGGAGTAGCAATCGCAACAAGATCCAAATCAGGATGATTAGCAATCATATCTTTGTAATCAGTGTATCTCTTTATTGAAACTTCTTTTTCAAGATTATGTTTAGATAAAAGTTTTTCAATGTTTTCTAAATCAACATCACATGCTGCAACAAATTCTAGTCCATTATTAAGAACTGCTTTTACATGATTTGTAGCAATTCTTCCACATCCAATTAATGCATATTTCATATATACACTCCTTAAAAAATATATTCAAATTTATGTATAAAATATTTAAATCTAAAGTATATAAAATAATTTTATACTATAAAGTTTATAAATCAACATTTATTTTAACTGAACTGTACAAAAAAAATAAACCCTATCAAGAAAAAAATCTACTTTTTTTACATCTTTTAACTAATAAAAGCACTTTTTTTTACAATTCATAAATAAAATTATTGAATATTGGTTCCATCCATTCCAATTACTATACATACAATAATATTTTTTACAAATATATTAATAAAAAAATATAATTTTTTTTCAAAATATTATAAAAAACTCAAATTTTAAACTTATAATAAATATATATGATTCTTAAATCAAAAAAAAAGGAGTTTACCATGTTTAATTTTATGAAACAAAAAAAGGAACAATCAAAAATTTCTCCAATCGAATTATCAATTAATGAAACACTTGATAACTTTTCATTTCTATTTACAGCACATTGTTTTAACAAAGAAACTTGTACTCGAAAACTAAAAAGACATAACAAAGGTTGTTTACAGTTTTGTAAAAGAATTTTAAACTAAAATAATATATTTGAAGTAGTGCATAAATAAGTATTTCACTTAAAATATATTACAATATAATGTCCATTATCTTACAGAAATTATATTTATGTAAATTTTCTGGTATTTCATTTTCACTTACGGATTCAGATAAAAGTAATAAAGTGTTATTATCTACACTTTCTCCTTTATCAATTTTTTTTACATTTGAAAAGGATACATTATTTTTTTGACATGCATATTCAATGATAAAGGCAATATCATCTTCACCTAATAAAATAACATTTTGTATTCCATTATTTTTTTTATTAGTTATGTATGACAGAATAAGTTCCTTATAGTCATAAACATTTTTTATAGTTCTCTTAATATAATTATAACTACGTTTTGCAACTTCTTTTAAACCTTCTGGTGTTAGAACATATCGAATATTTCTAGCAGAAATTTTATTCATATATATCCACCCTTTATCAGCAAAACGTTTTAAAATATTATTTGTCATTCCTAAAGACATATTCAATGCTTTTGAAATATCTCTTTGAGAGGCATCTGGTGAGGATAATAATGTTTTATGCACATCTGATAAAAAAATCAAATCTTTGGGTGAATTCATTGTAAATTAAAAAAAAGTGAAAAACAGACTATATTGAACTTAATCAATATAAAAATAGAGAAGATGTAAAGTTATAAAAATCATTTTGTGGCCGAAACACACTAAAAGTAAATATAACTAAATGTTCAACTTGTGAACATTTTATCATATAATTATTTTAAGTGCAAGTGTTTTATTACTTAACAAGTATAAATGAGTTTGTTTTTAGTAATTTATTTGAAATTATTGTAATTTTTCGCATCTACATACACCTATTGACTAAATTAATTTTTTAATTACACTTAATGGTGTATGAAATTACGAAGAATAAAAGTTGTATTTTTACAATATTTATTTTTATTTACTCTTTCAAACCTAGTTGCTCAAAGTGATTATAGTGAATCTTATGATATATTAAGAGATTCTGTTTACAATAGTACAAATACAACAGAATCCAATGTACTAACACAATATAAAACTACTATTTCTTTAATTGAAAATGATAACACAATAGAAAGTAATATAAAATTTTCTCAATGTGATTATCTAATGGGGCTTTATTATATAGATTTATCTAAAATACAAAAAGCAATAGAATATTTAGAATCATCAATGAATTGGGCTGAAAAAGCAAATAAAATAAATCCTACAGCACAAGGATATCTTGCTTATGCTGAAAGTTTAGCACAAATTTGTCCAATAAAACCAACTTCATTTTTAATTGCCAACGGATTAAAAGTTCCTTCTATTTCAAAAAAAGCATTAAAACTCGACAATAAACTTGGCGCTGCTCGTTATTTGATATGTAGTGTCATTGTATATTCTCCTAAACCATTAAAAAATTTAACAAAAGGAAAAAAAGTATTAAAACAAATATTAGAAAATGACAATCTTGATAAGGAAGATTGTTTTAATGTATATAAATCCTTTGGATATATTTATTATCAACAAAAAAATTTTACAGAAGCAGATATATGGCTAAAAAAAGCAGCGGAAATTTATCCCTACAATAAATTTGTGCTAAGTATGCAAAATAGGGAGTATACAAAAGATGCTTTTGTTGATATTGAACCTGTAATTGATTCAATTTTAGAGGAGTAACGCACTTATGGAAATTTATTCATTAATTTTAGTTATAGTTGGTGTATATTTCTTTGTATTTTCATTGCTAAACATTTTAAAAATAAAAAAAGATACAGTTGTCTCAATGCCAAAAGAACAACCTTTTGTTTCTGTTTTAATTCCAGCAAGAAATGAAGAAAATAACATAAAAACTTGTATAGAATCATTTCTTAATCAATCATATGAAAACTACGAAATCTTAGTTTTAGATGATAATTCAACTGATAAAACCTATCAAATTGTAAAAAACTTAGCAAAACAAAATCCTGGAAAAATAAAACTTTATTCAGGAAAACCCTTGCCAACAAATTGGAGAGGAAAGTCTTTTGCAATGCAACAACTTTTGAATTATGCAAAAGGTGAATATTACCTTTTTACTGATGCTGATACAATTCATACCAAAGATTCTATTTCAATGATGATTGCAAACATATTAAAACATAAGGCTGATTTAGTTTCTGGATATATTGGTCAAAAAACAGTAACATTTGGTGAAAAAATCACAATTCCTCTTATTTATCTTTTAACAGGACTAGTAATTCCTTTATGGATGAATGCAAAATCTAAAATTTCAATTTTTTCTACTGCAATTGGCCAATACATTGGTGTTAGAGCAGAAGCTTTCAAAGCGATTGGTGGATATGAAAAATTAAAATCTTTTACAACAGAAGATGTTTATCTTGCAAGAGAAATGAAAAAGGCTGGATATAAAACAGTTTTTCTTGATTTTAAGAAAGCCGCAAGTTGTAGAATGTATGAAACTTACGAACAGTCAGTAAGAGGAATAAGTAAAAACATCTTTGATTTTTTAGGAAAAAATCCTTTTGTTATGACTTTTATTATTTTGGCACTATTTTTCTTCCTTGTATTACCAATGCCTTTATGTGTAATACAACTTGTGGAACTATATACCAATAACACTCATTACATAGATACATTTACATTATCTTTAATTATAAATGTAACTCTTTGTTGCCTTTCTTGGTTAATGATATTTTTAACAAGAAAATTACCATTTTATATAGCATTTTTATTTCCAATTGTACACTTGAATTTATTGTACATTGCCCTTGTTTCTTGGATTCGTAGCGAACAAGGTAAAGGTTATGTTTGGAAGGGGAGATTAGTTTCCTAAAAATATAAAATTATCAGAATATAAAAATTTACAAAAGGAGATTATAAATGGCAATCGCACAACATATAAAAGAATTAATGAACAGTAAAGGTGCATCTGTAATTAGAAAAATGTTTGAAGAGGGGATTCAATTAAAAGCTAAATTTGGAGAAGATAAAGTTTACGACTTTAGCTTAGGAAATCCTGATATGCCACCACCAGAGAAAATTTATCAAGTTGTTAATGAAATTGCAAAAGATAACTCAAATGATAGACATGCATATATGCCAAATGCAGGTTACACAGAAACAAGAAAAGCAATGGCAGATAAAGTTAATTTAGAACAAGGTTTATCTAGTTCGGATGCTTTAAATGAAAATCATGTGGTTATGTCAGTAGGAGCTGCAGGAGCTTTAAACAGTGTTTTTAAAGCAATCTTAAATATAGATGATGAAGTCATTGTTCCTGCTCCTTTTTTTGCAGAATACAGAAACTATGTAGCAAATTACAAAGGAAATCTTATTCCTGTAAAAAGTAAAAAAGATTTTTCACTTGATGTAGAGAATATTAAAAATGCTTTATCAAATAAAACAGCTGCTGTATTAATAAATTCACCAAATAATCCATCTGGAAAAATTTATTCAGAGTCAGAAATAAAAGAATTAGCTTCAATTCTTAAAGAACATGGAAATAAAATAGGGCGAATGCCATACTTAATATGTGATGAACCTTATAGAGCAATTACCTATAACGGAAAAAAAGTTACAGCTGTTTTCCCTTCATATGATAATGCTGTTGTTGTAACTTCTTTTGCTAAAAATTTAAGTTTACCTGGTGAACGAATCGGTTTTATTGCAGTAAATCCTAAATGTGAAGACGCAAAGGAATTTATCGCTGCTTGTACTTTTACAACTAGAACTTTAGGATATGTAAATGCACCTGCTTTTTTTCAAAAAGTTGTTGCAAAATGTTGGAATGCTGATGTAGACTATTCTATATATACCAAGCGTTGTAAGATGATTACAGATGTTGTAAAAGATGCAGGAATAGAGTTTGTAGAACCAGAAGGTGCTTTTTACTTATTTTGTAAAGCACCATTACCAACTTTAGATGATAATAAAAACTTCATCATAAAAGATGGTGAAGATGAAATTTGTGACGAATTTGCATTTTGTGATCATTTGAAAAAATTTAACATTCTATGTGCTCCTGGTTCAGGATTTGGATGTCCAGGATATTTTAGAATGGCATTTTGCGTTTCTGAAAAAACAATTACAAACTGTGCTGAATCTTTAAAAGAAGCAAAAAACACTTGGTAAAATATCTTAATTTTCAGTAGGAGTATTTATGAATATCCTCATGGTAAGTTCTGAAGCAATGCCTTTTGCTAGTACAGGTGGTTTAGCTAGTGCAGTTACTTTTTTAGCAAGTACTTTAATTGATAATGGACATAATGTAAAAATACTTCTACCTCGTTATTATGGAATTTCACGGGATATATTAAATTCAACAAATCTTAAATTAAATGTATTTTGCGATTTTGAAGACAAGTCTGTTAATATTTATACTTCAACAATAAAAACTTCACAAAATAATAATTTAGAATTTTACTTTATCGATTATGAAAAATATTTTGGTAGAGATGGAATATACGGTACAAAAGAAGAACCAAATTATAATGATAATCCTCAAAGATTTTCTTTGCTTTGTCACAGTACATTCCAACTATGTCGTGAGTTGAATTGGTTTCCGGATATAATTCATTCTTATGATTGGCCAACTGCTTTAATTTCTGTTCTTCTTAAATTTTATGAACGAAAAAATCCTGAATTTTCTAATACAAAATCTATTCTTACAATTCATAATTTAGGATTTCAAGGAATTTATAGTAAACATTTATTTCCCACAACAAATATAGAGTGGAAGTATTATTATTCAGCTGGTTTTGAAAATTTTGATAATATGAATTTTCTAAAGGCAGGAATTCAATGTGCTGATATGATAACTACTGTAAGTCCAACTTATGCAAAAGAAATATTAACTGAAAAATTTGGTTTAAAACTTGATTCTCTGTTACGTTACCGAAGCGAAGATTTATATGGAATTTTAAATGGAATAGATTCTAAATTTTGGAATCCTCAAACTGATAAATTTATATTTCAAAACTATTCAGTAGATAATTTAAAACTTAAAACAAAAAACAAACTAGAATTACAAAGAAGAATGGGATTAGAAATAAATCCAGATATACCTTTGATAAGTTTTTATTCACAATTTATTGAACAAAAAGGAATTAATGAACTTTTTTCACCATCATTTGGTTGTACGCATGCTATATGTACCGATATGAAAATTCAATTTATTGTAATGGGAACAGGTGAAAGTTGGTGTGAAAACGAAATTAAGATTTTAGAGAATAATTTACCAAATTTTAAATCATTTATTGGATTTGATGAAGAATTAGAACATTTACTTATTTGTGGTAGTGATTTTATGTTAATACCGTCAAAATATGAACCATGTGGAAGTATTCAAATGAATTGTCAACGATACGGAACTTTACCCATTATAAGTGCAATTGGAGGTCTTGCTGATTCTGTAGAAAATTACAATGAAAAAACTGGTACAGTAACAGGTTTTATGTTAAATGATTTAACACCTCAAAGTGTTTACGATACAGTAGGGTGGGCAGTTTTTGCTTGGTATAACAAATCTCAGCATATTACTCAAATGCAAAAAAGAGTCATGGAAAAAGATTTTTCTTGGGAAAACTCAGCCCAGGAATACGAAAAATTATATACAAAATTATTAAAAAAATAAAAAAAAACTGTTTCACAACTGAACTGTGAAACAGTTTTTTTTGTACTAAAATTTATTCAGTAATTTGATTTAAATCTTTTGCATTTAACAATACCAAATTTCCATTTGATGAAGTAACAACAACACCTTTTTCTGTTACCATTATAGGAGTTGATGGTTCAACATTAATTTTTGAAGAATATTCTAATGTTAAATCAGAATTAAACTTACCTAATGTATAATTATCATCATTAGCTATTACAGCAAAGTATGAACCATTATGTGTTACAATTGCAGAATCTTCAGCAATTGTCTGAGCACTTTCACCAATGATTTCCATATTTGTACCATCAAGAGTTACAAGTTTTACAGTTGCATTTCCACCTGTTTTTCCAGCAATAGCTATAAAGTTCTCACCTTCAGGATAAACAATTCGATTTCTAATTACAGTAACTGGAGATTCTTTAATAATTCTACCTGTATCAGCATCCATTTTTACTAGAGTTGATAATAAATCATTATTTTTATCTTCAGTTAATTTCAATCCGTAAGCAGTATTCTTAACAGCAGCATTTTTCATTGCTTCTGCAATAACGGACTTTTGATCCTTTGCAATTTCTTTACGATCTTCTATAGCTTCTGCTAATTTTTTATCTGCAACCATTTGTTCTTTTGTTGCTTCATCCAAAGCTTTTTTAGTAACTTCTTCTTGTTCTTCAACAAGTTTTTCAAACTGATCAGCAAGCTGTTTTAATACTATATCCTTAGCTTCTTCTATAAGTCCGGATATATCGGTCTTGTCCCCTTTTAGTCTATAATTATAATCAAGCTTTATAACATCATAGCCCCTATCAGAAAATATCTTTCCACAATAATACAAAAGAGGCTTGTCACAGCTATAATTTCGACCAGGGAATTCTATCAAAAGCTTTCGTCCCATGAAAATCCCCCTTATTTTACTTCACTTATTTTCTTCTTAGCACAATCTAGCTCTACCCGTTTCATCATAAGCACTGTTTTGAATAACTTTTCACCACAGCCTAGGGCCGCCGGAATATTAAGCTCCATACATCGTTTTGCTATTCTTGAATCCTTGGTATCCTTCTTGGTTATTATTCCCTTAATATCCTTAGTAAAGATCCAGTCATAAGCCAAAGTAACCTTTGAGAGTAACACAATCTTTCCTGTCACATCCACATCATGGCCTTCGTCATAATAGGCAATATCTCCAGCAACACACTTGTCTGTCAGATAGTCTGGTATCTCCTCATCAATATCTATTACATCCAAATCTCCCACATTAATAACATCCGGAAGCACCAGATAAGAATAGGCATGATACATATTTCTTCTGGCCTCTATGGTCATAACATAGGAGTCTCTACTATGATAGCTATCTAAATCCTGAATTTCCAGATAGGACATATCCTCCTTATCTATACCTATCAACTCTCCTAGCCTTGCAATTATATCGAGAAGAAGACCTATAGATTTTGCATACTCAAATCTATAACTATCAGCCAGTTCACTGGCTCCATTAATAAAGCCAATAAGCTTATCCGCATCAACCTTAAGCTCTGAGTCTTCAAGAGCCTTAGCAATTATATCTCTATCCAATGATTTGGCTATCTTCTTTCCTTTTGACACTTCATAATCTCGAACTGTCTCTAAATCACTGTATAATTTTCTGTAGCTGTGAGCCCTTATATCACATATGCTAATTCGAAGATGACCATATTTTCCATCAAACTCCTCCCAGGAAAGCTTTCCACTGGTATAATCCTCAAAGTCTCTCTTAA